>NZCH01000110.1 GCA_002688155.1 Phycisphaerae bacterium
CATCAAACGTGATCCATGCGATCCGTATCTTGTAGCATCGGTGTCAAGAGAAATCCGGGGGATTTTTAGAGGTGGCCTTATTAGTATCGTGGCTATTTACAGTTTCATCCTCCGTGTTGTCCTGTCTTGGATTTGGAACGGTACTTGGCGCGCTGAGGCTTTTGGATCGGGACATTGATCTCGTTTGCAATATGATGGGTTGTGAACGTCGACATCGACCTAAAGGCCGGCGAAATATCCCCGCACTCGGATATGCTGCTGCACGGTTCGGAGCCCAACGGGTCAATGGGCCGGCGCAGCGGCCTGACGATCCACTACGTCGTGACCAAAGTCCTGGCGACACGGGATTACGTCGTTGCCTCCATCCCCTGCCACGGCATCGATCCGCAGGGCAACTGGTCCAACGTGCCGCGCCCGCACGACGAGGACCCGGCGCGGCGCGCCCTGCAAACGCAGGCGGCGAACGCTTGAACGCTATTTGAGCGGACAACGAGTCGCGACCGTGACGCAAGCGAGAAAGTTTTGACCTGACACGTGCGGCTCGTTAAGACACCATGCCAACATCAACAGACGTGTGACCATGTCGATCCCTCGTCTGCCGTAAACTGGTAACGAACCACCCATGCCAACCCTCGCGATCCTGCTGATTCTGTGCTCGGCGCTCATGCATGCCGGTTGGAACCTGCTGGTGCATGCAGCGCGCGAGGATCGGGATCTGCTGATCAGGATCAACCTGGTCTTTGGCCTGATGGGGCTGGGACCGGTTCTGGTCGCGGAATGGTATTGGCCGATGCTGACGCCGTTTGCCTGGCTGATGCTGGCGATTGCGGGTGTCGGCCAGACGATATATTCGGTTGGCCTCTCCAAGGGGTATCGCCGCGGCGACTTTACCATCGTGTATCCGCTGGTTCGAGCGCTGCCGATCCTTTTTCTTGCGGCGGTGGACATCGTGCGGGACCGTATGCCCAACCTGCCCGGCTTTGCCGGCATCGTGCTGGTGATGGTCGGATGTGCGCTGCTGGGCATGAACGCCATGCGCCGATCGCAACACGCTCGCGTGTCGTCGTTATGGCTTTGGATTGCGCTGGCCGCCGCAGGCACCGTTTGTTACAGCACGGCCGACAAGTTCGGTCTCGAGTTGATGCCGAAAGGAATAAACGCAGCGCTTCGTTACGGCGTGATCGAGTTTCTGCTCAGCGGACTGGGGGCGAGCCTGTGTCTGCGGCGGTCACCGAGAGAATTGTGGCGACTGGGTCCGAACGTGCGATGGCCCAAGATCTTCCTCGCTGCGTTTATGCTTGGCATCACTCACGTGCTGCTTCTGTGGGCATATCAACTGGTCGATCAGATCAGCTACGTGTCAGCTGGCCGGCAGATCAGCATCGCGATCGGCGTGGTGCTCGCGGCGTGGTTTTTGCATGAGCGCGTTGGCGTGTTACGGATCCTATTCGCGATTATCATCGCTGCCGGCGTGGCGATGATCGCCATGGGGGGACAACTGTAGGTGCCATGAGGTGCGTTTGAGACGATGCCGATGCGGGCCGAACAATTGGGCGGCGGCATGCTTCAAAATCACAATCGGTCATCGCCTGTCACCGCGGATACGGAGAATCAGAACCATGCTTACAAATGACCAATTGGCCCAGTACGATCGTGACGGCTTCGTGATCGTCGAGAAGTTATTCGATCCGGAGGAGACGCAACTGTTATTGAAGATCGCCTCCGCCGATGATGCGCTGGAGCAGCCCGCGGAGAGTGCCGAGAAACTCGACCTGTCGCGCAAATTTGCGGCGAAGGTCCTTTCACTGGGTGACGGCGCCGGTGGGGAATCGAAGTTCTGGGTCGATGACGACCTGGGCGACGATTATTACAGCGCGATCTCTCGCTGCCGACGTATCGTCGACTCGGTTGAGCAGATGCTCGGAGGTGAGGTCTACCACTGGCATCACAAAATGATGCTCAAATCCGCGCGCACCGGCGGCGCGTTCATGTGGCACCAGGACTACGGGTACTGGCACAAGGTCGGATACTGCCTGTTTCCGTTCATGGGCAGTTGTATGATCGCCGTCAATCAGACGACGAAAGCCAACGGCTGCCTTCAGGTCCTTGCCGGGTCGCACCAGGTTGGTCTGATCAATCACGAGCGCGTCGACGGCCAGGCGACGGCGGACCCCGAACGTGTTGACGCCGCGGTCGAGCGCCTGCCGCTGGTCCATCTTGAACTCGATCCGGGCTCGGCCGTGTTTTTTCACTGTAACCTGCTGCACCGCTCCGACGCCAATCGCAGCGACAATCCGAGATGGGCGCTGATTTGCTGTTACAACGCGGCCCGCAACGACCCATACCGTGATTCACACCATCCACGATACACGCCGCTGAGCAAACTCGATGATGACCAGGTCGTGCACGCTGGGCGGCGACAGTTGGAACTCATGGCGACTTAACTCTTGAGCGATTGCAGATGGGGATACCCCCACCGTAACTCTGTCTGGCGTTATCATTTTCGAATGGCACGCTTTGTATTCAGACTTCACAAGGGAGTTGATCTTTGAGTTCGCAAGCCAACGTGATCATAACGTGTGCCATCACGGGCGCTATCCATACGCCGACGATGTCCGAGTACCTGCCTGTTACCCCGGAGCAGATTGCAGAGCAATCGATCGAGGCGGCTCGCGCCGGCGCGGCGATCGTGCATTTGCACGCGCGGGATCCAGAAGATGGCCGTCCCACACCAGACCCGGACGTGTTTCGACAGTTTCTGCCACAAATCAAAGAGGCTACGGATGCGGTGATCAACGTCACGACCGGTGGTGGCCACGGTATGACGGTTCAAGAGCGACTGGCTGCAGCGATGGCCTTCGAGCCCGAAATGTGCTCACTGAATATGGGCTCCATGAATTTCGGTCTGTTTCATTTGCTGCCTCGGTACACAACGTGGAAATACGACTGGGAACCGCAGCAACTTGAAACAACAAGAGATTACATCTTTAAGAACACGTTCAAGGATATCGAGACCATCCTCGAGCAGCTGGGTCAGGGATGCGGTACGCGGTTCGAGTTCGAGTGCTACGACGTGGGACATCTTTACACGCTCGCACATTTTCTTGAGCGCGGTCTGGTCCAACCGCCGCTGTTCGTTCAGACGATCTTTGGGGTTCTGGGCGGCATCGGGCCTGACTCGGAAAACCTGTTGCACATGAAGCGCATTGCCGACAAACTCTTTGGTGACGATTATTTATGGTCAATTCTGGCGGCCGGGCGACACCAACTGGGACTTTGCACGATGGGAGCAACCATGGGCGGCAACGTGCGTGTGGGACTGGAAGATAATCTGTATCTGGCGAAAGGAGAATACGCTCGCTCCAATGCCGTGCTGGTTCAGCGGATGCGCGAGATTCTCAACCGTCTCTCGCTCACGATCGCAACACCGTCCGAAGTACGCGAGCGTCTGCAGTTGAAGGGCAAGACGGCTGTCAGGTTTTGATCCGACGAGCCGAGGCCCGTGAAAGCAACTCAAGGGCATTTCACAAACGGGAGGACGAGTCTCCCATGCAATCATTTGAGCGACCGCAGAAAGTCGCGGAAGAGAATCGTCTCGCTCAGATTGTCCACGCGGTTGCAATTCTCCCATTCAATCCAGACGTACTCCAGGGCGAGATATCCGCGGTATCCGACGGCCTTCATCACCTTCACAATACGCGCAAAATCGATCGTATTATCGCGGAACGTTGCCTGTATCGCGCCGTGTCGTGCGCCGCGTACATGGAAATGGCTGGCGTGAGCGATCAAGGGTTCGACCTGCGCGTCGGGCATGCCAACTCGCGCGAAATGGCCGTAGTCGAGCGTGTAGGTCAGCCCTGGAACCGACTGAACCAATCGCAGCGCTGATCTGGGCCGCGGCGCGATCGAGCCGATGTGCGGTTCCACGCCCAGCACGATCCGGTAGGGCGCGGCGCAATCGATCCGCCACACAAGTTCCTCGCGCCCACGAGCCAGCGATTCCGTCCGAGCCTCCTCCTTGAAGAAAACCCCTGGACCGATGGAGATGTGCTTGGCACCGCACGTCGCGGCATAGTCCAGCGAGCGCTCAAACCAGTCGCGGGCTCTGCGCCGGCGCGAGGCCTGGGGGTGATTGATGGCGTACGATCGACCATCATTGTCAACTTGAAGAAAGATGTCTGCCGCCTTTAAGCCGCGCGCATCCAATTTCTTTTTGAGCGTGCGTGCCGCCCGGCTGACGTTTTTTAACTGGTCCGAAGGCTGCAGATGTGATCGATCCTCAAACAAACCGATATCCACGCCACGAAAGCCCAGCGTGGCGATGAGCGTCAGCACATCGTCGTGCGGCAGCAGTGGGAACGTGAAATCCGCACAGGCAAGTTTTAGTTTCATTGCATCACTCTTATTTTACGGTCGTCGATTTGCCCATCGGCCCGGGCATTGCGCCATACGTGGGCATGCGCATCGAAGATTTGCTTGGCGAGGACGAACTGCCCAATCCGGACCTGGTGATCACAACGATTCCCGAGCCGGCGATACCGGCGTTGGCTTTCGCGGGGTTGGTGAGTTTGATGTTGCGCCGGTTCGCCACGCCCCGTTACCCACGGAACCCTGCGCTTTGCAGTGCCGGTGCGATCCAATCGATCGCGCGGCGCGGCGCTTCGCCGTAGTTGTAGAACAGCACCTCGTCCGCGCCGGCATCGGCGATGGCGCGCACGGCGGCGCAGGTGTCCTGCTCCGACTGCATTGCCCAGCCCATGCCCGGGTGGTTGTACCCCATGCGCACGGTGAAACCCAGTTCCTGGTCAGCCGTGAGTGTCCTTTTTGTTTGGGCGACAAGTTGCGCCATGCGCTGCGGCGTTTCGCCGTACCCGCCAGACAGTGCCATGTCGACCGACGGGCTTGCCTTGCCTTCGAGTTTGACGCCGTGCTCACGCACAATCTGCGCCAGCTCGGCCAACACGGTTTCTTCCGTGCGTCGCATGTGCGCTTCGTAACCGGCCAGGGGTGCGTCCTGCGCAAACTGCTCGATCGTCTCAGGCAGGTCCGTGGGAATTGTAGGCGCCTCGTCGAAGTACCGATCCATGTGTGCTCGTACGGCGCGGCGCAGCCGCTCGACGTCCACCCCCGCGTTGCTGGCCTGCTCGACGTCCGCGTCGTTAAAGCTCAGGTCCAACAGCGCCTTCTCGAGCGGTCGCAGGTACACGCCGTCACGCTCGTGATGGTGACCGCTGACCCACGTCCCGCCATGCAGACGACTCCGATAGTCCGGTGCTTCGACCATGACTGACAGCAGCGAATACCGCTCGGCCAGGTCGCCCGCCACCGCGTGCACGAATGCCCGCGCGTCCGGGTGTGCCGGTGACATCGCGTGCGGGTACGAGTCGCCGTACACGTTCCGGATCGTCGCGTCCGGGTGCAGCAGCCCCAGGCGGGTGTTGTGAAAGCACACCATCCACGCGGACACCCCAAGCCCAACGTCGCTTGCCCGCTCACATATCTCGCCGAACCAGTCCGTGTCTTTGCACATCGACGCGACGACCGGCTTGATCACGCTGTCACTGTAACGCGACTCATTGGGATGGAAATATACAACGCCGTCCTCCAGCAGATACGTCCTGCGTTTCGGGTTGTGCGGGTGCATGAAGAACCCGGCGTGGTACAGGCTCGTGAGCGAAATACGCGTCACGCCCAGGTCGCGAATGCGCGCAAGCAGCGTGTCGACGCCTTCGTCGACGAAGTCCCAAGTGTATGTTAATAGGCCTGCGCGTTTGAGCATTTTGTCCTGCAGGTTTTGGGTGTCGGGTGGGGCGGGGGCTTAAGTCCCCGCCCGGTCGCTTGCGACCGGTTCTGACTGCATCAGCGCCGATCACGCTACGTTGTACTTCTCCAGGGCGTCACGGTCCAACTCGACGCCAAGCCCCGGCCTGTCCGGCACCACGGCGCACCCGTTGGCCATCTCAATGGGTTCGATGATCAGGTCGTCCTCACGAAACAAATGTCCGATTATGTCGCTGGGCAGTTGGCACCCGGCGGCCGCGGCCGCGTGGACGCTGCTCATGTCGCGCACGCCAAGATCCATGCCGGTGCCGCGCCACGTGGGGTAACCCGCGGTGCGCGTGAAACGCGCCCATTCGCTGAATTCCTTGAGCGGGCCCAGCAGGTTGTAGCAGTCGGCCGCATCCGCCTGCAGCGCCGGCATGAGTTGCCGAACTGACGATAAATGCAGCGCGATGTCCTGCGGTATCTGGTTTCGCAGCGCGACGTACCAGTCGAACTTGTCCTGCGGTACCGGACTTTCAAACGTAACGCGGTCGAACTTCTCCAGCGACCGGGAAACCTCAAGCGTGTTCTCGACGGTATCGAACCGCTCGTTGGGGTCGAACACGATTGAGAAATGCGGCGCCTCCTGGCGCACGGCTTCTACGCGCTGTACGATCGGGTCGCCGAACTTGCATTTCATCTTCACGCTCTGGAAGCCCAGTTCGGCGGCCAGCCGCGTTCGTCGCGCGGTCTCGTCCGGGCTGGCGCGACCCATCCAGTAGTCGACGGGCACGTGATCGACCAGCTTGCCGCCCAGCAAATAATGAACGGGCACACCCAGGTGTTTGCCGAGCAGGTCCAGCCACGCCATTTCGTACGCTTCATAAATGATGTACGACTCGTAAGTGTCGCCATGCGGCAACGGCAGGTTGCCGACGGGCAGTTCAAGGAGCGTCTTGCCGATGATCGCGTCGGCATGTTGACGCAACGGTTCGAGCAAGTCGCCGCGGCGCGGCTCGCCCAGACCGGTCAGGCCGTTGTCCGCCACCAGTTCAATGATCCATTTGGGAAACTCCCAGAAGTTCAGGCTGCGACCTGACACCGGGTCCGGCGCGCACAACTTGTCCTCCACACCCGGCGAATGGACCGTGTCCGGCTTCATCGGCACGATCACTTTGTGAATGCAAACGTCGACGATACGAAGCATGCTCATGTGTCCTTCGCTGTGCGAGCTGTCGCGGCCGAATGGCCGCGATCCTAACGCGATGATGACTCATTCAGCAGCCCGATCCGGTCCGTGTCGATCGGCTGAAAGCCCAATTCAAACGCGGGCGAATCCGGCCGCAGCGTATAGTTACCGTTCGCCGGGTCGACGAACTTCGGGTCAGCGAAAACCGAGTTGGCGTCAAAACCCATCGCGCGCCATGTCTGCAACGTCGTGTCCGCTTGCTCACTGGTCTGCATTCCCGTGCGCACCACTGCTTCACCGGGCAGTCCGTCGAAGGTCAGCGTCGCGTCATCCGGTAAGTGGTACAACTGCCGGTCATGCTCGGTTATGATCGCCTGCGGATCACTATTGACCATCAGGTTCATGCGCAGATAGTTCGCGTCCTTACTTCGATAACTGAAAATATTCCGCCGCATCACGATGTTGGACATCTGCCCGCTGAAAAGAAAGTACGCCTGCGACGTGCTGCTGTCGACGAAGATGTTGTTTTCGACGGTGACGTTGTTGCCGTAGTGGCTGATCATAATGCCGCCAAGCGTGTTGCGCGCACAAATATTGCCGTACACAAGAACGTCCATAGGCGCATTGTCGAAGTAGATCGCCCAACTGTAGTATCGCGTCCAGATTCGTCCGCCAGCTTCGCTGTTGCCGCCGGGCTCCATTTGTTTCTCGTACGCACCGCACCCGACTGAGTCGTGAATACAATTGAACCGGATAATGTTGCCGCGCGCCAGGTCCGGGTGTTTGTCGTACGTGTACCACCTGTTGGCGGTGATCGCCCCGGTGTCGGCCGTCTCCATCGAGGTGTGGTGAATGTGGTTGTACTCGATGGTGATGCGTCCGAATCCGCTCATCATGCCGATGCCGAACCGCGGTGTGTGGTGAATCAGGTTGTGCGAGACGACGACGTCGGACGCGCTGACGCCGAAGAATGCAATGCCGCTGGCGTGCTTTTCAAAGTAGCCGACGTCGTGAATGTGGTTGTTGCTGATCAGGTGTTCGCGTGAGACGGGCCAGGCTTTGACGATCATATCCCGGTCGAACCGGTCGCTGAACCATTCGGGGGGGCTTGGCACGTCAGCTGATTTGGGGTCGTGCCGGCAGTAGCCAAACTGTTTTTCGCCGACAAAGATACCGTACGCGCCGGCATCAAAGATGTGGTTGCCCGTGATTCGGTTGCGCGCGTTCTTGTTTTGTATTCGAATCGCGTCACCGCCGACGGCGTCGAAGACGCAGTCCTCGATTGTGCAGTCCTGTGTGTGCTCCATGTACACGGCCTGCCCTGCGTTGGGCGTTTTGTAGTAGCTGTCGAACCTGGGCCAGTCCGCCTGCGTTTGCGTTAAGGTAAACCCGCGGACCGTCACGTGTTCGAGCGGATGGTCCGCGCTGCCAACCATCTGAACGAGCCGAATCGTCGCCGGCGCGGTGACGGTGACCGTGTCAATATCGCCGCCGGGCGGGCGAAAATACACCACGCCTTCGTCGGCATCCAGACACCATTCGCCCGGCTCGGTCAGGTCCTCGAGGTTGTTCTCCACGAAAAATCGGTTGCCCTGATCAATGTGTGTCGCGCTGCCCAGCGTGTACCGGGCGGACTGCACTGGTCGGTGCAGATGAATCGTTCGCGATGCCGCATCCACACGTTTGATCGGAATAATGTCGCTGATCCAACTCTTGCCCGGGACGATGAAGACCTCCGCCTGGTCGGGCCTGGCCCATCGGTGCGGGAAGATATCCGGTTCGTGTCGAAACGACATCGGTCGTTGCACTTTGCCGGCCAGAATGTCAGGCGGCACGTCGTGATCGGCGCTGACGAGCGACACGGGCCGCCAGATGCCGCCGAAACCTTCGTTACTCTCCACAAGCACCGCAATCACATGCTCGACTCCCGGTGCCAGCCACGGCCTGACGTCGAACTTGAATGATGTTTGCCAGATCGCGTCGACATCAAGCCCCGTGGATTCAATCGTGTGCTCGAAGACTTTCCGCCCGTCGATGTAAATGTGAGCGGCCTTGTCAACTGCTCCAAAGAGCAGCCAGAAGTGCTCTTGCGAATCGAAGTCGTCAGGCACGGTAAGACGTTGGCGATACCACGCGGCTCCTTTGTAAGATTTGTAACCCTGATGGTTCCACTGCTGTGTCGTGCTCAACTGATCCCAGTCACCGTCGTCGACATCGGGTGCAAACCACCGTTCGTCAACGCCAGAGGTGTCCGGATCGGTTTTGAATCTCCACGGCCGGTCAAGTTCGATTTGTTCGATCAACGACAGATCAAATGCCGGGCTCACGAGTTCTTCGACGAATGCCCATCCGCCGTAGCGCGGGTTCGACGTGTCAAACTTCGGGTACCGCGCGCGGATCATGCGCTTGCCGTCGCAAAACAGTTGACGAAACCACCACCGCCCGTCGCGCACGGCCGGCAGGGACGCGCGATAGATGTCATCGGTGTGACGCTCCCACCCGTCAATCACCTGCCCGCCGCTGATCACGGGCCTTTCACCCGGGTAGGCCTCGTACGTTACGGGGCACAGGTGACTGCCCGAGTCACCACCGGCCAGCCGAAGCGGCTGGTCCATCATGTACGCACCGCCGCGCATGAGCACATTCACCGGCCGGTCCAGCGCGCCGCCGCCCGCGTACTTGAGTTGGCGAATCTCGTCACGCGCGCGATACAGTGTCGCGAACGGGCCGTCCGTCCGCTGCGCGTTCGGCGACGCAAGCGAACCCGACCAGCGGTCATCCCCGTCGGTCGCTACGTGATATGTCACAGCATCTTCATACATGATTCGTGGCTCATCGCGTAAAACGCGTTCAAAACCGGCAACTCGAGCGAACCTATCATACTGCTGCGGTGGATCCGGGGCACAAGATTCTGGTGCCCGGCGGCGTCATTGTGGATCGAGCCGATCAACTTCCCGCGCGACCACCGGCTGGCCTCGGCCCTGAATGACGCCATGCGAGGCGTCACCGGCCCATGTGTACACGGGCGCCGTCCACCACCGTGTCGACATCCTCGATGACCAGGTTGCCTCTGGCAGCGTACGGATTGTTGCGCACGTAACCGAAGTTCGGCATGCACAGCGGCTCCTGGGGGATCTCCCGTTTGTGCGGCTCCTCCGGCTCAGTGAACTGATTGCGCAGGTCGATGAACAAATGCTCATGCGGGAGCACAACGCCCAGGGCATCGTGTCCTTGAACGAGTGTTACCGGATGACTAAACTCTGATTGAAGAATGATAACAACCGCCGCCAGCGCGGTTCCATGAGGAGCGATCACATGGCCACACTCTCGTCGTCAACGGATCCAACACAAACGAAGGACGCCACCGAGCTGACGTCGTCCCCGCTCGTGCAGGCGTACATTCGCAGGACACCAAAGTCCGCCGCCTTCGCCGAACGTGCCCGCCGCATGCTTCCCAGCGGGGTCACGCACGACGTGCGCTACATCGAACCGCACGGCATCTACATCACGCACGCGCAGGGGACGCGCAAGTGGGATGTGGATGGCAACGAGTACGTTGACTATATAGGTGGACACGGCGCGCTGCTGCTGGGGCATTGTCACCCCGAAATGGTTGCGGCCGTAGAGACCCAACTGCACAAGGGCACACACTACGGCGCATGTCATGAGTTGGAACTGCAATGGGCGGAGTTGCTCCTCGACATGGTGCCCAGTGCCGAGCGCGTGCGATTTACGAACTCGGGCACGGAGGCGACGCTGCTTGGCATTCGGCTGGCGCGGGCGTTCACCGGCCGTAAAAAGATTCTGCGTTTCATCGGCCACTTTCACGGGTGGCAGGATCACGTGGCGTTTAACGCCTTCTCGCTTTTTGACGGTGCGCCGACGGCAGGGGTATTGCCGGAGATCGCAGACAACGTGGTCATCGCGCCACCGTGGGATTGGGAAGAGACGCAGCGAATCATCGAAGAGCACGATGACATCGCAGCCGTCCTGATCGAGCCGACGGGTTCGACGTGGGGACAGGTGCCCGTAAAGCCGGAGTTTTTGCACTCGCTGCGCGAGGCGACCGCGCAGCGCGGCATTGTATTGATGTTCGATGAAGTGGTCACCGGATTTCGCTGCGCGTCCGGCGGAGCGCAGGAGGCACTTGGCGTGACGCCGGACTTGACAGCTCTGGGGAAGATCGTCGCAGGCGCGATGCACGGCGCCGCACTGGTCGGACGTGCGGACATCATGAACCGGTTGGACCATCGCGCCGCCGCAGCCGGGGGATTCGAGAAGGTGGGTCACCAGGGTACGTACAACGCGATGCCGACCACATGCGCAGCGGCGATCGCCACACTGCAGATCGTCAAAACGACCGACGCCTGTCAACGCGCGATCGACTACGGCCGGGGACTGCAGGACGCACTGGATGACGTGTTTCGCGATGAGGGTGTCAACTGGATCGCGTACGGAAAGTACGGCGGATTTCATGTCTTTTTGAATCCGAACAACATCAGCACGACGCGTGAAGAAATCGAATCAGGCAAGTTTGATTACGCCACGTTGTGCGCCCCGGCGGGGCCGGGCGTGATGACAAAAATTCGTATCGGATGTTTGCTGCACGGCGTGGACATTATGCCGTGGCCCGGCGGGCCGATATCGGCGGTGCATACGGATGAGGATTGTCATCTGACCGCGGAGGCGTTTCGTCAGACGATTCGGATGCTCAAGGATGAGGGGGACATTTGATTTCCGATTTGGAAGCTGGGATCGGTGGCCGAGCGGCTTCATTAAATGCAAAGGCGTGAAGTCGCAATGACGCAAAGGATTTGACAGTGGGTCTGAATAGTTAAGGCATATGCCTCATGTCTCCGGGACTTTGTACCTCGGTCCGGGGTGGGACCCCTCCACGTTCGATTCATTTACCATATGCGTAACATCCGCACCGCTTACTTGTTTAGGAGCTCAACATGTCGATAGTCCTGACGTTTCTGGGGCACGCAGGGTTTTTGCTTGAATCGGACGACACCGCGCTGGTGATCGATCCGTTCCTGACGGACAACCCCGTTGCGAAACACAAGCCCGACGAAATCAAGTGCGGGCACATCGCACTCACGCACGGGCATGCCGACCACGTGGGCGATACTGTTGCGATCGCCAGGGCCAACGACGCAATGGTGTACGGCGCGTTCGAGTTATGCGAGTACCTGGGCGGCCAGGGTGTGTCGACCAGTTCGGGCAACCCCGGCGGAAAAATTGAGACTGACTTCGGGTTCGTCGCGTTCACTCAGGCGTTTCACTCATCGTCGTACGAAGGCCAGTACATGGGCCCGGCCTGCGGCGTGGTCGTGAACATCGCGGGCGTGACGGTCTACCACTGCGGTGACACGGGGCTGTTTTCCGACATGAAACTGATCGGTGAGATTTACAAGCCGGACATTGCGTGCGTGCCGATCGGCGACCGCTTGACGATGGGGCCGGAACTTGGGGCCAGGGCCGCTGAACTCATCGGCGCCCGTATCACGATCCCCATCCATTTCGGCACGTGGCCGATGCTCGTCGAAAGTTCCAGAGACTTCTCGCCACACGGCGTCAAGGTGCACGACATGCAACCGGGCATGACCCTGCGCTACGGGTAATCCGGCGCTTGCGGATTCGCATACTACTGATTACTGAGTTCCAACCAAAGCGCCCGGTAATACGTCATCACGCGTGCCGGGTCATCCGTTCCGGCAATCTCCGCCAGCGTGAGACGTTGGCCATACCCGTTGCCGTCAAGCAGTTCGAACAGTCGCCGCCACGGATAGTCGCGGTTGGACAGGTCGGTGATGTGGACGGACCGCACCCACCTGGCCAGCAGCGCGAAGTTGTCGTCGATGCTGCCGGCTGCGTCGCGGTCGGTCATGTTCGAGTTCCAGCATACGAAGCAGTTGCCGTGGTCGGCGTGGTTCATGATGACGCGCATATTGTCGGGAAGGCACGTGTCCTGACCGTGCACTTCCATCCACAGTTCAACGTTGTGATCCGCGCCGATCTTGCCGCACTTTGCGTACGCCTTGCCGATCTGTTCGAGCGTCTTGTCTTTGGGCACGCCCTCATCCTCGTGCAACTTGTTCGGTCGAACCTTCACGCCGCGGGCGCCCACGTCCGCCGCCAGCTCGATGAACCGGCGACACTCGTCGATATGCTCCTGCACGACCACCGGGTCCACCGCATCGAACTCGCATACCGTGCCCAGACCCCACAGGATGATGTCCGCATCCTCGAACTTCGCCTTCACGTCGGCGCGCTGCGACTTGCTCAACGTCGGCTCGACCCCGTGCGCGTGTGTCGTGCGCAGCTCCACGCCGGCGATGCCCAGTTCGCGGCAGTTGGTAAGCAGCGTGGTCAGATCCCACTCGGCCGCTATTTGGTACGACACAAGTCCCAATTGCATGCGGGTTCTCCGTTGGTGCGTTCGTGCAGAGGATCGCCTGCCGCATCGTGCGAGGCGGCAACACCGAAGGCGCACCCGGCGCGGGCGCCGACAACGCGGGATGCCCCAATTAGTATGCACCATTTGTCATTCATCGACCGATTCGTATACCCTGTCTGCCCGTGCAACGGGATGGCCCTCACGGATCCCAGGCCGACAGGAACCCATATATGGCGATCCAACTTGCTTTCAGTACGGTAGCGTGCCCGGCCTGGACGATCGACGAGGTCGCCCAGCGTGCGGCAGCGATGGGTTACCAGGGCGTGGAGTTGCGCACGCACGGCGGCGGCGAGGGTTTGGCCAGCGACCCGGCATCGGGCAGCGCCGACAAGACGCGCGACGTGCTGCGCGCCGCGGGCATCGAACCCGTTTGTCTAAGCACCTCATTCACACTGCACCACAAGAGCGACCAAACTGCCCGGCAGGTACATCGACAGATCCTCGACGCGATTCACCTTGCCGCGCACATCGGCTTTTCGAGCATTCGCGTGTTTGGCGGGTGGTATGAGCCGGGCGAAAACTCGCGCAGCGTGCTGCAACGCATTGCCAAGCGAGCCCGTGCGCTGATGGACGTCGCCATGGACGCCGGCGTGCACGTGCTGTTCGAGAATTCAAGGCCCTTCTCGCAGGCCAAGCCGTGGTGGTGGCTGCTGGACCTGGTCGAACACCCGATGGCGGGCATGTGCTGGAACGTGATGGACGCTGCCGCAGCCGGTGAGTCGCCCGCCGTCTCCGTGCCCAACCTTCACTCACGCATTCGACTCGCGAAGATCACCGATGTGATCTTCGGCGAAGGCAGCGGGTTCGTGCCCATCGGCGCCGGCGAGGTTGAGATTCACGATTTCGTCAATCGTCTGCTGGGCATCGGCTACGACGGTTACATCAGCGTCGAGTGGGACCCCACATGGGCGCCGAACCTGGCGGCCGCAGACGAAGTGTTGCCCCAGGCGCGCGAAACGGTCCAGGGCTGGCTCGACGACGTCGCCGGAGAAATTGAGTTGGCGGCGTCGGGGAAGAAAAAGTAGCTCAGACACGCGATTGAAGAGTTGAAGCGCACAGAGCGCAGAGATTGAAGTCCAGGCACATGACGAAATCGAAAGCAATGCGCGATCCACGGCACGTTTTTCCGCAAGCTTGGTTGTTGGGCTTCAAGCGTCTTCTGCGGTGAACAATCCGGGTCGATCGATCAGTTACACACGAGTTATGAAAAACTTCGGACGTCACGATGCAGTCAGCACTGACCGCATTGAATCAAGAGAAATCACATGATCAACATCGGCTTCATTGGCACCGGCGGGATGGGCACGTACCAGTCGATGGCCTTTAACGAGGTCAAGTCCTGTCGTATCGTGGCCGGGGCGGACTTGTCGGATAAGGCGCGGGCCAGGTTCAAAAAGAGTTACCCGAACACGACAACCTACGCGAACTATCACGACCTGTTGCGCAGCGATGACGTCGACGGCGTCGTGGTCGCCGTGCCGACGGGACATCACAAGTCCGTGGCGATTGATGTGCTCAGGGCCGGCAAGCCCGTACTGTGCGAGAAGCCGATGGCGCGCACCGTCGCGCAGTGCAGACAAATGATAGAGGCGGCGAAGCGTTACAAAGGCCTGCTGATGATCGCACATTGCCGGCGTTACGACCCGGAATGGGGCGCAATTGCAAAGGTTGTCCAGAGCGGCCGGCTCGGCTCGCCGATTCTGTGGCGACACGTGCTCGCCTGCGTCGGGCCGCGCAACTGGTTCATGGACGATAAACTTGGCGGCGGGCCGCTGATCGACGGCGCGGTGCATACCTACGATTACGCCAATTACATGTTCGGTAAGCCGGACACGGTGCTGTCCAGCAGCATTAAACTCAACCGAAAACTCACCGCGACCGACACCGGCAGCGCCGTGGTGCGGTACAAGTCGGGCAATCAACTGATGATCAGTTGGTCATGGGCCGTCACCAGTGGCGGGCAACAGGTATTTGACTTGATCGGCTCCAGGGGCGGCCTGTCGGCGGGGCCGGGCGATCTGAAGACGCCAAAGGCGGAAAAGGGCAGGTACGGCTACCACACGGTGCACGACCTCAAGGGCAACCGCCGGCTGGTCAAGTTCAGGGTGCACCCAAGGGTGGGTTTGATGTACATCAACCAGGCGAAGCATTTTCTCGCGTGCATGCAGGGCAAAGCGAAATGTGAAACGCCGGGCAACGTCGCGATCGGCGGCGTGGCCGTCGCCGAGGCCATCCTCAAAGCGGGTAAGACCGGCAGCGCCCGCAAAGTCACTTGGTGAGTCACCGGATCGAAACCTGATGAAGCCCGGCATCACACAACTCGTTTGCATCACTGACACGACCGACGAGTTTTTCGACATCGCTGCGGACAGCGGCTACGAGGCCGTTGAAATGGGGCTCAAGTGTGAAGGCGCGTTCACGCCTGACATATCCGACGACGAAATCGACCGCCTGGCGCGCCTCGCGGCGGCTAAGGATCTCGAGATCGCGTCGCTCTGCATCGGCAGTTGCACCGGCAACCTGCTCGACTCGGGCGAGTCACAGCGCCTTGGCATCGAACAGACGCGGCGTGCCCTGGAGATTGCGGACAGAATGGGCGTGCGTTGCACGCTGCACACGCTCGGGGACCTCCGCGCCGACCTGTACTACGACGACGCGTACCGAAACGGCATCGAATCGCTCAAGGAACTGGCGATCACATGCGAGCGGATCGACGTACGTATCGCCATCGAGTTTGTCTGGAACGGCTTTTTGTTTAGCCCGATGGAGATGAAGCGATTTCTTGACGACGTGGGCTCGACGCACGTAGGGTTTTATTTCGATCCGGGTAACATGGCCGTTTTTCAGTTTCCGCATCACTGGGTGCGTATTGTCGGCCAGCACGTGATGATGGTGCACATAAAGGACTGGCAGGGCGGCGCATTGGACGGCAGTTGGCCGGCACTGCTGGAAGGGCAGGTTGACTACACAGCGATGAACCGCGAGCTGCGCGCGATCGGCTACGACGGCCCGGTGATCAGCGAGGTTTCGCCCGACGTCGCCACCTACAGGCAGACCGCCGACGCGATTCGGAAAATCATCGCGATGTAACCGCAACAGCCGCGTACGGCTTAGCGTCCCCCCGGCCATTTTCTCTCACACAAGCAACCGGAAGACAACCGCGAATTATGGAGTCGCCCCATGCCCAAGCCCCTCAACGTCGCCCTGATCGGCTCGAAATTTATGGGCCGTGTCCACTCAAACGCATACCTGAAGGTGTGCAAGTATTTCGATTTACCGTTCGATGTGAAGATGCACACGATCGCCGCGCGGGACGGCAAGGCGCTAAGGCCGTTCGCCGCGCAGTGGGGCTGGCAGAACTGGACCGACAACTGGCGCGATATCCTGTGCAACGACGACATCGGCCTGGTCGATGTGAGCACGCCGAATCACGTGCACGCCGAGCAGGCGATCGCGGTACTGGAGGCGGGTAAACACGTCGCGTGTGAAAAACCGCTGGCCGGCACTCTCGACGACGCCCGCGCGATGCGCGCCGCCGCGAGAAAAGCGCGTGGCCGCAAGACATTCGTCTGGTACAACTACCGCCGCGTCCCCGCCGTCGCGCTGGCGCACCAACTGGTCAAGGCCGGCAAGATCGGCCGCATCTACCACGTTCGCGCTGTCTACCTTCAGGACTGGGGTGGGCCCGGTACGCCGCTGTTGTGGCGATTCCAGAGGAAACTCGCCGGCTCCGGCGCACACGGCGACCTGAATGCGCACCTCATTGATATGGCGCGGTTCATCACCGGCGACGAATTTTCCGAGGTCGTTGGCGCGGTCGAGCAGACCTTTATTAAAGAGCGCGAACTGATCGAAGACGCGGGCGGCGAAATCTCCGGGAAAGGCGCCAATCGCGGCCGCAAACGCAAAGGCAAGAGCACCGTTGACGACGCCGTGCTGTTTCTCGCAAGGCTCAAGCAAGGCGCCGTCGCCAGCTTCGAAGCCACACGCCTGGCCACCGGCAACAAGAACGCCAACCGCATGGAAATCCACGGCGAAAAAGGTGCCCTGCGGTTTGACTTCGAGCGCATGAATGAGCTGGGATTTTACGACGCCACTTTGCCCGGGAAGGTTCAGGGGTGGTCCAATATCAACGTCACGCGCGGCAATGACGGTCATCCATATGTCGATCACTGGTGGCCTGACGCGCATGGCCTGGGCTACGAGCACGGGTTTATTAACCAGGCCGCCGACATCTGCCTCGCACTGGCCGGCAGGAAACCGCTCGTCTGCCTGCCCGACTTCGCCGACGCGTACGAGACCCAGAGGGTCCTGCACGCCGCCATCCAATCGGCGCGCAACCACTGCCCGGTGAAGATGAGCCAGGTGAAGTAGCGCGATGGGGTGGGGCGGGGCTCCCACCTGTTCCACCGGCGCAGCATGCCGCAAGCTTGCGTGTACGTTTGACATCCCCCGCACAGCACATAAAGTAGATGCGTCGCCGTCTCCGACAGGGCACAAACAGGCGGCGATTTCGGGAGTGTAGCTC
>NZCH01000111.1 GCA_002688155.1 Phycisphaerae bacterium
GAGATGACCCCGGCATTGAACAGGTCCCAGAGGTGGTCGTCGAGCAACTGCATGCCGAACCGCTTGCCCGTCTGAATCGCTGAGTCAATTCGGAAGGTCTTGCCCTCGCGGACAAGGTTCGAGATCGCCGGCGTGACGACCAGGAACTCGTATGCGGCGATCATGCCTTTGCGGTCGGTCCGCGGCAACAACTGCTGGCTGAGCACAGCCATGAGCGTGGTGCTCAGTTGCACACGGATCTGTGACTGCTGGTCGACAGGGAACGCATCGATGATCCGGTTGATCGTTCCGCTGGCGCCGGTTGTGTGCAGGGTGCCAAAGACCAGATGCCCGGTCTCGGAAGCGCGGATGGCTGCCTTCATCGTTTCCAGATCGCGCATCTCTCCGACCATGATCACGTCCGGGTCCATACGCAGCGCCCGGCGCAGCGCCTCGGCGAACCCCTGCACATCCGGGCCGATTTCGCGCTGGGCGATGACACTCTTGCGGTGCTCGAAGTAGTATTCGATCGGGTCCTCGACCGTGATAATGTGCCGTTCAAGGTTGCGATTGATGTAGTCAATCATCGACGCGAGGGTGGTGGTCTTGCCGCTTCCGGTCGGTCCGGTGACCAGGAACAGGCCACGCGGCCGGCGGCACAGGTCTCGCACGGTATGCGGCAGGCCGATGTCGTCGAATGACAGCAGGTCACGTGGAATCTGCCGCAGCGACAGCGCGACAGTGCCCTTCTGGTGAAAGATCGCCACGCGAAATCGCGCCAGGTCACGGTAGGCAAAACCAAAGTCCGCGCCGCCAACCTCCTGCAATTCGTTTTGCGCTCGTTCCGGGGCAATCGCTTTCATCAGCGCCATGGTATCCGCCGGTTCAAGGACTTTGGTCTTAAGCTCTATCAGGCGGCCGGTTAATCGAACCGTCGGCGCCTTGCCGACCGTCAGGTGAAGGTCGGACGCACCCTGTTTCACAACGGTATCAAGCAGTCGATCAATGTGAAGCGTGGACATCAGCTATTCCAGTGGGTGGTTCGGCAATATGTGTGGGCTGGTACTGCGTTCGAGATTCGATCACCGGCAAACAACCGATACGTGACGCTTTTCGATCGCACAATCACCCGTTGATTCGATCGCCAGGTGCGTCATTCGTCGGTTGAGCTTTCACTGACTCCGGCAACCTGCGCGATGCGTGCGATCTCTTCAAGGGTTGTTTCGCCGTCGAGGATCTTGAGCTTGCCATCGCCGAGCAGGTTTCGCATCCCTGTCGCATTCGCGGCGGTGCGCAGTTTATTGACGGCCGAGCGGGCAAACGCGAGCTCGCGCAGTTCCGTGTTCATCTCCATGTACTCGAAGATGCCGCGTCGCCCGCGGTAACCCGTGTGGTTGCACGCATTGCAGCCCGCCGATTTATAAATCGTCTTGCCTTCGAGTTCCTGCTCAGTCAGTCCGCACAGCCGCACCAGCCTCAAGTCGGGATCCTCGTCTGGCTGCTTGCAGGAATCACAAAGGATACGAACCAGTCGCTGCGCCAACACCGCCTGAATGGAACTGGCGACCAGAAACGGCTTGATACCCATGTCGATCAGCCGGGTAATTGCCGACGGGGCGTCGTTGGTATGCAGCGTGGAGAACACGAGGTGGCCGGTCAGAGCGGCCTGGATCGCCACGTCACCGACCTCCTGATCGCGAATCTCACCCACCAGGATCACGTTGGGCGCCTGGCGCAGCATGGCGCGCAGGATGTTGGAGAACGTCAGGCCGATGCCCTCGTTGACCTGGCACTGATTGATGCCCTTGAAGTTGTATTCGACCGGGTCCTCGGCGGTGATGATCTTTCGGTCGGGGCGATTGAGCACGTCCAGCGCCGAATACAGGGTGGTGGTCTTTCCTGACCCGGTGGGCCCGCAGACCAAAAGGATGCCGTTTGGCCTGCGAATTGTGCGTTCGAACAGTTCAAGCGTGTCCTGGCGCATGCCCAGGTTGATAAGGCCGATACGCGCTGACTCGGGCCTGAGAATACGCAGCACGACGCTTTCGCCGTGATAGGCTGGGCAGACACTGACGCGAAAGTCGATCACGTCGCCGTCGATGCGGGCCTTGATGCGTCCGTCCTGAGGAACTCGCTTTTCCTCGATGCGCATGCCGGACATGATCTTGATGCGGGCGATGACCGCTGTCTGTGTCCGTTTGGGGACTTTTTCCTGCTCGACGCACACGCCGTCGACGCGGTAGCGCAGCCTGACACGATCCTTAAACGGCTCAATGTGAATGTCGCTGGCGCGCCCGCGGACCGCCTCGGTGATGATGTGATCGACCAGTCGGATGATCGGCGCCTGTTGTGCGTCGGACTCATCCGCACCTTCGACGCCTTCCTGGTCGATCGAGGCGGTCCGTATATCCAGCGACGTATCGCGCGCGTCGACGGTCATCTGCCGGACGGCTTCGTCGATGCTGCTGCGCGTTTCGCTGAGCATCTGATCGATATATTCCTTGATCTTGCCGCGCGCGGCGATCGCGGTCTCGATCTCGCAGTTCATCCTGAAACGCAGGTTATCCAGCGTCTCAAGGTCCATCGGGTCATGAATGATGACCTTGAGCCGGCCGTTCTCTCTGCTGACAGGAAGGACCAGGTACTTCTTGACGATGTCGCGTGGCAGCAGAGCGACGGCCTCGGGGTCAATCGCGTTCTGCTGGTCCAGATCGATGTATTCCATGTCGTGCTGGGTGGCCAGGGCCTTGGCCACGTCGGTTTCGTCGACGTATCCCAACTCGACAAGTGTTTCCTCGACGCGGCGGCGCGAGCCCTGCGCCAGCTTGTCCGCTTCAACGATCTGCTGATCGTCGATCTTACCCCACTCTTTGAGAATCTGTTCGATCTTTTGTCGTGTTCTGGCCATGGGTGCGCCTTGTTTGCTCACACGTCGTCTGGTCGGCCGTCCCGGCTCAGGCGTGTTCACGTGTCCTGTCGCCCGCCAAGGTCTTGCCCTGCGGATCGGCTATCAAGCACGATCTGCACTATCCCCAATTAATTGTAATCATTCAGTTTGCGAACGGCAAATGGTGCGGCGGTGGGGTTCGTTTGAAAACCGTTGCCCCACAACGGCGTCGCTCACGCGTGCGGATTGCCCTGACAGCGGGTAGCATTGACGGTTTGGTCAGAACCGGACTGCAATGGAGGTCTTGTAAATGATGCATGTAGCAATCATCGGCGGCACTCGTCACATTGGGCCATTCATCGTCCAACTACTACTCAACGCGGGCCATCAGGTCACGGTCATCAACCGTGGCCGCACGCGGGTGGCACTGCCGGCAGGAGTCGGGAATGTGGTCGCGGACCGCTCCGTCGAAGGTCAGGTCAGCGACGCCCTGGGGCAACTCAAGCCCGATGCGGTCATTGACATGATCGCGTTTAAGACCGAGCACGTGGACCAGGTCATCACCGCACTGCCGGACATTGGCCATTACGTGTTCTGCAGCACCACGGCCCTTTACGGTGTGATTGGCGAAACGACGCCGGACGAGTCAACGCCCCCCGCGCCCGACAGCGACTACACGTTCGGCAAGGTCGCGTGTGAAGAGCGGCTCGACCTGGCAGCCCGTGAGCAGGGCTTTGCGTATACGAGCCTCCGGCTGGCGCATCCGTACGGTCCAGGTGACGACATCCTCTACACGACCGGCCGCGAGTCGATGTTTCTTGACCGGATGCGGCGCCAGCGCGCGGTGATCATCCCCGGATCGGGCCTGACGCGGCTTCATCCAATTTACGCTGAGGATGCTGCCCGCGCGTTCGTGCACGTACTCAACCGAGACGACTGCATGGGCAAGATCTTCAACCTGGCGGGTCCGCAGATTCTTACGCTGGACGAATATTTCGAGTCGATCGCGCGTGTGCTGGACGTGCCGCTTGTGGCGGTCCGGGTTCCGCACACGTTCTTCAAGGAACGGGTGGATCTCTGGGCGGATGCGAAACGCAAATTCGATTTCGGGTTCAACTGGGTGCACTACCAAACGGCGTTCAGCACCACCGCGCTCGAAGCGACCGGCTTTCAATGTCCAACCGATCACGATGCCGGCATCGCCCTGACGATGCAATGGCTCGATGCTGAAAATCTGATCGACGCGTCCAGCGACGGCGACGGCGAGGAAAAGATCCTGCGCTCCGTTGGCACGAACTGAATCCGGGTAAGTTCACCACGCGTCGCGGTCGCACCGCAGGTGCACCCGGATGACGCGCCGGACACGAAACAAATTCATGTATCAACAGATGTTTTCATTGAAGTTGTGACTTGTGGTTGCGCCACGCAGGTCCTTCGATGTTCTGCCGATAAACAAGTATGCCCGGCCCCGATCACATCGTCGATTTGACGGGCGACCACTCGGACGAATCCGTTTCGCTGCGGGATGCCAACCCGCCGCGGCAGCGCCGCCCGTGGCTGGCCGTGCAGTGGAACTGCTGCCGCGCATATTCGCGCATCTACCGGAACAGTGCGGGCGCCGCGTACGTCGGCCACTGCCCCAAATGCGCAAAGCGTGTGAACGTCCCCATTGGCCCCGGTGGCACCGATCAACGGTTCTTTAGGGCACATTGATTCGGCGGTCGAGAACGCGGCGCCTACTCGCCCACTTCGCCGGGAATTTTCAGCGCCGCACGAAACTCCGTATAGCTGCTTGAGGCGATCGCCTGTTCGCGGCTTTGCGGGTCTCCGAACGCCTCGGCGAACATGCGCAGCAGTTCAACCTGCGCGGTCGCATCTTTCACGGGTGTGAGGATCAGGCAAATCAGATGTGCCGACTTGCCGTCGGGCGCGTCGAAGTCCACCCCTGCGATGCTCCGGCCGATCACCACCATGGGTTCATCAAGATCCGTCAGGCGCGCGTGGGGCACCGCCAGATTTCCGTCCAGGCCGGTGGGCATCAATTGCTCGCGATGCCAGACGGCGGACTCGATGTGTCGGGCATCAAGGCCGGTCAACTCGGCCGCGCGACTGGACAATTCGCCAATGGCCTTCGTGCGTGCTCGCGATTCGAGCGCGGCGATGTAGTTGCGGTCCGTGATCATGTCCGCGAAATCGGGCGTGTGCATGTGGCGCATGAGTCGTTGCACGACCGGCCCTGGCAACAGCGACGTACCGATCGCCATGAGCACCACGGCGACGAACAGTTCCTCGTTGATCAGGCCAGTGTCGCGGGCGATTTGCGCGAGGATGATGCCCATGGCGCCTTGTGTGGCCATGCCGAAACCGATGGCCCAGCTTTCGCGTTTTGTCAGGCCCGACAGCTTTGCGCCAACAAAGCAGCCGCCGATTTTGCCCGTGCACGCGATAACGACGACCACGAGTACCAGCAGCGGGTTGAAATCCGCAATAAAGTTAACCCGCACACCAATGCCGGCAAAAAACAGCGGGGCGAAGATGTTGGTGATGAACTGAAGAACGGTGTCGCGTGTGCCCTGCCGCAGGTGCCGCGAGTCGCCGATGGCGATGCCAGCGACGAAGGCGCCGAAGATGGCGTGGATGCCAATGGCTTCGGTAAACGCGGCGCACACAAGCGCGACGACCAGGACCAGGCCCAGTACGCCGCCAGGCCAACTCCAGTGCGCCTGCACATACACCAGCGCGCGATGCAGCAGCCACCGGCCCGCAGTGAGCATCAGAAACAGGAACAGAACGGTCATCCCCAACGTGATCATGACATCGCTGCCGCCATTGGCGACCACTTCCACACCGCCGTTTGGCGCGACAGCACCGGATTCCGTGATCGCGCGGGCCGCCGCATCGGAGCCTGCCACGCCTCCGATCATCGCCAGGATCACCGCGAACACCAGCCACCCGAGAATGTCGTTGAACATCGCCGCAGCCATGATCAGCATTCCCATGTCGCTCTTGAAGATGTGCAGGTCCAGCAGAATCCGTGCGATGACCGGGAGGGCGGTGATTGATACGGCAATGCCCACGAACATGCCAAACGGCACGCGATGGGCGGGGTCATCGGAGCCGCTACCCATGAAGTTCGGCGCGAAGTACGCGACGACGAAGCCCAGCACGAACGGCGCGCTGACGCCAAGTGCGCTCACGAGCAGCGCGGCCTTGCCGTGCTTGATCGCAAGACGCAGGTCAACCTCCAACCCCGCGACGAGCAGCAGCAGTATCGCCGAGAGCATGAACAGGGATTCCTGCGCGACAAAAATCGACGGTGCTTCGCCCGCTGCCGCCGGAAACAGATACTGGTAACCGCCGGGGCTGATGTACTGAAATACGGTCGGCCCAAGCAGAATGCCGGCGAGGATTTCGCCAATGACCATCGGCTGCTGGTAACGCCGCGCCACCTCGCCAAGCAGGCGCGCCAAACCCAGCAGCACCGCCAGCGCCAGCAGCAGGCGGGTGATTTCGGTTGCGGACAGGGCGGCGGAACTTAGCGTGAGCATGAGGCGAAAGGTTCAGGTGGTGCACGGTCGGGGCTGACAGCGCAAACGCGATACGATTGGCGTGCAAATGATAGCGGCTTTTCCTCCGCGACCTGAACCTCGCTCACGTATGGTGCGATCATGCGCGTTACACGCCAGACAAACACTCTCATGTACATAATCTCTTGTAACCCACGTGAGTGTGGCTAGAATACAACGTGGACGACACCCAAACGACATCGGTCACGACGATGATGGCAGACGATTCATCCGATTCGGGCCAACCGGCGAGGCGGGCGCTTGTGCTTGTGGGTGACCCGGCCGACGCGCCGCGCGCGCTGCTCGACGGGTTGACCTCGCGCGGCGTGGAGCCGGTGATGGTCGACGACGCGGTGCAGGTCATGATGCAGCTGGCGCAGTTGATCGATGAGTCGAGCACGTTTGACGCACTCATTGTCGACTCGTCGGTACACGTCGGTCAGCAGGCGGAATTGATTGGTGCGGTGAAGCGTTATTACCCGACGGTGATCTGCCGGCAGTTTCACGATCGCGGTGATTCGGCGCCGCCGGTGCTGACAGAGATTGAAGTGTGCGAGCGGACGCTGGCCGACGAAGCGACCGCGCCGGCGCATACTGCCACGCCGGCGTCTGAGCCTGATGTTGCTGATTCGGAGGCGGAGCGGTCCGGTTCCCTGCTCACGCAAGAGGAACTCGACATGCTCCTGGATGACAGCATTGAACCGAATCCGGACGAGACGTATTAACTGGCCGGACTGTGCTTTCGCGTTTGAGACAGCATTGCAGTGAAAGACGTACCTGACACAACCACGCCGTCGAGCGCACAGGGGCTGGTGCCTGTGCGCGACGACACGGATGATTCACCGCCGGCGACGTTGCGGGTGATGGTCGTCGCGCACGACGATGCCATGGTGCGGCTGGCGGAATC
>NZCH01000112.1 GCA_002688155.1 Phycisphaerae bacterium
CGACACGGACCGCATTCGTGTCGCGGCCGATGAGATTGCGGCCGCAAGAGCCGGGCTTGATTCAGACCTGGAGACCGCGATCCGCGTGTCGATCGAACATGTCCACGCGTATCACGAACACGTCAAGCCCGCGGACCCGCCGCCGATCGCACTGGACGGCGCGGAGCTTGGCATGCGGTTCACGCCGGTTGACAGCGTCGGCCTGACGGTGCCGGGCGGCACGGCCGTGTTGTTTTCGACACTGATCATGCTCGCTGTGCCGGCGCAGGTCGCCGGTGTGTCGTTGGATCGCATCGCGGTGATCAACCCGCCGCCGACCCGCCAGGCCGGCACGCCCGCGGGTGACATTTCGCCGATCGTGCTGGCTGTGTGCGACATACTGGGTGTGAAACAGGTTTACCGCATCGGCGGGGCGCAGGGCGTTGCGGCACTGGCGCTGGGCACGCAGACGATCGGCCGCGTCGACATGATCGCAGGGCCGGGCAACATTTACGTGCAGCTCGCCAAAGCGCAGGTCGCCGGGCTCGTCGGCACGGACGGCGGGTTCTACGGGCCCAGTGAAATCACCACGATCGCGGACGGTTCCGCAAACCCGCGAAACGTCGCGGCCGACCTGATCGCGCAGGCGGAGCACGATCCGGGCAAGTGCTTTTTGATCGCGTGGTCGGGCGATGTGCTTGACGCGATTGTGCGGCAAGTCGGTGAACAGGTGCGAAGCCGCGAGCGGCGGGGTGCAATCGAGGCGGCGCTGTGTGACGAGTCGTGTGCGGTGCAGGTCGTCGACGCGGCACAGGCGGTCGAGGTCGCCAACACCATCGCGTGTGAGCACGTGAACCTGGCCGTCGCTGACCCGGATGCGGTGCTGTCTGAGTTGCGCCATGCCGGCGAGGTCTTCCTGTCCGACAAGACGCCCGTCGCAGCAGGCGACTATTTCGCCGGCCCAAGCCACTGCCTGCCCACAGGCTCCACCGCCCGGTTTGCCAGTGGCGTGAGCACGTATACCTTCCTCAAACGCACCGGCACCGTCCGTTACCGTGAGGGGATGTCCAAATCGACCATCGACGCGATCGCGCGTCTGGCCGAGGCCGAGGGGCTAGATGGACATGCGGAGTCCGTCCGCGTGCGCAGAAGTCAAGCGTGAAGCCGCAAGCGGCTATCGATACCGATTCAGCGCGTGAACGACGCGCTGGTGTACGTCCAGGGGTTGGGCGACCATGCGCCAGACGGCGTCGATGGAACCGGTACCCGCGGTGGAGAAAGCGATTGAGCCCAGACCCAGGAACCGCTCGCGCAAAGAGAAGACGGTGTCCGTGTGCTGGATTTGCTTGAGCGGCGCTTCGAAGACCTGTACGCGCAGCACGCCCATGACGCGCAGGACCCGCGCGTCGGTCAGGACATACACGCGGCTGAGCCATTCGAGAAACTGCCAGCCCACCCGCAGCCCGATCAGGACCAGGCCGAACAGGATGACGTCTCGCTTTGCCAGCCAAAGCCATTCCTGCCCCGCCAGCCACGACACGCCCCACGTGGCAGCCACGAGCGCAACGAGCGTCATGATTGGTTCGAGCAGGATGTACCAGGCGCTGGGCTTGATGTAGAGGATGATGATCTCACCGGGCTGCAGGAGTTGTTCGGGCAGGAACGCGATCTGTCGCTGCGGCAGGTCGCTGGCGGCGTCCGGCTCGGCGCGATACCCCGCGCCGCTTGTGTATACGCTGTGAACACGGTTTGTGCCCTTGCCGGTGCACCTCATGTGACGTCCTCCTCAATGATGTGTGGCAAAAGTGTCACGATTTCCGGGTGATTGCGGTAGTACCCGTTGTAATCCAGTCCATAGCCGACGACGAATTCGTCGGGGATGTCAAAGCACACGTAATCAATTGGCACGGCCGCGGCCTGGGGTCGGTCCTTGCGCAGCAGAACTGCGCTGCGCAGCGACTCAGGGTGACGGCTTCGAAGCTGGTCGATGACCAGCCGCATCGTCTTGCCCGAGTCGAGAATATCGTCGATGACCAGCACGTGCCGGCCGACCAACGAGTCCGGCAGATTGGTCAGTTCGCCGATTTGTGGCGTGCCGGTTGTGGTTGTGCGCGTGCCGGGATACGAGTTTACGGAGATCATGTTGAGTTGCATGCGCAGCGGCAGGTGGCGAATCAGGTCGGCGACGAAGATGATACTGCCGGTGAGAATCGGTACGAGCGTCAACTCTCCAACGCCGTTGCCGATGGCAGGTATGGTCACAGCGCTGGTGGACAGGTCCGCCACAATCCGGTCCGCAACGGCCGCCACACGGTCCGCGATCTGCGTCCGGCTGATCAGGACCTGATCGATTTCGTCCCGCATGGCGGTAGTTTACACGTTGCCCGCAAATCGGCGGTTGAGCATCCCCAACGCCGACGCCTGAGCCCGGGAAGGCTCGGATGTCGCGTGGTATCCGTCGCGGGTGTCCAACCCTTCGCGGGTTCAGGGCTCGTTGTCGTACCCATTTGACTCGGTAGCTACTGTCGGCGACAATGCTTTGTATACCCCGCCTCGCACCGGCTCGCCCGGGACCGGTATGCAAAATACCATCAAGACATTCTGGCCCTGCCTGGCATTGTTCAGCGCGTTTACGCTGCTTGTGCTCAGCGCCTGTCAGACCAGGCAAGCGGACCGGAATTCGGCCGCGCCCGCAGCGCCAACGTATTCCGGGCCCAGGTATCTTTACGGCACCGTCGGATCGATGGCGCAATTACGTGGCTACCGCCCGCTGCTCGTGAGCAATTACGCGGTGGTTGCCGGTTTGGACGGCACTGGGGCGTCAAGCATTCCGATGCGATTGCGCCAGTGGATGCTGCGCGAAGTGCGCCGGCGCGGGTTCGGAAATATGAACCTGGACAAATACGGTGGCGCCATCACGCCGCAGCGTTTTCTGGCGAGCGCGGATACGGCGATCGTCAGAGTCGAAGGCCTGATCCCCCCTGGAGCCACGCCTGGAGCACGGTTTGATCTTCTGATCACCGCGCTTCACCAAGCGCAGCCGGCGACGAGCCTGCGCGGCGGGACGTTGTTTACTGCGGAACTTGCGGTCAACGGTGTCGAATCGGTGCCGCGTTACTCCAAGCCGCTGGCGGTCGCCGGGGGGGCGACGTACGTCAATCCGTTCGAAGACATCACCGCGCCCGATCACGTCGCCGCCGCCGCTCAGTTGCCCACCGCGGTTGTATTGTCCGGCGGGAAAGTCACCACGGAACGGCGACTCGAACTGGTGCTCAACCAGCCCAACGGCGAGCGTTGTCGATTGATTGCCAACCGCATCAATGACCGGTTCCGCGTCGAATCCGACGAAAAGTTCATCGCGGTCGCGAAGACCGATCAGCTCATTCGCCTTCACATTCCCAAGCGATACCGGCATGACGCGGACCGGCTGCTGTTGTTGGTCAAGCACCTGTTCATTGATGAGTCACCACAGTTCATGCAGCAAAAAGCCGATCAGCTTGCCCAGGTGCTCATCGCCGATCCGTCGAAGGGCCGGCCCGTCGCGCTCGCGTGGGAAGGGTTTGGCACATCAGTGTTTCCGACGATTCGGCGGTTGTATGAAGCCACGATCGACGTGCACGTCCGGTTGGCAGCGCTCGAGGCAGGCGCCCGTCTGGGTGACGCGCGCTGCGTCGATCACCTGGCCGATGTCAGCCGGTCAGACGACGTGCGCTGGCGCCAACGTGCGGCGAACACGCTTGTGTTCCTGCCACGCAGCGTCGTAGGGAATAAGGCGCTGTACCAACTGCTTGATGACGTCGATCAGGACGTGCGTATTGCGGCGTACGAATCGCTTGCGATGCTCAACGACCAGATTCTGCATCGCCGGCCGTTCATCTCAAACGGGCGGTTCAAGTTTCTGCTGGACCTGGTGCCGGCGAGCAGGCCTCTGGTGTACGTCGCCCAGGCGCGCCAGCCGCGCATTGTAATCTTCAATCCCGAAGCGACGTTCAAGGCGCCCCTGCTCGTGCGCATTTGGAATAACAGGCTCATGCTGCGGCGCGATCCGGACGACTCGGCGGTGACGGTTTTTTACCAGCGCCGTGGACAGATCGAGGGCGAGCAGTACCAGATAGCGCCGGCCCTGGCGAACCTCGTGCTGCTGCTGGCTCACGACCCGACGCCTGAGGCGCCGACACCCGGCATGGATCTTTCGTACAGCCACGTCGTCAATGCGATCTATAAACTCTATGAAGGCAAGCACATAGAAGCAAATATGGCGTTGCAGCTAAGCCCGCTGGTCCAGGCCGTCGCCAAGGCGCGCGATGTTGCCAGACAACAGCGCCCCGTGTCGGACGAAAAGCCGTTTGTGAGCATTGATCAGGGATCGTGAATCGGCAGATGTTGATCGCAGGTCACGGATCATCGCCTGGGGCCCAAAAATCGCGATGCCAGAGCGTACCCTGTTGTGGTCAGTGCCACGTGATCCTGTCCTATCATCATATTGACGGCAGGCCCGCCTCCGGGCCGATAACAGACATGGAGGTTGTTTATCTATGCGCTTAGCCAAGATCACACTCGCCGGTTTCAAGTCGTTCGCCGACAAGACGGACATTTCCTTTGACATGCCGGTCGTCGGCGTCGTCGGACCCAACGGATGCGGCAAGTCCAACATCGTTGACGCACTCAAATGGGTACTTGGCGAGTTGTCCGCCAAGAGCCTGCGCGGCGGTGCGATGCTTGACATGATCTTCAACGGTTCGGCGACGCGAAAGCCCTCGGGCATGGCGGCAGTGACCCTGACGTTCGACAACAGCCCCGACACCCGCGGCCGACGCACCCTCGCTCTGGACATGGGCACCGTGACCGTCACACGGCAACTCTATCGTGACGGGTCCAGCGAGTACCTGATCAACAATCAGCGTGCCCGGCTGCGCGATATTCGTGAACTGTTCATGGACACGGGCGTGGGCACCGACGCCTACTCAATCATCGAGCAGGGCAAAGTGGACGTGCTGCTTCAGGCCAACCCGGCCGAGCGGCGCGAGATTTTCGAAGAGGCAGCGGGCATCTCGCGGTTTAAGGCACGCAAAAAAGAAGCCCTGCGCAAACTCGAGCGTACGGAAAACAACCTGAACCTGACGCGTCAGCGCCTTGAGGATATGGACCGTCGGTTGCGCAGTGTCAAGGTCCAGGCAACGCGCGCCCGCAGCTACAAGGAACACTCACATCGCCTCAACGCATTGCGGCTGACGCACGCGCTGGCGGAATACCACCGGTTGACCGTGGAGGTGAACGGGATCGCCGACGGGCTCGAGCAGGCCGAGGCCGACCGCACCGCCTTCGCGCGGGCGCTGGCCGATGCCGGGAAGCAACTGTCCGATGCGCAGATCGAACGGCAGTCGATTCAGTCGCAGCAAAAACAGCTCGAGCACGACAAGCTCACCGCCGAGTCGAAAGGCGAGCAGGCCCGGCAGCGCGCCGAGTTCGCGCGGACCACGATCGCCGACCTGAATGATCAGGTCGACCGCGACGCCGGCCGGAAGAACGAACTGTCACAACGAACCGCGCAACTCGACAACGAACTCAAGGAGCATGTCCAGCAGGCGAATCGTCTGCTGGAGTCAAGGGATGAGGGTGAGCGGCGCGTCGAATCGCTTCAGCAGGATTATGTCGCGCTTCAACACCAGCTCAACGAAAAGCGCAACACACTCGAGGACGAGAAGGCCGGCATCGTCGCCCTGATGCGCCGGGCCGCGCAGCTCAACAACGAAATCCAGTCGATCGGCGTGTTCAAGCAGAACCTGATCAACACGCGCGACAAACTGGGTGAACGCTCGCGGAAAGTAGCTGAAGAACTTGAACGCCTCCTGACGCTGCGCGATCAGGCGAACGACAAGCGAGTGGAGGTTGAGGACCTCATTGAAGCCCAGTCCGTCAAACTCAGCGAGCAGCAGGTGCTGGCGTCGAAGCTCGATCAGCAGCTCGGGGACCTGACGCAGCGTCTCGCGGCGCACAAGGAACAGCGGTCGGGCCTCAATTCGCGGCGGAGTTTGTTGCAGGAAATGCAGGACACGCAGCAGGGCGTCGCCGATGCGGTGAAGGCTGTGCTCGCTCGCAAATTCGCTGACGAAGCGCAAGAGCACGCCGGCGCCGTAAGCGCGACGTTCGGCTTCGTGCGCGGGCTGCTGGCGGACATGTTCGAAACCGACATCGAGCACGCCGGGCTTGTCGAGGCAGCGCTGGGCGAACATCAGCAAGCGCTGGTCATCAATCGGCTGTCCGATCTGATTGACCACGATGACGCGATTGACGCGCTGGCGGGTCGTGTTCAGTTCCTTGCCATCGACCAGTGCCGCGTTGCGAGTCTGGTCGCAGCACCCGATGCCGTGCGTGCTCTGTCCCCAGTGATTGACCTGGTGCGTTACCCCGATTGGCTGGCACCGCTGGCGTGGCAGATGCTCGGGCGCACGCTGGTGGTTGAGGACCTGCGTCAGGCGCGGCAGCTTCGTCAGACGCTGCCCGACGGGTACCGGTTCGTGACGCGCGCGTGCCAACTGCTCGATGAGGCCGGCCGCGTGATTGCCGGGCCGACCACCGTACAGGAGACCGGCGGGCTTATTAGCCGGCGCAGTGAACTGGCACAGCTCAACGAGCAACTCGAGTTACTCGATCAATCGATCACCGCTGACCAGACGGCGCTGTCGGAACTGTCCGATCATGCGTCGCACATTGAAACGGTCGCGCAGGAGTTGCGGCAGGGACTCTTCGACGCCAAGACGGCAACGGTAGAGTTGTCCAGCCGACTCGACGCGCTCGACGCGCAGATCAAGCACCTGCAGCGCGAGCAGCCGGTGCTGGCCGCCGAGACTGAGCAGGTCCATCACAAACTTCGCGACGCGGATGAGAAGCACCGCGAGCACGAACAGCAGGCCAGCCTCGTCGAAAGCGACTCGTCCGCGCGACAGTCAGCGGTCGAAGAACTGACCGCCGACCTGCAATCACTGAGCGAACAGGCCGAAACCACGCAGGAACGGCTGACCGCCGCGCGGGTCGACCTTGGCAAACTCGTCGAACAACTCGCCGGGGCCAAACAGCAAACGCGCCAACTGGAAATCGCAAAGATCGATGTTGATCGTCAGCACAACCTGCTGACCGACCAACTTGACTCCAATCGCGCCCGCATTGATGAATTGACTGTATCGGCTTGGGAGGCTGATGGGCAGATCGCCGCCGCGGGAAAACGTGTCGAAAGCATCGACAAGCTGCTCGAAGATATCGTCAAGGCCATGGTCGATTCCGATGCGGGAATGTCGCAGATTGAGTTGCGAATCCAGCAGCATCGCGAGCAGATTGAGCACCTGGACGCGCAATCACATGCCATTGAAGTCAACCAGCGCGAAGTGCAGGTCAGACGCCAGGGCGTGATCGACAACGCGAGGCAGCAACTCGAAGTGGATCTGGCCAAAGTGTACGGGCAGTCAACACAACAGTCCGATGACGCCGATTGGACCGCGATCGAAGCCGAGATCACCGAACTCAATGGCAAGCTTCAGCGACTGGGCACCGTGAACCTCGACGCGATTGACGAGCTTGGCGAGTTGCAGGTGCAGCGCGAGGACCTGTCCAGACAGATCGACGACATCGACCAGGCGCGTGTGCAGCTTATGCAGTTGATCCGCAGGATCAACGACGATTCGCGCGCGCGCTTTGAAAAGACGTTCGAGCAGATCCGCGAAAACTTCGCCGGGCAGCAGGGTATGTTCCGGCGTCTGTTTGGCGGAGGGCGGGCGGACATCGTACTTGAGCCGGACGAGGACGGGAATGTGGACGTGCTCGAGTCCGGCATCGAGATCATCGCCAAACCGCCGGGCAAGGAGCCTCGCTCGATCAGCCTGCTTTCCGGCGGCGAAAAATCAATGACCGCCGTCGCGCTGCTGATGAGCGTGTTCCAGACCAAGCCCAGCCCGTTCTGTGTGCTCGACGAAGTCGACGCCGCGCTCGACGAGGCCAACGTCGAACGCTTTGCGCAAGTCGTAAAGAGTTTCCTGGGCCAATCGCACTTTATTGTCATCACCCACCAGAAGCGCACGATGCTGTTGTGTGACATCCTGTACGGCATCACCATGGAGGAACGTGGCGTGTCGAAGCGCGTGGCGGTGAAGTTCGATCAGGTGGGCGTGGACGGTCAAATCAGTGACGGCACGCCGGGCGCAAAGCCGCAGGAGGCGGCGGACCACGCGGCCGGGGAACAGACCCAAACACAGCTCAAGTCACCAGCGCGCGAACAACTGGCGGCCATGCTCGACCAGCGCGAACCACTCGAAGCCGAAACCACCGGTTAACCACCACCGCCGCTCGCGGCTTGGCGCGAACCGCATCCGTACAACCCGCCGGGCAACCCTTCCACAAACGTGCGTATTTCATCGCGCACACGGCGATAGTGGTCGAGCGCTTCTTCTTCTGTGCCCGCTTCTTTCGCCAGTCTCGGCGGGTCGTCAAAACCCGCGTGTACGACCTTCGCATCGCCGGCGAACATTGGGCAGTGTTCGTACGCGTGGCCGCAGACGGTGACGATGTAATCAAATGTTACGCAGGTGTATTTGTTTACGCGGTTGGACGTTTGCGTTGAAATGTCAACGCCGGCCTCAGCCATGACTTGTACGGCGTGTTCGTTCAGGCCATGCGCTTCGATACCGGCGGAATACGACTCGATCATGTCCGCTTTGAGCGACCGCGCGAAGCCCTGAGCCATCTGGCTGCGGCATGAGTTGCCCGTGCAGAGGAACAGGATTTTGAGTTTCGTTGGCGCCATCGGCGTACACCTGCGAAAAGATGTCGCCGCATGGTAGTCACAATTCGTTATGCTCTGGTGATCGTGTGATGACGTGCGAAAGCGAACAGACGAACATTGGACGAAAAGCACATGAAGCCCAAACTCGACCCCCGTATATTTCCGATTGTGCAGATCGCACTGGACTACCCGACCATCGACGAGGCTCTGGCGATGGCGAAGATCGGGGTCGAGGCGGGTGTGAACTGGCTCGAGGCGGGGACGCCGCTGATTGTCGCGCAGGGGGTCAAGGCGATCGGGGCGCTCGCCCAGGGGTTTCCCGACTACACGATCCTCGCGGACTACAAGACCATGGACAGTGGGTTCAAGAACGTGCTGCTGACCGACCAGCAGGGCGGCCACGTGATGACCGTGTGCGGCAACTCGCCGGACGAAACCGTGCAGTCGGCGATCCGCCAGGGCAAAGACTCTGGCATCATAGTCGTGGTCGACACGATCGGCGTGAAGGACCAGGCCGGTCGGGCGAAGCTCTGTGAGAAATGGGGCGCCGACATGATCTACCTGCACTACGGCGCCGATCAGCACCGCGCTGACGACACGCACGATTCAACACAGTGGCTGGGCGAAGTGATCGACGCCGTGGGTATCCCGGTGGGCGTTGGAACGTTCGGCGTCGAAGACGGCGTGCGTGCCGTCGCCGCCGGCGCATCGCTGGTGTGTATCGGGCATCCGCTGATCACCCAGGACGATCCGCTGGCCGCGCTGACCGAGTATGTCCGCCAGGTCAAGGCGAGTTACCGGGCAAGGCCGTGACGCCCAACTCGATTCGCCCGGCGAAGCGCTGCCGATGCACCTCCTGCGTCATGGCGCGCAGCTTTTCGCTCACGTGGGTTTCTGTGGGTTGCCTTTGCGTGTTCGTGCTTTACCAAGCTGTTTGCGCAGGTTTGGTTTACTCACATCGCGAGAAATCGTAAATACGCAATACCCAAACACCCCAATACCAATGGTTCAGAAGTGATACACGCTGGCGCGTAGCGGCAGCGCCGCAGGTTCGCCCGGCGTGGGTTCACACTGAGCGTAAAAGTTGAACAGCCGTCGCGGGCATTATTCTTCGCCTGGCGGCGTCGTATGCCTGCCAAACAGGCCGCGGTTCCTGATGAACGGGTGAACCGGGACCCACGCCGTGTCCCACATGAACTTGAGGGGCTGGACAAACCCGGCCAGAGCGTTGCCGTCGCCGAGGTATTGGGTCGAGTGGCCGTCCATCGCCTCAACGATCGCCTGCTCGCCGCGTGAGGGGTCAAACCCGTCGTCAAAGCGCGATCCGATGGCAAGGTCAGTGTGGTAGATGGTGTGGTGCTGCGTGCGTCCGTCGGCCGGCCCGACGGTGACATTGATCCAACCGGTGCGGTCCATGCCGCTTAGTGATGGCTGGTCGTTGCCCGGCACCTTATCGGGTTGAGACTGGGCGGCGGAAGTGGCGTCCGCAGCTTGCACGACGTCGCCGGCGATCGCCTGCTCGGCGACGTCTTCGTTTGGTCCAAACAAAGAGAGCAACAGCGCCGGCACTCCCGGTACTTCCCTGTAGCTTTGGTCCTGACCGATGTCGGCGGCGGTGCAACCCCAGAACTGCCCCAGCCACAACATCATGGTCGTCCAGAAGATGATCCAAATCGTTTTGCGCGTCATCACTTGCCTCGACAGCCCGGATCGGGCCGCCAGTGTAACAGGGTTGCGGTACGGTTGCCGTCGCGGGGCGCGGGGTTGCGTTTTTGATTGCGAAGCCGCAGCGGCGAACCGGCTGATTAATTATAGGACGCATATTTCGTAATGTCAGCACACGCCGTGCGACCGGGGCCAACCTCACAACCGGCATGGCTGATACAGCCGGCACAGGCGTATTCTTTGCCTTGTGTGAGGTTCGACGTGACCCAGGTCCATACACCCAACGAATTGTAGATCTGAGAGGCTGGGTATTTCAACGTGCAGCACTGCATCGAGGTGGCGCTGTACCGCGGACAACCAGGTCGTGCAGTCAGGTGCCGGCCGACGGTGTGAGTTATAAGTTATTTGTGGGGCGTGCATTGACGGGCGGAGGCAGTATGTGCCCAGGTCGCGGGTTCACCGGTTGCTGTACTGGTGCAACCTCGCCGGCGCCCGCGTCCGACGTGCAAATCATGGAGGTTCGCCGTAGCGATCACGTTGCGTGGTGCCTCGCGCAGACCTACACTGCCCGATTCGCCTTTTCCGCGGAGCCTAAATCCCATGCGAGAGGCCGTTGACAAAGCTGCAGCGCTCGTCGAGGCGCACCAGTACATCCGGCGATTCGCCGGCAAGGTGGTGGTGGTGAAGGTTGGCGGTTCGATTATGGACGAATCGCACGCCCTGGCGAGTTTGCTTCAGGACGTGTGCATCATGGCGACGGTGGGCATCCGTCCGATCATCGTGCACGGCGGGGGCAAGGCGATCACGCAGGCCATGAAAGAGGCCGGGCTCGAAGCACAGTTCGTGCAGGGCAGGCGATATACCGACGAGCGCACGCTGGCGATCGCCGAGCACGTGCTGGTCAACCAGATCAACAAATGGATCGTTGACAAGATCGAATCGCTCGACCATCGGCCGATGGGACTGCACAGTTTGTCAAGCTGCGTCGTGTGCGCCGAGCGGCTGTTTCTCGATGTCCCTGACGACACCGGCCAGGGTAAGACGCGCCGAGTCGATATTGGCCAGGTCGGGCAGGTCGTGTCGGTCAACGCGCGACTGTTAAACGCGTTAGTCGAATCGGCAACGGTCCCGGTGATCGCGCCAATTTCGCGTGACGCCGCGGGTGGAAAACTCAACGTCAACGCCGACAGCGTGGCGGGCCACGTCGCCGCCGCCGTCAAGGCAGAAAAACTCGTGCTCGTGTCAGACACGCACGGCATCCGCACCAGTGACGCCACCGGCTCGCTGGCGACCCACCTGACCAAAAACCAGATCAACGATCTGGTGGATAAGGGCGTGATCGCAGCGGGTATGCTCCCGAAGGTCGAAGCCAGTTTCATCGCACTGGAGGCCGGCGTACGCAAGGCGCACATCATTGACGGTCGCATTAAACATTCACTGCTGCTGGAGATTTACACCGACACGGGCGTCGGAACGGAAATTGTCATGTGATTTCCACTTTCCGCTTTGAAGAAGTTCGCAGGTCCGGGTTGACATGCGTCGGCAATATGCGTTGCGTGGCCTGGCCGCGTGAATCGGCAATCACAAATCGGGAACTCCATGGATCATTTCATCACCATCGCCGACACGCCAACGGAGGAACTGGAGCACGTGCTCGATGTTGCGGCGCGATTGCGTGTTGACCGCAATTCGGGGCAGACGAACAATCCGGTGCTCGCGGGTAAGTCGCTGGCCATGCTGTTCGAAAAACCGAGCCTGCGTACGCGCGTAAGTTTCGAGCAGGCGGTGTACGAGTTGGGTGGCCATGCGGTGCACCTGTTACAGCAGGAGATCGGCATCGGCAAGCGCGAAAGTGCCGCCGACATCGCCCAGGTGCTCAGCGGCATGGTGCACGGGATTATGGCCCGTGTGTTTGAGCATGCAAAGCTTGAGCAGATGGCCGAGGCCGGCTCCGTGCCGGTCATCAATGCGCTCTCCGATGACTCGCACCCATGTCAGGCGCTGGCGGACATTATGACGATGCGCGACGAGTTTGGGCACGACCTGTCCGGCCGGACGCTGGCGTACGTCGGCGACGGGAACAACGTCGCGAAGAGTCTGGCATGGATGTGCGGTAAGCTTGGCCTGCGTTTCGTCATCGCGGCGCCGGATGGGTACAAACTCCCCGACACGCTGTTGGAAACGATCCGCGAAGGATGCCGCGGCGCAGACGTGGATCAGATCGATGACCCGCATCAGGCCGTGCGCGACGCGGACGCGATTTACACTGACACGTTCGTCTCCATGGGTCAGGAGGACGAGAAGCAGCAGCGACTGACGGTGTTCGCGGACTACCAGGTCAACCAGACGCTATTGGATGCTGCGCCCGATCACGTGATCGTTTTGCACTGCCTGCCGGCGTATCGTGGGGTCGAAATCACGGCCGACGTGATCGACGGCCCGTCAAGCCGTGTGTTTCCGCAGGCTCACAACCGGCTGCACGGTCAAAAGGGCCTGCTTGCGGTGCTGATGGGCGGGTGCTGAGGTGTCCGAGCCGGGCTTGAAAGGCACCGGCAGGCGTGTACAATCCCGCAATTCGACTTGAACCCGTATCCGGGGCCCGGACCCGGTATTCGTCAGGAGTCCAGCCATGCCACGCGTATGCCACTTTACCGGCCGCAAAACATCCGCCGGGCGGACGTACACCCATCGCGGCCGCCCCAAATACCTCGGCGGCGTGGGCACCAAGGTCACGGGCAAGACCAAGAGGAAGTTCAAACCCAATATTCAGAACGTGCGTGCCCTGGTTGACGGGCGTCCGCAGCGGATCAAGGTCTCTGCCAAGGCGATCAAAATGGGCCTGGTTATCAAGCCGCTCAAGCGCAAATATGCGTATCGCCCGGAGGGTGAAGCCAAGGCGGCGTGACGGATGGTCGGCTGATGGTGCACCCCGGCGGGTTGTGGGCGCTATCGCAGTCGCACCCGGCCGGCGTGAACATTCAGGCGAGAGTGACCGGTAACTAAATAAAACTTGCTTTTTAGTAGAAATTTTTCGTAATCTCATTTGACACTGGCCGGCATCGTGACAATTGTACAGATGGTGTATGGCAGATTCGACGGCGGCGCAAAGGGCAACGCAGTGGTACGGGACGTTGTTAAGACGTTTTCCAGATGCGGATATCTGGCGGGAATGAACAACCTGGCGATTCTCAAAAACGACAGCGAACGCAGGTTGGTCCAATCCATTCCCCATCCCAACACGAAGACAAACCAGGCGCTGGCCTGAGCCGCGCGCGACGCGCGGCCAAGCCGGGTGATCCGTAACGGGACCATTACGTGGTGGCTTTCCACGACGATCAGGTCAGACAGGTCCAGGACGCGACCGATATCGTTGCCCTCGTTGGCGAGCATGTGACGCTCAAGCCAAAGGGCAAGGAATACGTCGGGCTCTGTCCATTTCACGACGACAAGAACCCCTCCATGTGCGTGGTGCCGAACAAGCAAATCTTTCATTGCTTCGTGTGCAACACCAGCGGCAACGCATTTGGGTGGATGCAGAAGTTTCATCGCATGGCGTTTCGCGAGGCACTGCAGCACCTGGCGGAGCGTGCGGGGATCACGCTCAAGCCGCGTGAACGCAAGTCCGCCGACGGGCAGGTTATCGACGAACATCAGGAGGCGGCGGTCGAGCAGGGCGTCGCTGGCGCCAATGCGCAGGCCATGTCGTTTTTCCGGGCGCTCCTGCAACACGAAGAGCACGGCCGGGTCGCCCGCGAGTACCTCGCTGACCGCGGTTTTACCCAGGAAATGATTGATCGATTTCAGGTCGGCTACGCGCCCGACCGGTGGGACGGGCTGGTTCGGACGATCGCGAGTAAGCGTTGGCCGGTGCAGGGGTTTGTTGATGCGGGGTTGATCACCAGGCGGCAAGCCTCGGGCGGTGGTGGTAATGACGGTTTCGACGATGGGGCCGTGGGGGGTAACGTGAGGCCCGTGGCGGCTGATTCGTGTTACGACCGGCTACGACACCGGCTGATTTTCCCGATATGCGACGTGCTTGGCCGGCCGATCGCGTTTGGCGGGCGGAAGCTGCGCGAGGAGGATGAACCCAAGTACCTCAACAGCCCCGAGACGGTGCTGTTCAACAAATCGGCGACTCTGTTTGGGTTGAACCTGGCGCACGGGGCGATCAGCAAGAGCCGCACGGCAGTGATCGTAGAGGGTTACACAGACGTGTTGGCGTGCCACCAGGCGGGCGTGACGAATGTGGTGGCGACGCTGGGGACGGCCCTGACGAGCCAGCACGCGGCACAGCTTCGCCGCCGCGCAGAGAAGGTCGTGTTGATATTCGACGCGGACGAGGCGGGCCAGCGGGCCGCCGACAGGGCGGTCGAGGTGTTTTTGACCGAGCCGCTGGACGTGCATGTGGCGGTCCTGCCCGACGGGCAGGACCCGGCCGAACTGCTCGGTCAGTCCAACGGGCTTGAGCGCTGGCAGCAGGCAATCGATGAAGCTCCCGACGCGCTGACGTACCAGTACGAGCGCGTGCGTGAGCGCGTCGAGTCCGCCGCGTCGACCATTGCACGTCAGCGCGAGGTCGAAGGCTACATGAGACAACTCGTTGAATTGGGGATGGACAGGCTCAATATTTCGCGGATGGGTTTCGTCCGCCAGCGGATCGCCGAACTGCTGCAACTGACGCCGCACGAGGTTGACCAGTTGTTCACGCGATTCATGCGAGCCGCGCAGAGGCGTCAGCGTGAGCGTCAGTCGCCCGCCCGTACGCCCGACGCGTCACCGCAGACGGCGGCGTCAACGCCAGGTATCGAAGGCGATTTTGTCGCGGATGAGCCGCTCCCGGTCGCAGTGCCGGCGGACGGCTCGCACGTCGAACATGCGGTTACCACCGGCGTCGAACTGCGGGCTCTGGCGCTGGCGGAGCGGCAGATCATCGGTGCGTTGCTGCGTCAGCCGGAGTTGTTCCACGAGCCATTGGCCCAGGGGCACGCCATCGACGAGGCGCTGCCGCCCGCCATGATGGTCACGGCTGCGGGTGGCCGGTTGTACGAGAGATTGTACGAGCACCTGATATCCGGTAACGCGGTTACATTGTCGCATGTGATGACCGAGTTGGCAGCGGGAGACCACCACGATCTGGCGGACATGGCGGGCCAGGCCGAACACGACGCGGAGGCGCATTCGCTGGGCGAGTCCGCCCGGCTGCTTGAAATGGTTGCCTCCGCCGTCCAGCGAATTCGCGATCATCACCAGCGGCACGAACATGACGTGCAGTACCGGTCGCTGCGCGCCGATGCGGCCAGCGACGACGCGCTGGCCACGAAGGCGCTGGACCTGCAGCGCCAACTGGTTTTGACCCAAACGAACACGATGCGCATTGCCCGTATGGACGCATGACGCAAGGGAATTGACGCAAACCGTTGCCTACAATGCAACCAATGGAAAGGACGACACCTGTGATCGCCGAAGATCTGCATCCTACATTGCTCGAACTGGTTCGCTCCGGCAAGCGCCGCCGGTACGTGACGTACGAAGAACTCAATACGCTGCTGCCCGACGAATTTGTCGACCCGCAGCGAATCGACAAGATTCTGTACCAGCTTGAGGTGGTAAACGTCCGTCTGGCTGAATCGTACCGCAGCCTGCGGCCGATCCTGCCCAACCAAGGCCACAACGCCAAGCCGGACATGCGTGACACCGGCGACGGGCCTGAATACGATGAGAACGGGCTGCCCATCCAAGAACCGGCGCAAGCGGGGGCCGCGGCTTCCTCCCCGGAGGGCGAGGAATTAAAGGAGTTGCAGCGTGACCTCGCGCATGCCTTCCAGGAAGCGACGAACCGGCGTATTGACGACCCAGTGCGTATGTACCTGACGCAGATGGGCGAAATAAGCCTGCTGACGCGCGAAGAAGAAATCCGTCTGGCGAAAAAGATCGAGACCACGCGCATGATTTTCCGCAGGCGTGTACTGGAGAACGATTATGCGATCGGGTCGGCGGCTGAAATCCTCGAACTGGTGGACGAGGGCGAGCTGCCGTTCGACCGAACGATGAAGATTTCGACTGCTGAAGTCAATGCCAAGGGCAAGATCGCCGCCCGTATTCCTTACAACCTTAAGACCGTGCGTAAGCTCATGGAGCTGAACCGGCAGGACTGGGCGGCGCTCGACCAGACCAGCCGCGTCGGCGAACGGAAGCGGCTGCAGGGCGACATCACGCGCAGGCGCCGCAAGATGGCGACGTTGATCGAAGAACTGTCGCTGCGCACGAGCAAGGTCCAGCCGCTGCTGAAGAAGCTGCGATCGATCCGTGACAAGATGGTGGAACTGCGTGACACGTTGCGCAGGGCCGCGAGTCATCCCGAACGGTACGATCCTGAAGACCTGATGGTCATGGAGGACGAACTAAGCGGCCTGCGAGCGCTCGTGCTCGAGGAGCCAGACGGCCTGCGCAACAACGTCAAAGAAATCGACCTGGTGTTCGAGGAGTACGAGCAGGCCAAACGCGACCTTTCGGGGGGGAACCTGCGCCTGGTCGTGTCGATTGCCAAGAAATACCGTAACCGCGGCCTGTCGTTCCTGGACATCATCCAGGAGGGCAACACCGGGCTGATGCGCGCGGTGGACAAGTACGAATACAAGCGAGGTTACAAGTTCTCAACCTACGCGACGTGGTGGATTCGCCAGGCCATCACACGCGCGATCGCCGACCACGCGCGCACGATCCGCATTCCCGTGCACATGATCGAGACGATGTCAAAGCTTCGCAACATCTCCAAGGACCTGCTTCAGGAGATCGGCCGGGAGCCGACGATCGAGGAGATTGCCGAAAAGGCGGACATGCCGATCGCCGAAGCACGGCGGGTGATGAAGATCAGCCGGCACCCGATTTCGCTGGATCGGCCCGTCGGCGAATCGGAGGACTCGTACTTCGGCGATTTCATCGAAGACGAGTCGGCGGACAATCCCACGGAGTCCGCGGCGCACGACATGCTGCGCGCGCGCATCGAGCAGGTCCTCAAGACCCTGACCTACCG
>NZCH01000113.1 GCA_002688155.1 Phycisphaerae bacterium
GTGCAGCAGTGGGCGGCGCAGCCGCGGCGGTAAGCGGTACACACCCGGCGCAAGCGCCCGGCCGACCGCGACACCTGTCAGGTCGACGCTCATGAACCGGCCGGGACGCGAACGAAGCGCGTCGGCGTTGCCCGGCCCGCCTTGCGAACTTGATTCGAGCGACTGGAACAGCATCAGCGACCCCGCGCGCTGCGAGGTCTGTTGCAGTTCCTGCATCTTCTGGCCGGCCATCGCATCCGCAAGCCGATCGACCGCGTCATCGATTTGCTGCTGCGATGGAGGCTCACCGGATTGCTCGGTCTGGTCGTACAGGTTGGCCAGCTCCTGCGCGACGGGGTGCATCGACTCGAGCGCCGCATCAACCTGCGAGCGCGCATGCTCCACGTCATTGCTGTTCTGGGTCAGATCCTGATGGAGTCGATTCATGTGCGCGCTGAGCATTTCGCGCGGCGACTGCCGACGCGATGTCCGGGCAGCGCGTCGATGCTGACCGATCGGCCGGTCAACGCCACGATTACGGTTGCCGAATCTCGGGTCAATGCGGCTGCCCAGGGGCGCGTCGGGAAGCGCAATCGGCCGATCCCAGTAATCTGCCGGACCGTCTTTTTCACCATCGGGTTCATCGGACGACGACGGTTTCGCGTCAGCGGGTTTCGAGTCGTCCGGTTCAGTCTCGGGCGTATCCTGCTCGACGGGCATGGCGTCAAACGTTCGTCCGGGCGGCCGCCAGGGTGCGGGAGGGGTCGGTACCGTCTGCACCGTGTCCGAAGCATTCGCCTGGTCGCGTAGCCGCTGCAGCGCCAATGCCTGCGCCTGCTTAATCGCTTCGATAAGTTTTGGATCCAGCTCTTCCTGCTGCTTGCTGATTTCTTCGAGCTCATCACCCGGGGCATCCTCGGCGCGCTGCTGCAACTGTTCAACCTGATGGCGCAGGTTTTCCAAACGCCGCCGCTGCGAGTCCAGCACATCGTCGAGCGTCTCCAAATGCTCAACCTGCTCACGGGCGCGCATCTGCGCCACCAGCGTGCTCATCTTGCGCTGATATGTCTGAGGCCGTGTCTGCATCGATTGCTGGACCGCCTGCAATTGGCGCAGATGCGACATGAGGCTCTGCATCTCCTGCTGCTGCCCGGTTGTTAACGACCGCAGCGTCAACAGTCGCTTGAGGATGTTCTGGTCCTGCGTCTGCCACTGATCGAACTGCGTGGAAGCGTCGTACGCGCGCCGCGCTGCGGCGGCGAGTGACTCAGCCTCAATCGGCACGGAGATCGGTGACTCGAACGAACGAGTCGCCGCATCGTGCATCGTCTGCGCCATCGCGCGCAACTCTTCGCGTTTCGCGGCGATTTGATTGTTCAGATCCGTGAACTGGGCGCGCTGTGCATCCGTGAGGTTCGATTCGTATCGCTCAAACACCTTGCGCCACTGGTCGTCCGTGATGGGTGAACCGTCGGGGTTGGTCAGTTCCACAACCTGGCCCGTGTGATCGATGACCGGCAGGGCCGTCTCGGGCATGCTGGCCAACAATGCCATGGCGCTGGCGGCAATGTCGCCCTGAGCGGTCAGCAGCTCGTTGATACCTTGAAGAAGCAAGTCGATCGTCGGTCCGTCCTGGTCGCCCTGGCTGGTGCTCGCCTGTTCGGGCGACGCCAGACCCAGACGAAGTGGCTCGCTCTCGGCGGTCTGGTCCGCACGATCGCGCACACGCACGCTGTAGTACAGCGACTCACCGGGTGACAGACTTTGCGCTGCTGGGTCGATTACGTCCATCACCAGCCGGTTCGTCTGCGGGCGCGCAAACTCGGCGATCCAGGTTGGCTCGGACAACGTGTCCGGCGACGACCCGATTCGCAGCCCCACGCGCTGTACGCCGTAATCATCGAGCGCGCGAATCACCAGCGGGACAGGTTCGCTTTCCATGATCGTGATGCTGCGGCCAGGCTTCTCGATGAATACCGTCGGAGGCAGATCATCGGTGACGATCACCGGCATCGGTTTCGTGAGCGCGTTGGTCTGCCCCAGCGCATCGCGAAACTCGATCGCGAAAAGGCACTCAACGTCAATGGGGATGTCAGCCGTCCAGACGCCGGTCGTATCCACTTCACCGTCGGCTGCGGCGCGATCGACCGACGTGTCGTCGGTGCCCGGCTCGTCAGGCACGAACCGCATCGCAATTGTTTGTGTTTGCTCCGGTTTTGAAGTGCTGATTGTTTTCTTTTGCCGCAGGACTTTGCCCGCGCGATCGAACAGTACCCGGCCCTTGTCGATCTCGAAGCTCACGCCGTCGAACGCGACAGGCTCTTCGCCGGCGCGGCCCAGCACCTGATCGAGTGGTACCTCCAGCCTCACCCACTTGCCCGTGACCGGCAATTGGCCAACGTGCACCGCGTGAAGCTGCTCGGCGGCCGACTTCTGCTGCTCCGATTCGGGTAGTGGGTCGCCCCACACCATGCGGTATCGTTTTTGCTCTGAGTCAATCGCCACGACAACCCGCCCCGGCGGTTCGTCGGCGTCGAGCCACGCGTAAACAAAAAATGACGCGCCCGGCTGAATTTCCAGGCGGTTCAGCCGCGTCGTAAATCCGTAAGGCAGGCGGTCCCAGCCGAACGTGTGCGCGCGTGTTCCGCTGAACCCCTGGCGGCCCATTTCCATCCACCGCCAGGGCTCAGCCGATACCACCGCGTCATCGGGCAGCTTGTCATCGAACCATACGATCTGCCGTTCGGAGATTTCTTCAGTGCTCTGCTGGGCCTTGTGGTAAATGATGATTCGGGCGGCCTCAGCGTCCGCTTCGGTCGTCACGTCGCCTTCAACGGTCGCACGCACGCGAATCGTCGCGCCGGTGGGGCAACTGATCTGAGTCGCCTGCATGTCGATTGGCCGCGGTTCGGGCAACGCCATGTACTGCGGCAGCAGCAATTCGCCAACCAGGTCCGTCATGATTGGACGGCGTATCATCGTGATTCGGTACACAGGCGTCCAAGTGCTGGTGGCAAGGATCCGGTAGTCATAACCGACGTCAACGCTTTCGTCTTCGAAAAAGAATACGCCGTGTTCGTCGACTTCCATGGGAAACCGCTCCCACGTCTCGCCCCGCGTGTGGAGTTCGATTTCCAGCTGATCGGCCCGTCCTGTCGTGAGGCGCGCCTCGATCCGCAACGGCTCGCCCTGGAGCAGGTGCGCGTCGCCGGGGACTGCCGTGATCGTGACCCAGGACGCGGGCGCGATCGATGCGGTCGGCATGCAGACACGCGCCATCGCCGTTGGGAGCCGGCGGTGGAACACAACCAGCAACGTGGCCGCGACCAGAATCACCGCACTGGCGACGATGACACTTCGTCGTTGAAGACGCGGGTCCGCCACGTGCCTGATCTTGTATGCTCGCATGTGCTCACGCGTCTGATTGAGCAGTCGCTCGACGAACTGGGGCGAATATCGGCTCGTGCCGTTGCGCCGGCGCAAATCCAACACCGTGATCAGACGGTTGTTCATGTCCGGCAACGTATTCTCGATCCGGTGGGCAATGACCGTTGTCGGCAGCGGCCTGAACAACGGCCAGACCACACCCGCGAAAAAGCTCGTTAACGCGCCGGCCCAAAGCGCCGACCACATCACCACGCGCATCGGCACATCCAGCGGCATGAACATGTCAATCGTCGATGCAATCGTCAGCCAGCCGACGGTCGTGAACAATAGCGTGCAGAAACCCGTGATCAGTCCATGCTGCCGCAGTCTGCGAGCGGTTTCGCTGACCAGGCGCTCCATGTCGTCGCCGAGTTGGGACGCGGTATTCACAGGAGGTCCTTTGTGTGCCAGGTGCGTGTGTCGATCATCTCGATTTTGTCACTTTCGTATGTCAGTTTCTGAGCGTGACGGATTGAGTCAGTGCGCTGGTCATTCGCCCAGCAGCGCGACGAAGTCTGTCGGGGAAGCCGGCGCTTGTGGTGCCCGCGTCCGGCTCACCGGCGGCTGCAGGTCCCGGGCGCAGCGTCGCCAGAAAAAATTCGATGCCGATTACGATGAACATGACCCAGATCAGCGTGCGCCACACCTCGCGCCGGCGCGTGAGCTGGTGCACCAGCAGCGGGTCGTCGGGGGTCCCTGTGACGTGAAACACGCTCGCGGGTGCCAGCAGTGAATCGACGTGTGTCGCGTCAATCGGCGCGAAGTCCTCGGTCGAAACGTCCAGGTTCACGGCGAATCCTCTGGCGATGTGCTCAGGCGCGCCTTGCGTGCGCGGCAGCACGGTGAACTCGTAGTAGCCCTTGGAAGACGTCTGCAACATCGCTCCAACCATGCTGTCGGGAGCCCGGCGCATCGCAATGGTGTGAGGCCGATCGTCCGCGTCCGTTACCTCCACGTGCGCGACAGACCAACGTGGGTCAAGTTTGATCCGCGCCGGCTTCTGCGGGCTCACCGAAGCGGGCGTCGTCACCGTCGACGGGCCGCGCAAACTCATTACCGACTGCAACAGCCACGGCACGAACTCAGGCTTGACCGGCAGGTTCGACCAGTCGGGCGTGGGCGGAAAGCCCGCGACCAACATGCGGCCTCTACCAATCCGCCCCTCAACAAGCACCGGCGTGCGATCCGACAACCGCATCAATGCGCGCCATGGTTGATTCGCCGCCGGACCCGCATCGCCGACACCGAAACGATGCAGCGTGTTCGACGATGACCGGTCCGGCAGGCGCAGCGGGAAATACCGGTACAACTTCGTCGTGCCAAAAAACTGGTGTTTGGCGTCGGCGAAGACTTTGAACACATCGTGCGACATGTCGACCCACGTGACGGGCATGAACGCGGCTTCGTCATCGAGTTGTCCAACGGGCGGCTGCAGCAGTCCGGCCGACAGCCGGTCGTCCGTGGCAGAAAACCCGTTGGGCCAAAGAAACGCGCGATAGTCGTCCGGATTCACATGAGCGCCCGGCAGCACCAGCAGCCCACCTCCGGCCGTCACGAAGTCGCGCACGATCTTGCCCCGTGTCGCGTCGAGCGTGGCGTCCGCGAGGATCATGACATCGATATTCGACAGCGCGTCTGGACTGAGCGCGTCCGGCGTTACATGTTCGACCGTCAGCGCCGCGGCGACCCGACTCAGCAACTTGGTGCGTGCCGTCCGGATACCGATCGGCGAGCGCAGCGCCGCACGCAGGTAAAGATTCGGCCGGTCTGCGGGCAACTCACCGTCGGGCGGCGCCACCACCACCACGCGCACGCTGTGCTGCACATTCAGACAAAACAAATACACGTCGTCATCCGGAAAGGCGTCGGACCGCAGTTCGAACCGCCCGCGAATCACACCTGCGCGGCTGGGTGTCAGGTGCACCGCCCGTGTCACACGCCGGCCCGGCGGGACGGACACCTCCATTTGTGCAACCTGGTAGTTGTCATCGAGCGTGACCGACAGCACGGTGTCAACGGTTTGTTCGCCGCTGGTATTTTGCACGGTTGCGGTCAACTCGACGGGCAGTCCGACGACCGGCCGGTCCAAACGCGGCGGATCGCCGACTACACTCAAATTGCTCACCTGCCGATCTGATCCAACATTCAACACCACCACACGCGCGCCCTGATCAAGGACCAGTGCATCGGTTTGCTCGTCCAGACCACGCCATGCCCCGGCGTGACCGCCGGTCAACACGTACGCCAACCGGGGTCCATGCGACTTACCACCAAACGCCGCCTTCAGACACGCTCCCACGTCGCCTGAGACCGATGCGGTCTCGATCTGATCGATCTGTTCGGCGATGCGCGTCGTATTGGCGGCGAACCCGCGGTGCCGCACAAGCGGCGTGGCACCGGCCTCGATCAGGGTGACGTGGTCCTCTTTGCCGAGCATGGGCATCAGATGCCGCGCCGCGGCGCGGGCGCGTTCCAGCCGCGTCGTCGTGCCGTTGCGCATCGCCATCGTCGGGCTCGCGTCCACGATGATCGCCACGTCACGGCCCGTCCCCGCGCCAAACAACCACCCGAAACGCTGCAATTGAGGCCGAGCCATCGCCAGAATGATCAAGAGCACAAACGCTGTTCGCAACAACAACAGCAGATACTCGATCAACTTCAACCGGCGCCGCTGCTGCACATAACTGTCCATCAGAAATCGGAACGTCGACAACTCCACCGTGCGCAGCCGATGCAGCGTGATCAGGTGCAGAATCACCGGCACCGCGATCAGCGGAAGAAACCAAAGCAGCGTCGGGTTGATGAAGTTGGACAGCACCTGTGTTGATTATTCGATTTCCGATTGCCGCAATAACGGTCGCAACGTCGCACCTTGCTTAACATTTCATCCGCGCCCTTCGGTCCAGGTACGCCAGAAGCAACTGATCATACGGCGTCTTCGTTGTCGCCAACTGGTAGCTCACGTTGCGTTCCATGCACGCCGCGCGGGCGTCTTGCAGGTGTTTCTTCAGGCGCTCAAGGTACTGCCGCTTCACAGACGCCGGGTTGGTGACCACCATGCCGTGGCCTTCGAGGTCCTTGAAACGCGTGAGCCGTTCGTACGGGAACTCCAGTTCGTCCGGGTCCATCACGTGCATGACAATCATGTCGTGCCGCTGGTGTTTAAAGTGCGCCAGCACGTCGGTAAAATCGTCGGGATCACCGAGCAAATCACTGATAAGAATGACAATGCCGCCGCGCGGCAACCGGGCCGCGACCTCGTGCAGCGTTGGCCCGATGCGCGTGTCCCCGCCTGGCTCGGTCTTCTCGAGCACCTGGAGTATGTGCCGAAAGTGACTCGCCTTGGCTCGCGGAGGCAAATACGACCGCAGCACGTTGTCAAACAGCACCAGCCCCACCGCGTCGTTTTGCCGAAGCATCAGGTACGCCAGCGTCGCCGATAGAAAGAACGCGTACTCAAGCTTGTTCGCCACGGTGCGGATCCCGGCGTCGCGCTTTACGCCGAATGACATCGAGTTCGACACGTCCGTCACGATCGTGCAGCGGACGTTCGTCTGCTCTTCGAACAGCTTGACGTAGTACTTGTCCGTCTTGGCGAGCAGTTTCCAGTCGATTACACGGATCTCATCGCCATCACTGTACGGCCGGTGATCGGCGTATTCGACGCTCGATCCGTGGTACGGGCTCGGATGCAACCCCGACAGGAAGCCTTCGACCGACTGCCGCGCGACCAGTTCCATGCGCGACACGAGCGAGAGCGTTTCAGGATCTGCAAAGCGAAGTTCCGACATGGCTGGTCAACCGTTCATGGCTCGTCGCCAATCGTTGTCGATGAGCGGTTCATCGTTCCCACTGACCTGCTGAACGGGAAACCGTCAACGATCCACAATGAGCCAACCGCTTCACCCCGTCTCGGGCAGGTCGGTGATCAGTTGCTCGATCACATCATCGGCGGTGACGGTCTCGCTTTCGGCGGTGAAGTTCGTTACAAGCCGGTGACGCAGTACGGCCTTGGAAATCCGCCGAATGTCGTCGATCGACGCGTTGATGCGCCCGTCAATCAGCGCCCGCGCCTTGGCGCCAAGCAGCAGTGCCTGGCACGCACGCGGGCCGGCGCCCCACGTGAGGTACTGATGAATGTAAGGCGAGTTCGTCTCGTCATCCGGCCGGGTCGCGCGCACCAGCCGCACCGCGTACGACGCCACTTCACGCGCGACCAGCACCTGACGCACCACTTGCTGCATCGAAAGAATCTCGTTCCGCGTAACGATCGGTTTGAGCGCTTCGGCCGCACCGGACGTCGTCGACATCGCGATGTCGATCTCCTGGTCCAGCGTCGGGTAATCGACGCGAATCTTGAACATGAAACGATCCAATTGCGCTTCAGGGAGCGGATACGTGCCTTCCGACTCGATCGGGTTCTGCGTACCCAGCACGAAGAAGGGCTTGTCGATATCGTTGCGCTGACCCGCGACGGTCACATGGTATTCCTGCATCGCCTGCAGCAGCGCGGCCTGGGTCTTGGGCGGCGTGCGGTTGATCTCGTCAGCGAGAATAATGTTCGCGAAGATCGGGCCGCGCACGAAACGCATCACGCGCCGGCCGCTGGTCTGGTCCTCTTCCAGAATCTCCGTGCCCGTAATGTCCGAAGGCATCAGATCGGGTGTGAACTGAATCCGCCCGAACTCCAGCCCCAGCAACTGCGACAGCGTCGAAATCATCAGCGTCTTGGCCAGCCCGGGCACGCCTTCGAGAATGCAGTGTCCCTGGCACAGCAGTGCGAGCATCAAAAGGTCCAGCACATCGTCCTGCCCGATGATCACGCGCGACATCTGCTGACGCAGTTCCTGCTGCGCGACGGCAATCCGCTCTGCAGCCTGGATCTGGTCGCCGCTGGGCTCACCTGCGGTCTGGAGATGGTCCGCCACGGCGGTACTTGTCGTTGATTCCATCAGTCACTGCTCCATCGCTGACGCAGGCAACATCATTCACGTTACGACGCTTGCGACCAGCGCCGGGTCGCGCGGCTCTTATTGTAGATCGGGCCAGCCACCAATGTGGGCTACTCCAGGGCCTAACACCAAATCAAGCATTCCGGATCAGCCACAGCCATGTAGATGTAACCAGATTATATAAAACAGGTTACAGCGTAAGCCACAGTCAAGGCATCACCCCCAGACTGCGGAGAAACGCCGCCGAATCCGCGACATGCGCCAGCTGCTCGCTCTGCGTGCGTTCCAATCCCTTGGCACCCTCGAGTTCCATCGTGCACGGTCCGGTAAAACCTGCATCGTCCAACAGGGCAAACACGCTGGTGAAATCCACCACGCCCTGGCCCAGCGTTGGAAAGTTCCATTCGTGTAACCCGCCGGTCGTGTCCTTTAAGTGCAACGAGCCCACGTAGTCGATCACCTTTGCCAGCTCACCCGACGCGGTGACATTTTCGTTGTAGTAATAAATGTTTGCGGTATCGAAATTGATCCGAATGTTCGGATGATCGACCTCACGCATCGTCTGCAGCGCGACAGCCGCACTGGTGATCAGGTCCGGGTGCGTTTCCATCACGACCGTGACTTCATGCTCGCCGGCAGCTGCACCGATATCTCGCAGCCGCTGCCAGACGGCATCTCGCGGGACTTCACCGGCTTGCACACTGACGAACATGTAGTGGGTTCCGAACTGCGTACACATGTCAAACTGCGGGCGCATCGACTCGACGACCTGCTCGGACGCGATGTCCACAATGCCATGCATTGACGACACCGCCAGGCCGTGGTCCGCCAGCCGCGAGTGCATGTCTGCGATCTCGTTCGCCGCGGGCACATCAATCTCCACATTTTGAATTCCGATCGTCGGCAGATGCGACCACGCGCGATCGACGTACTTGCCGTAACTTCCAAGTTGACAGGCAATCAGGTGGGGCATGTCATCGGTCCTTGGATCGTTCATTTCGGTTGGTGGCACGTTCTCACGGGGTGTTCAGCCGCGCTTCCTTGGGCAAACTCTTGCGGGCGCGAATCAGCATTTTGATCGGCACCTCCGAGTACGGCAGCTCGTCGCGCAGGCGATTCAACATGAATCGTTCATACGACCCGTCGAACAAGTCCGGGTCATTGACGAACATCCCGATGGTCGGTGGGCGCACCGCCAGTTGCGTGACGTAGTACACCTTCGGCCTCTTGCCGATGCTGGACGTGGGCGTGCGCTCCGCAAGGACGCGCTCCATCACCTGGTTCAACTCAGCGGTGCCGACACGGTGCGACGCCTGTTCGTACAGGTTCATCGCCATCGCGACCGCGTCGCGCACGCCCTGGTTGTCTTTGGCGGTGGTAAAAACGATCGGCGCGAAGCTCAAACCCTTGAGCACACCGTCAAGGTACTCGATGTACTGCTCTTTCGTATGCTCGGCTTCGACCAGGTCCCACTTGTTCACCACAATCACGCAAGGCACGTAGTGCTTTAGGATTTCACGCACAAGTTTCTCATCAACCTGGCTGACCGGCACCGTCGCATCGACGAGCAGCAACGCTACGTCCGCGCGGCGCACGGCACGCAGCGCACGATGATGGCTGTAATAGTCAATGTCGTCCTTGATGCTCTTGGCCTTGCGCACACCGGCCGTGTCGATCGCGGTGAATGTTCGATCACCCATCACGAACTGCACGTCGACCGCATCGCGCGTCGTGCCTTCCTTCTCGGACACGATCACCCGCTCCTCGCCCGCCAGTGCGTTGACCAGCGTGCTCTTGCCTGCGTTGCGTTTACCCACAATGGCGATCAGCGGCGCGCCGGGATCAGCGCTCTTACTGCCCATGTCAGCGTCCGTAATTTCGCTGCCGTCCACATCCTCGGGCATGACCGCGTTCCGGCCCGCTAAGTCCGCCGTTTCGACCCCTGCCCGCAACTTCTCCACGATCGTCTCGACCATTCGATTGCGGTTGTACCGCGTCGTTGCCGACACGCACACCGGAGCGCCGAACCCAAGCGAAGCCGCTTCGCCCGCGTCCGCTTCCAGGTGCTCGTCATCGACTTTGTTCGCCACGAGCAGTACGCGATCCGCCCGGCCCGTTGTACGCAGCATCTGTGCGACCTGTCGGTCCAGCGACATCACGCCCGCGTGCGCATCGATGACGAACAGAATCAGATCCGACCGATTCGCCGCCGATTCGATCTGCCGCTCGACCTCGGCCGTGAGGTCCAGCGGGTCCTCAATGCCCCAGCCGCCCGTGTCTGTCAGTTCGATCGCGACGGGCGCATCGTCGCCCGGACGGCGCAGTACGACCGGCGCACTGACGCGATCGCGCGTCACGCCTGCCGTCGGATCGACGATGCTGATTCGTCGACCCGCGAACATGTTCAGCAGGCTCGACTTGCCCACATTCGGGCGACCGACAATGGCGACTTTGAAGGGCATGGTGAAACGTACTCGTGGTGCAAGCCCACATTTGCAAAACATGGATTATGACGTCGCAACGGCGATGCCTGCCAACGCGCGGCCATGCATTCTATTCACCTGGGCGACCACGTGGCGTCCTGCTCCCATGGATACAGAGGCTTACGCCGATGGTGATACGTCAGCGACGCAACCATGTCGGCCGTGCTGTCGCCGGGCGTGTTGATGTGCCGCATGTGACTGCAGAACGGTTCGTACGCCGCCGCCGGCGCGTGCACACCTTTAATCACAATCAGGTGAAATGATTGGGGGTCCAGCGCAAACGCCGTCAACTGAGAAATCGTCACCGGAAATGCACGCCGCGATGTGATCTGAAACACCACGCGGTCATCGGTCGCAACAATCGCCGTCGGGCCGACATCGAACCGCGTTGCCCCGCCGTGGCGCGGCTGCGTTTCGGTGTACCTGGCGTCTTCGTGCACGCTCTGCACAACTCCATCGATGTGCAGCGGCGCGCCGTGCCGGTTGTCCGTCTTGGCGCCCAGTGTCAGCGACACCCGCGCGCCCGCACCCGCACCGATCGCCTCCCGTGCGCACGCCGGATCGCAAATGCACACGAACACGTCTCGCAGCCCGCGATCGAGAATCGCCTGTGCGATCAACGTCGAATCACCCGGTCCCCCGCCGCCGACGTTGTCACCCATGTCCAGCAGGCTGACAGGCCCGTCGAGCTGTGCCGCTTCGTCAAGCACGTCGCTGATCGTGCGCAGCACCCCCTTGTACGCCTCGCGCCTGCTCCACATCTCATATGCCAGCTCGGCCGCAAGTTGCCCGGCGAGCGCCCGGTCATCGTCCGTCACAACAACGACCGCCGATCCCATTTCATGCGTGTCCGCGTACGGGAACCCCAGCGCCACGCTCGCCGACAGAACGCCCGGCCTCTGACGCACCGCCTCAACCTTCTGGTACAGCCCCAGGCAAGGCTCCTGCCCGGTGCGCTGCGCCTGGATATTAATCGCGATCGGCGGCATGACCAGCGCCTGCGTCGGCTTGCATTCACCCCGCAGCATCCGCACCACCAGGTCCGCCGCCTCCAGCCCGCGCTGACGCTGGTCCAGGTGCGGGTTCGTGCGATAGATGATCGTCGCGTCACACGCATCGACCATCGCCTGCGACAGGTTCGCGTGCGGGTCCAGCGTGCACACCACCGGCATTGCGGGTCCAACGTGCTCACGCACCAGTGACAACCAGTACCCGTCCGCGTCGCGGTGCTCAACCGCACACGCCGCACCGTGCGGGGCCACCAGCAACCCGTCCATCTGCCCGGCGTCACGCAGCGCCGACATCAGCTCGCCCACCAGCCGATCAAATGCGTCCGGTACAATCGCCCCAAATGGCATCGCGCGGGACGAGAACAGCGGCACCGCCTCGATCCCCGCTGCGTCCAGTCCCTCGAACATGCCGCGAATTTCGTGATGAGCCTTGCTGGCGACGAAAAAATCCCGCACCGCCTCGCCCGTCAGCACATGATCGGACGCGAAATGCTCATACGTCGTAGGCACCTCACAAAACGTGTTCGATTCGTGCTGAAAACAGATAATCCCGACACGCATGCCATGGTCTCCCGACAAGTGAATCCAAGCGGCCGATCATACAAGACAACTGTGACATCCTAAAGCCTGCGACCGCTGTCTGCAGGCACCAAATATTCAACTATTAACGATTGACTTTCCGACTTTCTGACTTTCCAACTCCCGTCCCCTACTCTAATGCCATGACCACCCATCTCTGCGCCGCCATCATGGTTGAATCACTCGACAGTGCGCTCGCGCAGGCCGCGCAGGCGGCCGAGAGGGGCGCGGACCTCGTTGAGTTTCGTATCGATCAGTTCGTCGACGACGTCGATCGTGTCGCCGAACTTGTTCAGCGATGCGCCTTGCCCTGCATCGTCACCTGCCGGCCGACGTGGGAAGGTGGGCTTTACGACGGTGATGACCAGGCACGCATCAGCCTGCTCGAGCATATCGGCACGGCGGCGCGCCCGCCGGCCTATTATGACGTCGAACTGGCGACGTACCAGCGATCCGCGAACTTGCGGCAAAAGGTCGACCTGGTCGTTGACCACCCGGGTCAACAACGCGAAGTGTCAACGGGCCTCATTCTTTCCACCCACGACTTTAAGACGCGTCCGTCCGACCTGATACAGAAAATCGAACACATGGCCGGCGCCGACACGTGCCGGATCATCAAGGTCGCCTGGCCTGCGCGCAGTCTGCGCGACAACCTCGAGGTCTTCGAAATCATTGAAGCGAAACACAAGCCCACCATCGCGCTGTGCATGGGGGAAGAAGGGCTCGCCTCGCGCGTGCTGGCGAAAAAGTTTGGCGCGTTTCTCACCTTCGCCGCCGTCGGTGACGGCACGGGCACCGCCATCGGCCAGCCTACGCTTGAACAAATCAAACGGCTCTACCGATGGGACGACATCAACGCCGACACGCGCGTGTACGGGGTGATCGGCTACCCCGTTGCGCAATCGATGAGCCCGGCGATCCACAACGCCGGGTTCGACCAAACCGGTTTCAACGGTGTGTACCTGCCCATGCCGATCCCGCCCGAGTACGAGCACTTCAAGGCGACCGTCGGCAGCTACCTCGACTACAAGTCGCTGCATTTCCGCGGTGCGAGCGTGACGATCCCGCACAAACAGAACCTGCTGCGTTTCGTGCGCGAGTCGGGCGGTGACATCGAGCCGCTCGCGAAAACGATCGGCGCCGCCAACACGCTGACCGTCCGCGACGACGGGTCACTCTACGCGTCAAACACGGACTACGACGGCGCGCTGGGCGCCGTGTGCGACGGCATGGGCGTGTCCCGCGAAGGATTGTCGGACAAACGTGTTGCGGTGATCGGTGCCGGCGGCGCAGCCCGCGCGATCGTCGCAGGGTTCGCGCACTGCGGCGCGACAGTCGTCGTATACAACCGGACCTTCGGCAAAGCGCAGCAACTCGCCGATGAGTTCGACGGCAAGACCGGCCAGGTCGTGGCCGCGCGACTGGAAAAACTGTGCGACTCGTGCTGTCACGTCTTCATCAACTGCACGCCGATCGGCATGCACCCGAACGTCGACGCCACGCCTGTCCCCACCGCGCCCACAGGCAAAGGGGCAATCGGGGGCAAAGGCTGGGGCGAAGGCACGGTCGTCTTCGACACGATCTACAACCCGATCGAAACACGCCTGCTCCGCGAAGCCCGCGCCGCCGGCTGCACCACCATCAGCGGCACCGACATGTTCACCCGCCAGGCGGCGGGGCAGTTCAAATTGTGGACAAACCGCGATGCGCCCATCGACGTGTTCAAACGCGTATTAAAGGAGCGATTGGAGGCAATGGGCGAATAGCCGTGTGAATCCCGGTCGATCTCAAACGCGTACAGTTTCGCGCGGTTCACTTCGAAATGAATTCGGATGACCGTACCACGGTGCGCGGCACTAACCGGTGTCGAGAACGAGCGTCTTACACCAGTAATCCTGTTCGATCAGTTACATGCGATTGTCGTACAAAGCGGCGTGTCCGGCCAGGATCAGGACGCACGCGTCGCGCGCTGCAACGCGCGGATTTCACTTGCCGACAGGCGCCGCCATTGTCCGCGGGCGAGGCCTTTGAGCTGCAGTGCCCCGATGGCGATGCGTTCGAGTCGGCGGACCTTGAAGTTCAGCCTTGCGAGCAGGCGGCGGATCTCGCGGTTCTGGCCTTCACGCAGCGTGACGACGAGGCTGGTGAACTCGCCCATACGCTTGTCGCGGGCGCGCGATAGCACTCGGACCTCCGACATGGCGGCACGCCTGACCGGTTGGCTCCCGCGCGCACGGCGCTGCGTCAACATCAAACCGTTGCGCAAGCGTGTCACGTCGTCTTCGTCGAGCCGCCCGCGCACGCGTACGCGGTACGTTTTGGCGACGCCGAAACTTGGGTGCGTCAGCCGGTTGGCAAGTTGGCCGTCGTTGGTCAAAAGGATCAGGCCGGTCGAGTCCGCGTCGAGCCGGCCGACGGGAAACAGCCGCTCGCGGGCATCGACCAGGTCGATCACACGCGTGCGGCCAAGTTCGTCACGGTTGGTCGACACCACGTTGCGCGGCTTGTTGACCATGATGACGATGCGCTTGGGCGTGCGGCTGCCGTCCTTGTCGACGCGCACGCGTTGGCCGTCGACGTCGATGCGGTCCTGTTGCGGGTCGACCCACACGGGAAGATGCGTGACGACGTGTCCGTTGACGCTCACATGGCCGGCTTCGATGATCGCTTCACATGCCCGGCGCGATGCGACACCGCACATCGCCAGCACGCGCTGCAACCGAACGCCGCGCGATGCGTCGGTCAGGTCGGGCGACGGCCCGTCTTTCGCGGTCGGACGGCTGCGGCGTGTTGTGCGCGGCTGGGGCATGGCGGGGAGGTGCGCCTGACAGAATGACACATCTGGTCTTATTGCCGTCGATGGTACGGTATCTGGGTTTGTTCTGATGCGCGAGTTTCGGGTATTGGGTGTCAGGCGTTGACTTGCAGGGGCTGTCGCGTGAATCTGGTGACGCCCGACACCTTGAACCTGAATCCCGTGACCTGCCAACAAGACGAATCATCGCATTCGTTGTCGATGTTGCAAGCGCGATGATATTCCAACAGGCACTCAA
>NZCH01000114.1 GCA_002688155.1 Phycisphaerae bacterium
AGATAACCGCTGCTTGTGGCTTGGCTTTGCAACTTTTCGATCTTCTGACTTTCCGGCTCGAAAATCCGTTATGTCAATGGCACTGCGGCATCAGGGTCATCCCATTCACCGAATTCTTTACGCAAGGGGGTGGTCGGATCGACCTGAATCTGTGGGCCGGTGTCGGTTTCGATGATTTCGACGGCCCAGCGCTCGAGCGCGCGCTCCGCCTTGCCACCAGGCAGGTTGGCGCCGTCGGTGGTGAAACTCGACTCGTGACACGGGCACTCGAACTGCCATGTGTCCTCTTTAAATTTCACGCCACAACCCGAGTGGGTGCAAAGGTCTGCCAGCGCGTAAAGCTCGGTGCCGTCGCTGATCAGCCAGACGCGTTTGCTTTCGTTGAGTTGTGTGTACACGTTGGCGGTGGCGTACTGATCCGGCGGACCGACGGTGAACGGCTCGGTGGGCGGGTCGGGGTTCTTCTCGCGTTTTTCGCCGTTGTTATCGCCGGTGCTCATGTCATCAGCCATCGGCACATCGGGTTGCTTGCCGCACCCGAGCACCGTCAGCGTGATCGCGCCGGTGGAGGTAATCGTGAATTGTCGGCGGGTAAGCGACATTCGGTGTGATCCAACGCCGCTTGCGGCTTAGTGCTAAGCCGCAAGCGCAGATTAAACCGACATAACCTGCTGCGTGTGTTCGTAAACTTCTTCGCACTTGCGCGCCGCATCGTCCCAGGTCAGGCGGCGCGACTCGAAGTCCGCGTGCTCGCGCAGCGTGTTGGACAGCGGCGGGTGGCGCAGTACGGCGATGATCTTGTTGGCGATGTCGTGCGTGTCCCAGAAGTCGACCTTCAGCGCATGCGTGAGCACTTCCGCCACACCCGACGTCTTGGAGATGATCACCGGCACGTCGTGCCGAATCGCCTCCAGCGGCGCGATCCCGAACGGCTCGGAAACCGACGGCATGACATATACATCCGCCATCTCGAACACGCGCTGCACGTCCTTGCCTCGCAGGAACCCGGTAAACAGCACCTTTTGACCGATGCCAGCTGCGGCCGCCATCTGAATGATGTCGCCGATCTTGTCGCCCGAGCCTGCCATGACGAACTTGACGTTCTGATATTTCTCGAGCACCTTCTTGGCGGCGCCAATGAAGTACTCCGGTCCCTTCTGCATCGTGATGCGGCCAAGAAACAGCACGATCTTGTCACCTCGCGCGATGCCCGTGCGTGGTTGGCCGTTGGCGCCGTCATTTTCGACACCGTTGTAAACCACGTCGATCTTTTCGGGATCGACGCCGTACCGGTGTTCAATGATTGAGCGCGTCAGGTAGGAGACGCAAATGACGCGCATGGCCCCGTGCATGCCGCGGCGTTCGATGTCGTATACAGGCTGAAAGACGTTTTCCCCGGACCGATCGAACTCCGTCGCGTGCACATGCACGACCAGCGGTTTGCCGGTCACGGCAGCGACGGCCATCCCTGCGGGATAAGTCAGCCAGTCGTGTGCGTGGATGACGTCAAACTGTTCGCTACGTGCCAGGTCGACGCACAGACCTGCGTATCGCGTCGCGTCGGCGAGCAGGTCGCCGTGATAGTGCCCCGTCGGCACGTCGGGCACGATCGCGCCCAGCCGCCGCGTTCGAGCCAGTTCTTCCGCACTGGCAGGTGCGTCGAATTCCTCGCCAATTCCCGACGGGTACGGGCTGACGATTCGCGACGGCACGGACCGAAACGTGACGTTGGCGAACTCCGGGCGATCCTTGTACAGTCCGGCGACGCGCGTCGCCAACTCGTCGGTCAGCTGATGACCACCGCCGTTGCCATTGCCATTGCCGTTGCCTGCGGACGCGTCATCGCGGTACAGGTTCGACGGCGATAACAATCGCACATGCGACGAATGGTTCGGGTCGATCGCGTGAGGCAGGACGAAGATGACACCCACGTCGCGCCGGCTCAGCGCCTTGGTCAGGCCGTAGCACGCGGTGCCCAGGCCGCCGGAGATACTGGGCGGGAACTCCCACCCGAGCATGAATACGCGCATGTCAACACCTGCGGGGTTGTGGTGTCACCTGATGCCTGGCAATGACGGTACCCATCACTGGTGGACCGGGACCGCCGGTCGCGTCTTTACGATTCGTCCTGACCGGCACGCAAATCGCCCAGCTGGTTGAACGCTGCCTCATAGGCTAACAGAACCTTACTGACCCGATTAATCATCGGTTCTTCATTGAGTTTCTCACCATTGGGCAAGAACACGGGAGATCGGAATAAGTACTGTTTTTCATTGTCGCGGAAATGTTCGACAGGCAGGCGGCCGTCGAATCCCTGATCAATCAGCTCATCTTCGAGTAATTCCTGAATGTCGTCGCCCTGGTACATCAGGGCCGCCTCGATCGATTCATTCAGCCAGCGATCGGACGTGAGCAGGCCAACCCATACCAAGTCGTGTGGTTCGGGCACTTCGGCAAAATACGATGCGTCTCTGCCGTTGGATCGCGCCCGGCACATAAGGGCATCATCGCCGCGCCGAACCTTGTCAAACACGTCCGCGGCGCGCACCTGGTCCGCAACTTCCTCAAACATTGCCTGACATGGCTCGCAGATCATCGGCGCAGCTCCGCATTGAAGGGTTATTCTAACATCGATCCACGGCTACGCGATGGCGCTCAGATGCTTCTTACGGTTGACCATGCCAGGGGAAATGCAATTTCCCCTCCGGCGCCGGCGCCACCGCCGGGCATAGAACAGCATCATCGCCCCAGCCACAAACCCGCGTCTATATGGGTCAATCCCCGATTGACTTGAGAAGTAAAGGGCGTCGACACGCCCCAATCCCCCGTCTTTGGACTTTCCGACTCTCTTACCTAGTCCCTGGCTCCAGCCCTTATTAAACGCCACGCCGCAAATCCCAGCAGCGCCGCCAGCGGCAGCGTGGTCACCCAGGCGGGCATGGCCTTGCCGATCATCCGCCAGTGTGCCTTGCAGTTGACCACCCCGATGCCGACCCCGATGATCGTCACCGCCTGTCATTCGCGCCATTCGCAAACACCAACAACACCGCAAACACGGCGATTGCCAAAGTGATCCACATGAGGCGATGTCTCCCAATCGGGCGTTGTGTGCCGCCGATGCTTATCGCGGACGTGTCATCCGGCGCCCGATCACACCACCACTGGCTTGAGCCACGGCATCATCGCGCGCAACTCCTTGCCGACCTGTTCGACGGGGTGGTTGTGGTCGGCTTCACGCTGCTTCTTGAACCACTCGAAGCCCTTCGCATAATCGCCGCGGAACGCCTCGGCATATTTGCCGTCTTGAATGTCTGCGAGTACTTGCTGCATGCGTTTCTTCGCTTCCGCGTCGATGATTTTCGGGCCGGTGTAGTAGTCACCGAATTCGGCGGTGTTGCTGATTGAGTAGCGCATGTAGTTCAGCCCGCCGCGGACGATCAGGTTGATGATCAGTTGCAGTTCGTGGCAGACTTCAAAGTACGCCAGTTCCGGCGGGTAACCCGCCTCGGTGAGGACCTCAAAGCCGGTCTTTATGAGTTCACTCAGCCCGCCGCACAGCACCGTTTGTTCGCCGAACAGGTCAGTCTCGCATTCGTCTTTGAATGTGGTGCGCAGCACGCCCGCGCGTCCACCACCCACACCGATCGCCCACGCCATCGCCACGTCAAACCCTTGGCCTGACGCGTCCTGCTCCACCGCGAGCAAACACGGTACGCCGCCGCCTCGCTCAAACTCGCTGCGCACGGTATGACCCGGGCCCTTGGGTGCAACCATGATCACGTCCACGTTGTCCGGCGGTGTGATGGTCTTGAAATGGATGTTGAACCCGTGCGTCGCGCCCATCGCCGCGCCGGGCTTGAGGTTCGGGCCGATCGCGTCGGCGTACACGCTGGGTTGCACTTCGTCCGGCAACGTGATGAGGATCAGGTCCGCCTGCGCGACGGCATCGCCCACGGGCATCGGGTCGAACCCGTGCTCTATCGCCAGCTTTCCATTTGCCGACTCGCGCCGGTTCGATACGATTACACTCACGCCTGAGTCGCGCAGGTTCTGTGCGTGTGCGTGACCCTGCGACCCATAACCGATCACGGCCACAGTCTTGCCCTGCAGTGCGTTGATCGACCCGTCTTTGTCGTAAAGTGTTTCAATGGCCATGGGGGCGGCTCCTTCTTTGTAGGTAAGACCAAGGATAAGACGGGCCACTGTAGCATGGCGGCGGCGGGGTTGAAACCGTGAACCGTGCATCACGAACAGGCACGCAGGTACTAACGATACGGCGCCCTGATCGTCACCATGAACCGGCACGTCCACGCGTGGGTCGTGTCGGATTGCAGATGATGGTTCAAATCGATCACGGCCACCCTCGTTTATAGTCCCGCTTACGGCTTCGCACGAAATCAAACCACAAACACACACGGAACCAATTGCGAAGCCGCAAGCGGCCATGGAACGACTGCTAATTCAGCTGCGGCGCTTGCACCGCGGCTCACCGCATGTGCGTGGCTGAATTCGGATCTTGCGTCATCTTAACTCACTGCCGATCCCGAGTTGACCTCGTGATCCGGGTGCAAGAGCACGATCTGTGTTTCGCCGTCATCGGTCTCATGGCTGGCGGCGAGCAGCATGCCCTGCGACGTTTCGCCGCGGAGTTTGCGTGGTTCAAGGTTGGCGACGATGACGATCTGCCGGTTGACGAGTGCTTCGGGTTCGTAATGCCCGCGGACGCCAGCGCAAATCTGACGCGCTTGGCCGGCGACGTCCAGCTCCAGGACGAGCAGGCGATCTGCATTCGGGTGCAGGCGTGCGGCCGTTATCGTCGCAACGCGAAGATCCAACCTGGTGAAATCGTCGAACGCAATCGTGGGTTTGTCGGTATCCGTCTGCTCGGCCATCGTGTGTTTCCTTCGCCGGCCATGTTGGTTTAAATGGCAAGATACCCGATAATGTTGCCCGGCGTGGTAGGGAGGCGAGAAATCTGCGTGGCGCAAGAGCGAACACATCCTGACCGCACGCGTCATCTCCGCCATCGGGGCAAATGGCTATTGCTGTTCGCGGCCGTGGGGGTGCTCATCGCCGTGTTGGCGTTTCGATATCTGACGCAGCCGCAGCAGCTGGCACGGTTCGTTGCGCAGCAGCTGGCCGAGGCGCTGGGCGCGGACGTAAACATCCGATCAGCGGCCCTGCACCTGCGGTGGCGCGAACAGTCAATGGTGCTTGAAGACGTCCGGATTGACTTGCTGGACGCGCCGGATGACACAACGCGACTTGCCACCGTCACGCACATCCACGCCCGGCTCGATCTGTGGGCACTGGTTACCGGCGGACCGGGCGTGCGCACCGTCCTGCTGAATCAGCCTGAGGTGTTCGTCATCGAGAACCTGGACACCGGCAGGTACAACTATCAGTACCTGATCGAATCCGAGCCAGATGAACCGCCCGGTGATCACAGAGCGATGCCCAATGTGTTCGTCGTAGAGGGGGCGGTTCATTTTTCTCAGGTTGAATGGGCGGAATCACGCACACTCGCGAGTGTGCCATTTTCCGGCAGCTTTACCGCCGATCCACAGGACGCCGACCTGTACCATTTTTTGCTTCGGCAAGCCGCGACGGTCCACGGTGACGGACCGCGGCTAATCGGGAACCTGCGCGTCGATGCGGGCACCGGCGGGGGCACGTCGTTCGATGCCGAACTGGAGAACTTTGAGTTCGACTCGCCTCAGCAGTACATGATGCCGACCCGGTATCGCAAGTGGTGGGCACAATTCAACCCGTCCGGCACGGTGCCGACCGTGCACGTCGGCTACGACGCCAGGCGGGGCCGGTTCGCAAGGTTTGTCATTGACGGTGGCGAGATCACGCTGCCCATTGGTGACGAGTCACTGCACCACCCGCGCATGACCGATGTGGCCGGTGAGGTCGCACTCACGGGCGATACCATCGCCCTCAATAATGTGAGTGGCCGGTTGGGGGGATTGGCCTATACGTTAAGCGGAACAATTACCGACTTGGGTGAAGGCCCCGTCGGACCACAACTGCTCGCCATCGCGCCGTTCGACATGACCGTAAAAGTCGGCCCGTTCGCGCTAACTGAGCAGCTTCGTGAGCTGCCGTATGCACCGGACCTGCTCGAGCGCGCTTTCGATCAGTTCGCTCCGCGTGGCATGTGCGAGGCGCGGATGCGCATCTGGCGCAAGTACGAATCCGGCCAACTGCGCTATTTTCACGACGGTGACATCTACCTGACCAATGCTAATTTGACGTATCACAAGTTCCCCTATCCGCTGCAGGACGTCACCGGGCACCTGCACGTCAACCAGGAAAAAGTGGACATCAAGTCGATCACCGGCCAAGGGCAATCAGGCACTCAGGTCACCATCACGGGCACACGCATGCTGCCGCGCAGTACGGGCGCGATCGACGTGTTCATCACCGCGGGAAACGGGCCGATCGATGACGCACTGATGCAAGCAATACCCGAGCACTATCGCCGCGGCGTGCAATTGTTTTTGGATGTGCCCGCGCATGCGAGCCTGATCGACGCCGGCCTGATCCGCAGCGCCAATACGCCCGGCGATCAGGATGTGCCCGGGTTTGACCTGGGCGGGCGCAGCAAAATGAACGTGCGCGTCACACGCCCGCACGGTATCGGTAAGCGGTACACCACCGCGATCGACCTGTTCCCCGAAGACGTAAACCTGGTTTTTAAATATTGGCCCTACCCGGTTAAGGCGGTGGGCGGGACGATCCGCGTGCGCCTGCCGCACATCACGCTGGAGGACGTGCAACTGCAAGGCCCGACCGGCGCAATCGGATGGATATCTGGCGCTGTTGGCCCGCCACCGGAAGGGGAACAAGGCATCGACGTCGACCTGAACGTCACTGCACCGATCCTTCCGCTGGACAATCTGCTGCTTGCGATAATCCCCAAACCGCGCGATCAATGGCCGCGGCAAATAAACCTGGCTGGCACGGCATCCGCCAATGCGCACGTTTTTCGCAACGATGAGGGTAACGTCGATTTTCGCGTCACTACACTGCCCGTCACCGCATCGTACGCGCCATTCGGTGGCGGGTATCGCATCGACATCGAGGACGGTCAAGTCCGGATTAGCCCCGGACGTGTCGAGATCGACGAGGTTTCCGGCTCGTACGGACCAACAACATTGATTGTGGCGGGGCAAACGTCCTGGGTCGACGGGAAACAGCTGTTGCACATCGAACTGGCGGCACGGGACATGAGGTTTGAAGATCCGTTCCTCGATTTGCTGCCGCCGCAGATGACCGGTGGGCAGCGGGCGCTTGATCTGTATGGCAAGATGCAACCGCGCGGCGCATTCGATGCAAACGTGCGAATCAACATCGGTTCCGACGAGACAGTCGACTTTGACGTAGAAATTCGACCAGAGACAATCGCGTTTACGCATCGCGGTGGGGAAGTCATGTTGAATGACGTAAGCGGCGCGGTGTTCATCGACCCTCTTCAGGTCCAAGCCGAATCGTTGGCCGGCAGCTTCAGTCAAGCCGCCAACGGACGCATTGAACTGTCCGGATTCACGATGCTCGAATATCCCGGCCACAGCCAATGGTCGATCTCCGCGCACAGTGATCAGATTTGTCCCGTGACACGACTGATCCTGCCAACGAACGTCTTGGCACTGCTGGACCGGCTCAAGATTACGACTGGATACGACCTGCGCGACTGCACGTACGTCACCAGGCCCGATGGACAGTTGCACTTTACCGGCAATGTTCGGCTTGAGAACGCTTCGGCGGACATCGGCCTGAACATTACCGAACTGGTTGGCGATCTGCGCATCAACCTTGAGCAGAGCACGGGCGATACGTCGCCACGCATGGAACTGCACCTGAATGCCAATCGATTGCGCGTCCAGAAACGGCTGATCAGTCCGCTCGACGTCGATATCCGAAGCGTTAACGACGAGCAAACACTTGTCGTAAGCGCCCTGTCGGGCGTCTGCTACGGGGGCACGTTTAAAGGGGGCGCAACCATTCAACTCGGTTCGCCCGCACAGTACGACGTGCAACTGACACTTGATAACGCCCAGTTCGGTTCGTTTGTCAATCCGATCCCTGCTGGTACGAATCCGGATGACCCTGACAATCATGATGCCGCCGTCAACGGTCAAGGCTTTCTCACCGGCGCCATTCGACTGTCTGGCATTGAGACCGTTGACGGCCAGCCGCCGCAACGCAAAGGCGCCGGGGCCGTGATCGTACGTGAGGCGACGCTGTACCAGGTTCCGCTTGTGCTCTCATTGTTGCACCTGTTCAACCTCACGCTCCCGAACGCTGCCGCGTTCGATCGCATCGACACGACGTTTGATGTCGTCAACGACCGGATCACGTTCGACCAGTTTCAGATTGAGGCTCCCAGCCTGGCGCTCGTCGGCAACGGCGCAATGCAATGGTCCACACGCGAAGTGGACCTGCTTTTTTACAGCAAGATCCCGGGCGCATTGAACCTGGGACCGGTAACCGACATATTTAACCTGCTCAAGGACGAACTTCTGGCCGTCCAGGTCACGGGCACCATCGACGATCCCAGAGCGGCACTGAGCATCCGCACGATCGCGCGCGTCGCCGACACGTGGGGCTTTCTGTTTGGCCCGCAGGATGAAAAAACGCTGGACGAACTCGACGCGCCAGCCCAACAATCCGACAAGCGGCCGCACGTCGTGGCACAGCCTTGACGCAAAGCGCGAATGTCAAATGCAACCCCGCGACCGGATTAAAAAGGTGTTGTCCGCAGTAAAAAGGCCCCGCCACAAGTTCGCTGCGCTCGCAGCAGCGGGCCTGGGCGGATTCAGCGCATGAGCGCACGCCAATCAATGCTGCGCATCGCGTCGAGTATCGGCGATGCAAGTCGCCCCTCGTGCGGCACAACGTCGCCTGGTGCACACGCCGGTGTGGTCGCAAGCACCGGCACGCCGGTCATCCGCGTCATCCAGATTGCGTTGCTCGCAACGGACGGATCATCAACAACAACCGCGCCGGCCGATTCGTATGCGTTGACCACAAGCCCCGCCATGTCGCACCCGACCTGTCGCAGCAATCGCACCGTCATTGCCGTGTGATTAAGCGTACCCAATCCCGCCCGCGTGACGACCACGACCGGGTATGCGAGCGCCGCAATCAAATCAAGCGTCGTGAGTGACGGGTTGGCCGGATCGATGGGTACGCACAATCCGCCAATCCCTTCGACCAGCAAAACATCGCCGGCGTTATCAAGCGCCCGCAGCGCGCCGGCCAGCGCGTCGAAGTCGATCGTTTGTCCCGCCGACTCCGCCGCCGGCGCGGGCGCCAGAGGTGCCGACCAGCGCAACGGACTGATCATCTTGAGCGGCTGCTCGCACCCCGCGAAGTGCGCCAGCGCCTCAACGTCTTCGCTGACCAGCACATCGCCCTCCAATCGGCATCCACTGGCAAACGGCTTGCAAACGCTCACGCGCAAGTCAGCATGACGCTGCCGAAGACACCGCGCGATCGCACAAGTGACCACCGTCTTACCGACGCCGGTATCCGTGCCGGTGATAAACAGTCCGGGCTTGGTCAGTCCAAGGGGTGGGTCGAACATGGGGCGCTCAATCAATCGGAGTTGATCTGCCGGCGCATGATCTTTCCCGTGGGGTTGCGCGGCAGGGCGTCTATCACCCGAATTTCACGCGGAACTTTGAACTGCGCCAGCGATTCGCGGCACCAGTTGCGCATCTCGGCCGCGTCGAACGCCGCCCCGTCAACCAGTTCGACAAACGCGATTGGAACTTCGCCTCGCATCCCGTCGTTCTTGCCAATCACCGCCGAGTCCTGAATCGCGTCATGCCGGTTGAGAACCTCCTCAATCTCGCGTGGAAACACGTTCTCGCCGCCAATGATCAGCATCTCCTTCTTGCGCCCCGTGATGAAAAGGAAGCCTTCGTCGTCCTGCCTGCCGATGTCGCCCGTACGAAAGAAGCGCTTGCCATTGATATTCGTAAATACGGCCTGAGTCTGCTCGGGCAGTTTGTAGTAACCCTTCATGATATTCGGCCCGGTGATCAGAATCTCGCCCTCTGCGTCAGCTGGCAGAACCTGATCGTGGTCATCGACGATGATGATACCCACGCCCGGAATCGCTTTGCCAACGGAGTGCCGCTTCGATGCCCATGGTGTCGACCAGTTACTGATCGGCGCCGTTTCCGTCAGGCCGTAACCTTCGCGAATGGTCACGCCAAACCGGTTGCGAAACGTCTCGAACGTATCCTGTGGGAGCGGCTCACCTCCGGAAATTGCAAAGCGAATCGACGCGAAGTCTTCCGCCGATGCCTTCTTGACCGACAGCAACGCACCGTACATCGACGGCACGGCCATTACGATTTGGGGCTGGTGTTTGCGGATCAGGCGCACAATCTTGCGCGGCACAAATCGTGCCGAGTAGATCGCCGTGGCACCGACGCGCATCGGCAGCAGCGTCAGTGGTGTGAGCCCGAAGCTGTGAAACTGTGGCAGCACCCCCAGAAATGTGTCGGCGCCACTGAATCGGGCATACTCTACGGCCGCTTCGACGTTTGACTCGAGATTGCGATACGTGAGCATCACACCCTTGGGACGACCCGACGTGCCGGACGTATAAAGGATCACGGCAACATCCTCGCCTGCCGGTCTCGGCGGCCAGCGCAGTGGCGGCCAGCCGGAAAAGTCGACCTCCTCCAACTTCAGCACACGCACGTTATCGGGTACCGCATGGGGCCGTGCGTCCTTGAGGAATTCCAGCATCGGCCCTGCGGAAATGATCGTCTCGATGCCCGCGTCCTCGATCACGTAACGCAACTCATCGGCCGACAGCAGGTAGTTCAGCGGCACGGCAACCCGGCCCGCCAGCCACGTGCCCAATAGCAACATTGGAAACGCGCCGCTGGTGGGAAGCAGCAACCCGACGCGCGGGCAATCGGTAACCTGATCGATTTGCTCAGCGATAAACATCGCGCCGCCGGCGATCTGGCCGTACGTGTACCGACGATTATCGTCGATCGCCGCGATGCGTTTGTGATGTCGAATGGCGGAGAATAAGAGTTTGCCTGGCAGGCTCATTATTAGGGTCTCGAATTACGAATCGTCGATGCATTACACTACGCGACGACGCGATCCGCAAGTGATCATTGCGACCTGGTATCACGTAAATCACAGTGGCAATGGAGTGCCTTGCATGACACATCAGCGCTGGAAGCGGGCCTTTCTTCTGACTGTGGGCTTACTGCTTACCCTGATCACGACCGGATGCACAACGACCAGTTCAATGCTGGCGGCGTGTTCATCGTATGACGCGGGTGACTATCGCCGAGCGTATGAACAGGCGACCGTATCGGGTGCACCGGGCCCTGAGGCCGCGTATCTGGCGGGTTTAAGCGCCTATCAACTGGGTCGCCACGATGACGCGCGGCGCTGGCTGATGACTGCCCGGCGCGCCGGTGATGCAGACATCGCGGCCAGATCACAGGCACAACTCGGCCTGCTCGCAGCGCAACAGGACCATTTCGTCCGTGCCGCGCGCGAATTTCTCACCGCCACGCGCGGGCTGACCGGACAGAACCGCGCCAACGCCTTCTTTTTCGCCGCTATCGCGCAGCAGAAACTCGGCAGATGGTCGCAGGCGAGTACGAATTTGTACCTGGCGCGCAGCACGAGCACGAATGCCGTGTTTCGCGAAAAAGTTGACGCTCAGCTTGCCGTCACGGGCTGGACGATTCAGGTGGGCGCCTATGCCAGCGACGTCAACGCCGCCCGCGTGGCGCATGACATGGCACGCCATTCGCATCACATGCGCCTTGGCCCGGCGCGAAAGGTCCGCACGACCGACCACGCAGGCCGATCAATCACACTTGTGCAGGTTGGCCGATTCGTGCTTTATGACCAGGCAGCACGAGCCCGTCACACGCTCGGCGAGCAGCGCGCGATCATTGTCGCAACACAATAATGCGATTGCCGATTAGCGATCGTCGATCACCGATGTGACGTGCGCCCTGGGAGGCGGGCCGCTGTTTGCAACGTCAATCCTCGGTCGGTTCGCCCTCTTGACTTTCTTTCTCCACCGTGCCCGCTGTGAACGCGATTTCGTTGCCGACGGGCATGACGTCTTCGAACAGGGTCTTGCGTGGCTGCTTGTCGCGGTGAACAAACGCCCAGAAAACAATCCCCACGCAAGCAGCGACGATGCCCATGCCGATGAGCGTCAGCACGCCCTGCGTGATCGCCTGAATCAGCGGCACTCTGCCCTGCAGGTGGCCGATGTTCAGGTCTCCGACAACGTTCTTTGGCGCTTGTGGTACGACCAACAGCCACACGCATACACCAATCAACGTCATCAGCGACATCGGCAGCAGTACCTTCACGCACGTGTGCAACACCTGGTCAATACGAATGCGTGGCAATGTCCACCTCAGCCACATCTGCACAAAGATCACGACCGACGCTTTGGCGATGAGCCAAAACGCGCAGTAGAGGTTGACCACGACCAGGCCAACCGCTGACACACCCATCGCATCTGCCTTGCCGGACCACGTGTCGGCGGCAGCGATCGTGCCGCTGAAGTACGCCTCACCCGCGACGATCGGGTCAAAACCGGCGAACGCATATACCGGATCAACCAACCCCAGCGGACTGTTCCACCCACCCATAAACAGCACCGCCTGAATCACGCCGACGATGAACATCGCACCGTACTCGGCCGAGAAGAAATACATCCAGCGGAAACCGCTGTACTCGGTATGGAAGCCGGCGACCAGTTCGCTTTCCGATTCGGGCAGGTCAAACGGCGCGCGTTTGTTCGACGCCAGCGACGCAACGAAGTAAATCAAAAACGACGCGAACACGAACGGATTATGAAAGACATACCAGTCCCATATCCCGCCGCCCTGCAGGTAATTGAGTTCGACGGTGTGCAGCGTGCCCGACACGAGCAGCGCACAAATGATTGAAATGCCAAGCGGGACCTCGTAGCTGACCATCTGGCATGCTTCGCGCATCGCACCGTAGACCGCCCACTTGCTGTTGGACCCCCAGCCGGCGAGGATCGTGCCCATCACCTCGACGCTCAGCACCGCGAGCAGGTATAGCACGCCGATCGTCAGCCCCGTCTCAAAGCACCACTGCGGCCCCAGCGGCACAACGATAAACGCCGCAAACACTGGCGCAAACGCCAGGTACGGAGCCAGGCGAAACATGAACTGGTCTGCGCCCGCCGGGATCAGGTCTTCCTTAGTCAGCAGTTTGACCCCGTCGGCGATCGTCTGAAGAAGCCCGTGAGGCCCAACGTGCAGAGGCCCGACCCGGCTTTGCATGTGACCGGCCACCTTGCGCTCGACCCAAACCGCAATGATCGCGATCACGTTCACCGCCGGCAGCACGATCGTCGCGGCGATGGCCAATTTTATAATCACCACGATCCACATCGTGTGCGGCTGTGAAATCAAACTGGCGTAGTGCTCAAGCACGCAGGGATCCTCGGATCAGCGGGAATGAATAGCGGGATTGTACGGGTGTCGGGCGGCCGGGGGCAAGTGGATTGCCAATCTTCATTTTCCAATTTCCGATTGCTTCGAGAACAATCTCATAATTCAACTCGGAAATCGGACTCCCATTCACTCCGGATCGACCGGGTTGTGATGAAGCACGAACACGGTTTGACCACCGTCCGGCTAGACGTCGCGGGTGTGTGCGGGCACGGCATGGCTGGTTGTGGTCGGGTCAGCACCGCCATGGCGCACTTGCCCGTCGATGCGATATTTGAAAACTCTTCGTTCAATGCGCGTGCGAAGTCGCTCTGGCCGAGCGTGTTAAAGTGCTTGTGCATCAGGTCGCGCAGCTTCTTAGCCAGTTTACCGGCGGACGCGCCGTGGCTGGATACGTCCGTGAGCACGAACCGTGACAGCATGCCCTCGCCGCACAGTGACGCGTAATAAATGTCACCGCCCTACCCGCTGCCTTTGAAAGGCTGACTGAACACCCACACATCGACACCAGGCACGGCAATCGTACTGTCAATCGACTGATTGCCGCCCCAGACTTTCATGCGTTGCAAGGCATGTGACCTGATTGAGCTCCGATTGCCTATTTTCAAATGCTGATTTGGACGTGACGTTACACACTGCCAAATCGAAAATCGGAACTCCCTAATGCGGCACCTCCTTCACCGCGTTGCGGTTCCACGCGGGGATCTGAACGACGATTGGGCCGTCGCCTTCGATGATGCACTGACAACTCAGCCTGCTGTTGTGCTGCAGACCCGGCGCTTCCTCGACGCGGTCTTCCTCGTCCTCCTGCGGTTCGGACAGGCTGCCCTGGCCTTCGTTGATGTACGCATGACACGTCGAACACGCGCAGACGCCACCGCACGCGTGTTCGATGTTGATGTCCGCGTCCAGTGCGATCTCGAGCAGATTCTGACCCCTGCTGCCCATGAGCGTGTACTGGGCCTTGTCGGAATCGGTGAGTGATTCGGGGTCTTCGAGGATATACGTCACCGGCACCGTCGGCGGGGCGATTTCCCTTTGATCGTGTTTCATGTGCATGACGGTGCAATTGTACACCCTGCCATTGCGAAGCGCCGGTGCTACTGTCCCAACGTCGTCGGGTCCGGCCGGTAGATCTGCGTTTCGAGCGCCCAGATCTTGTCGGTAAAGGTCGACTCGGTTGCGCTGCGCTGTGCAAATCGCTCACGGTCAGCAGCGGCGATCACCATCTGAAGTTTTGCGTCCATATCGTCCAGATGGCTCACGGCGACGGCTTCGGGTGTCGCAGGAACCTTCAGTGCGCCGAACTCAGGCTTGCCGTGATGCGAAAGGATGATGTGGTGCAGAACCCGCAACACGGGCTCGGCCACGGATGTGCCGGCCTCTGCGACCGCTCTCGCTTTGGCCTCCAGCATGATGGCGCCGCGTCCGATGTGGCCGACCAGCCGGCCGTCTTCGCTGTAGGAAAACCCCGTCGTCCATGACAACTCGACGCACTTGCCCAGGTCGTGGATGAACAGCCCCATGACCACCAGGTCGCGATTGAGCTGCGGGTACAGCGGGCAGAACACGTCCGCGAGGCGCATCAGTTGCAACGTGTGTTCAAGCAGCCCGCCGATGTACGCATGGTGTAACACCATCGCGGCCGGCGCTTGCCTGAAAAGGTGCATCAGAGCTTCGTCGTCGAGATACGCCTGCGCCAACGCCTTGATCGCCGGGTGGTCAAGCGCGCCCAGCCGCTGCGTCAACGCGGCGAACATCTCGCCGATGTCGAATTGCGTGCACGGCAGCAAGTCGGCCAGTTCCTCAGGATTCGGCTGGGTCGGGCGGATGTCCTCGATGATGATCTGCATCTGCCCCTGATAAGGCTGCGTTTGGCCGGACACCCACACGAACCCGTCGGTGGGCAACTTCTCGAACAACTCCTCGGTGGCGTTCCACATCCGCCCCGCGGTTTGGCCGGACTTGTCACTCAGCAGGCATTTGAGAAACGGCTTGCCGCCTCGCGTCTGACCCAACTGGCAGTTGTTCATCGTCAGCACCGTGTCAATGAACTGGTTCGGCAACAAGTCTTTGATGTACTTGCGCTCGGGTGCTGTGGTTTGTTGTGCCATGGTGGGAGCATGCTAGCGTATTCGACCGTGTTGGGCCGTGGGCGCGGGAAAGCAGACTCCAGCCGCTACAATCGTTCGCGATGAATCCGCGCGAACGTGAACTGGTAGACGACCTGTCATGCCCCGACGGGGGTGTGATCGAGGTGCTCTCCAACATCAAGGGCGATCTTCTGCTGCTGGGCGCCGGCGGCAAGACAGGGCATGGTCTGGCGCTGATGGCCAAACGCGCGCTCGAGCAGGCTGGCAGCACACATAAGGCCATCGCCGTCTCACGCTTCTCGTCGCCCGGATCGCGTGACATATTCGAGGCCGACGGCATTGACACGATTGCGTGCGACCTCATCGATGACGCTGCCGTGCGCGACCTGCCCGACGCGTCGGACATCGTGTACCTGGCTGGTCAAAAATTCGGCACCGCCGGTAACGCCGGGACGACCTGGTTGCTCAATTGCTACCTGCCCGGTGTGGTGGCGCAGCGCTGGCCGGACGCGAGGTTTGCCGTGTACTCCAGCGGCAACGTGTACCCGTTCAGCAACGCAGCCACGAACGGCCCGCGCGAAGGCGATCCTGTCGACCCCGTCGGCGAATACGCGCAGTCCGTGCTCGGACGTGAACGCGTCTTCGGGTATTTCAGCGAGGCAAATCAGACGCCGATGGTCATGATTCGCCTCAACTACGCGAACGAGACGCGATACGGCGTTCTGGTCGATCTGGGACAGAAGATCCTCGCGGGCGAGCCGATCGACGTCACGCAAGGTTACGTCAACCTCATCTGGCAAGGCGACTCAAACCTCGTAACGTTCAGATGCCTGTCGATGGCGTCCTGCCCGCCGGCGATCCTGAACCTCGCGGGGCCTGACGTACTGGCGGTGCGCGACTTGGCGACAAAACTGGCGGCGACACTGGGCAGGAACGCGTGTTTTGTCGGCGAAGAATCAGACGCCGCGCTGATCAGCGACGGCAGTGCGTGCTGGGAGCGTTTTGGCGGACCCGGTGTCGGCGTCGATGAAATGATTGAACGCATCGCCGACTGGCTGATGGCCGGCGGACCCACGCTGAATAAGCCCACGCACTTTGAAGTGCGCGACGGAAAGTTTTGACGACTGATGGTTTTCGATTTGGTCTGAGCAACCAACTCGGTGCTGGACCGCACGCAAATCGAAAATCTGCATTCGCAACTCGGAAATACAAGGAGCGTGATGCCTGCGCAATCACCCATGCCATCCGCCGACGCGCTCGATGCAATCCGCAAAGGCATCGTCATCCCCGCACATCCGCTGGCGCTCGATGCGCAGCGCCGGCTGGACGAGCGTCGACAGCGGGCATTGACACGTTACTATCTCGCCGCCGGCGCCGGGGGCGTCGCGGTCGGAGTGCATTCGACACAGTTTGAGATTCGTAAGTCTGAGTTCGCGCTGCTCGAGCCGGTGCTGGCGCTCGCGCATGAGGAGGTAACACGCTTCGAAGAACGGTCGAGTAAGACAATCGTAAAAGTCGCGGGCGTGTGCGGCGATACCAGGCAGGCGGTCGCCGAAGCGGAGTTGGCGGCGGACATCGGGTACGACGCGGGCCTGCTGAGCCTCGCGGCGCTCACAGATGCGACTGTTGACCAGCTGATCGACCATAGCCGGGCCGTATCGCGTGTGATCCCGATTTTCGGCTTCTACCTGCAACCCGCGGTGGGCGGGCGACTGCTTGGCGCGGATTTCTGGCGGCGGTTCGCGCAGATCGAAACCGTCGTGGCGATTAAGATAGCGCCGTTTAATCGGTTCCAGACGATCGATGTGGTGCGTGCCGTCGCGGAGGCCGGACGGGCACTTGCGCCCGGTAATCACAAAGCTTCTTCGCCGTCCGACGACGGCATCGCGCTGTACACAGGCAACGATGACAACATCGTCGCCGACCTGCTGGGAGACTGGACGTTCAACGTGGGGGCAAGACCGATCACGCAGCGCATCGTCGGCGGCTTGCTCGGCCACTGGGCGTACTGGACGCGCCCGGCCGTACAAATCCTTGAACGCTGCCACGCGGCGAACGCCCGTGACACAATGCCCAGTGAACTGCACCTGCTGAACCGCCAGGTCACGGATATGAACGCCGCCGTCTTCGACCCGTCGCACAACTACGCCGGCTGCATCCCGGGCCTGCACGAAGTGTTGCGCCGCGTCGGCCTGCTCGAAGGCACGTGGTGTCTGAATCCGGATGATACGCTCAGCCCGGGCCAGGCGGCCGAAATCAGCCGCGTGTGTGACGCATACCCGCATCTGGTAGACGACGCGTTTGTGCGCGAACATGTTGATGAATGGATGATGTGAGTTGGCGGGCAGGCAGCACATACAGCGACAGGTGTGACTGTTATTTGCGCTATTGCGGAATCTTATCCGCGTAACGCTGTTTGAACGCGTCCAGGCTTTCGACCCCATCGGGAAGAGCCGCCTCTTCGATCAGCAGTATCGGTATTCCCTCGCGAATCGGATACCGAAGCCCGCCCACCTCGCCAACCAACTCGCCTCCCTCCTGCCGCAACGGCGAACGCGTCAGTGGGCAGACGAGGATTTCAAGCAGCTCGAAATCAAGGGAACCAGTGATTTGCGATTTGCGATTCTCGATTTGCTCAGTCATTCGATGTTGCCCGAGACAGGGAACAGTGACATTCGATACTCTCATGCGGCCAAAGAAAATCCAAACCGGCAATCACTGCTTCTCTGGCTGGTTCACACGTTCAACGTCCGCGCCCAATTTCTGCAGTGACAGTTCCATTTTCTCATAGCCGCGGTCAACGTGGTAGATGCGGCTGACGGTTGTGGTGCCGCGTGCAGCGAGGCCGGCAAGGATCAGGCCTGCTGAAGCGCGCAGGTCAGACGCCATCACTTGCGCGCCGATCAGTTCGCGCACGCCTGAGACGAGCACTGTCGGGCCGTTGCGCACAAGGTTGGCGCCCATGCGCAGCAGTTCCGCGACGTGCAGGAAGCGATCAGGAAATATTTTTTCGGTAATCATCGAGTTGCCGTCTGCCAGGCACAACAGCGCCATGATCTGCGCCTGCAGGTCGGTCGGAAATCCCGGGTGAGGCTGGGTGAAGATCTGTGTCGGTTCAAGGCGACGGGTTGACGCGACGCGGACCGTCTGCCGCATGCGGTCGTCGTCGAGCGTGCCCTGATTGTTCTTTTTTCGTGTGCCGCGCTTCCTGGTTGGCGACGGGCCGGCGCCTGATGCGGGTTTCACGGGTTCAATCTCGACACCCGTGTACTCGAAGCGGTCGAGCACTGCGGTAAGCGCATCGGTTGGAAAGTTTTCGATGGTGATCTGCCCGTTGGTGATGGCGGCGGCGGCGACGTAAGTGCCGGCTTCGATCCGATCGGGAATCACTTTATGTTTGGCTCCGTGCAGCTGGTCGACACCTTCGATGATCACGCGCGGCGTACCAGCGCCGGTGACGTTCGCGCCCATCGCGCTCAGAAGGTTTGCCATGTCCTCGACCTCCGGTTCGCACGCGGCCGACTCGATGATTGTTCTGCCCTTCGCCAGCGCCGCTGCGCTCATCACGTTGATCGTACCCAGCACGGTCGAACCGAACGGCCCGCCCAGAAACACGCGCGCCCCGGTCAGTCGGCCAGATTCAGGCAACTCGGCGACGATGTAGCCGCTGTCCAGATGCACCTTCGCACCCAAGGCGCGCAACCCGCGCATGTGCAGGTCGACCGGTCGGTCACCGATATTGCACCCGCCGGGCATCGACACCTGCGCCTTGCCACGACGCGCAAGTAACGGACCGAGCACGCACACACTCGCGCGCATTTTGCGGACAATGTCGTACCGCGCTTTGCATTTCGAGTCGTCCGTGCTGTGAACGGTGACCGAACTGGCGGCCGGGTCATGCTCGACCTCGCAGCCGAGCTCGTCCAGCAGCTTCGTCATGTTGCGGATGTCTTCAAGATCGGGCACATCCGACAATTTGACGGGTTGATCGGTCAGCAGTGCGGCCGCCAACTGAGGTAGCGCCGCGTTCTTGGCGCCGTGCACGCGAACCGTCCCACGCAAGCGCTTCCCGCCGTTTATAACAAATGCGTCCATTTCGTCAGATGATACTTGTTGTCACCGCGGACCGCCCGGCTACAAATTTGGTACAAAGCGCCTGTGCTGAACGAGTCGAAAGCCAGACGTAGCGGCTCAGTCGCAAGCGACCGGGCTGAAAAGCCTCCTGGCACCCTGTTTTGGCGCATACCTTGCAGCGCGGTTTTCTGCTTTTTGGCTTTCGGCTTCAACCTATTGCCCATTTAACCCTCCACCGAACCAATGAACATCGAATCGCTTGTACGTGACGTGCCCGACTTCCCGACACCGGGGATTTCCTTCAAGGACATCACGCCCCTGCTGAGCAATCCCGCCGGGCTGGCGAGGGCGATCGAACAGATGGCCAACCCGTACCGAGGCAAGGGCATCGAACTGGTCTGCGGAGCCGAGAGCCGTGGATTCATCTTCGGTACGGCGGTCGCGCAGGTGCTCTCAGCCGGGTTCGTACCCATCCGTAAACCAAACAAACTGCCCGGTGAAACGCACACAATTGATTACGGGCTCGAGTATGGCTCGGACACGCTGGAAATTCACGTCGACGCGATTCGTCCCGCGCAGCGCGTGCTCGTCGTCGACGACCTGCTCGCGACCGGCGGAACACTCAAAGCCTGCTGCGACCTGATCGAACGTCTCGGCGGGCACATCGCCGGTGTCTCAGTCCTGATCGAACTGGTCGAACTCCAAGGGCGCAACCAGATTAAACCGTACGATAATGTTCGCTCCGTGATACGAATATGAACATCGGGAAGTCACGAATCAGCGGTTGAAGGTCTCAAACCGGATATTGACGCCTCTCGCGTCACAGACGCAACATTCGCCTTTGGACTTTCTGCCAAAAGACTTTCCCGCGTTCTGATTTCTGATTTTTTCGACTCGGTATCTCATGCCCGACGAAGCCATTGAGAATGACAAGCCGGTTCTTGTCACGCCGTCGTACTGGCGTGATGCGCAGCTCCCGCTGCAATCGCTTATTTTTCTGCTGCCGTTGCTGGCGCTTTACGAGTTGGGCACGATCGTTTACGCGACGGACGAGGTGACGGGCGTGCGGCGCTTTATTTACGCAAGGTCATTGCTGGCGGACCTATTCGAGTATTTCGGCGTGCAGGCGTACTACCTGCCAGGTCTGATCGCCGTCGTGGGGCTGATGGGCTGGCATCTGACACGGCGGGACCGCTGGTTCATTCGGCCGACACTGTACGTGGGCATGCTTGTTGAATCGGTGCTGTGGGGCGGGTGCCTGTTCGTGCTGGTTCTGGTGGTCATCCGCCAGCCGCTGGGCCAGTTCGCGCTCATGGCGGGGGGCGCTCACAACGCGCCCTGGCAGCAGATGCTCGTGTTCAGCGTCGGCGCCGGCATCTACGAGGAACTTCTGTTTCGCCTGCTGGGCATCATGGTCCTGCACATGATTTTCGTTGACCTGCTGCCGCTCAAGGACCACTGGGGCGCGGCGCTGGCGGTGGTCGGGTCGGCGGTGGCGTTTGCGCTGTACCACTTCTCCGACCAGAACCCGTTCGACTGGAACAAGTGCCTGCTGTATACCGGCGCGGGACTGTACTTCGCGTTCGTATATGTACTGCGCGGGTTCGGCGTGGTCGCGGCAACGCATGCGATGTACGACATCATTGTGGTCGTCACGCAGCTGATGAGCAGTAGCAGGGGCAGTTAACTGCACTCGCAGCGCGCGATTACGCTTGAATTGCGCACCATGCGAACAACGCCAGCCATTCGCCGCGCTGCGTTGCAATGAGTTCGTCCGGCTCATCGCCCGACATGCGCGCCGCTTCGACCTGATCGATCAGTGCGTGCCCGTCATATCCGCCTGGACAATCGATATGCTGCATCGCGGGATGCGCGCCGACCTTGCGAAACCAGTGGTGGCTGTTGGAAAAATCACCTTCGCGCCGGTGCATGATGCCATGCCAGAATGACCCGGTCGCATTATCTATTCCCTGGCTGATCTTGTGGCTCTTGTCGAGCTCGTCGACGTACAGCCATAATGCAGCCGCGAGCGGCAGATTCGATACGATCGCCGGCCGTCGCACCTGGTCGTCGACCAGTTGGTACGCATCGCCTCCCACCGCTGCACTGACAACGAGCTTCGACATCGCCTGTTCCATCGACAGCTTTTGAGTCAATTCGTTCAGTACCGCTGCAACGTCGTCGGGTAAATCCGCAGTTGGCATTGTTGGGCAACTCCCTATACTTCTTGGCCTGATTGCTCGCGATCGGCAGTCGTGCCGACTTGCAACGAACCGTGTGCAACACCGAATTGTATCGAGAAAAGGACATACATCCATGGCGGAACAAAAGGCGACGAACATCACCTGGCATGACGGCGACGTGACTTGCGCCGAACGGCACAGCAACCTCGGACAGAAAGGAGCAACGCTTTGGATGACCGGCCTGTCCGCCAGTGGGAAGTCGACCGTGGCCGTCGCGCTCGAAAAAGTCCTGCTCGATCGCGGCAAGCATGCCTATCGCCTCGACGGCGATAACGTTCGCCACGGACTGAACAAGAACCTTGGATTCTCCGCTGAGGATCGGGCGGAGAACATTCGCCGAATCGGTGAAGTCGCGAAACTCTTTACCGAGGCGGGGATGATCACGATCACCAGTTTCATCAGCCCGTACCGCACCGACCGCGACCTGGTTCGCGCGCTTCACGACGACGCGGATCTGCCGTTCATCGAGGTGTACGTCGACTGCTCGCTCAAGGTCGCCGAAGAGCGCGATCCAAAGGGTCTTTATAAGAAAGCACGAGCCGGTGAAATCAAAGGGTTCACCGGCATCGATGATCCGTACGAAGCACCGACATCGGCTGAGGTCCATCTGCACAGCGACACAATGAGCGTGGCGGAGCAGGTGGCTGCACTCTTGGATGCACTGGAACAGCGGTCTATTTTGTCTGCCTGAACTCCGGCGGCGTGCGTCAGATCATCTTCGGCAACTCGCGGTCTACTTCGGGGAAGTACCGGCGAATCAGCGAGCAGTCGAACTTCGCAAGAATGCTCGATGCCGGCTCACGGTCGAGCAGAAACTCAAACGCCGCACGCACGACTTTCTCAGGAGCGACCCGCCCGTGCGACCACAGGTCGTAGTCCGACCAGCTCAGCGTTACGACGTACGCATGTCGGCGACCGGCGTCGTGGATGAACACCTCGTACGACCACTTGTTTTCACCGTCCGTTTCCGTACTTATTTCAATGTCCCGCATACATGCAGAATAACAGAGGATCGCCGATTAGCGATTTCCTGTTTCTGAATCGAAGTAGTCACGGGCACCGGATCGTGAAGCAAGTGATCCAATCTCGCAGCATATTGAAAATTGGAAACCGAATATCGACAATCGCATATCAAAGGAATTGCCATGCATCGTAGTAGCCGTTCAGGTGATAGTGCAGGTACACCGTGTACGCCCACAGGCACGCGTTGGTGACGCCGTGCGTCCAGATGACAGGCCCCAGGCCTTTCTTCCTCGTCGCCACCACGACCAGACAGTAAGCGATACCGCACACGATCGTGCCGGGCCAATCGCGCATGATGTGGCTGATCGGACACCACAAGAGCGTCGTGAAAACCATGCCCCACAGCGTCACCTGGCCGAACGGCACACGCTCGAATTCGGTCTTAAAGATGCCTTCGTCCTCATCCGCCGCGTCGCCCAGCTTGGTCTGCATCAGCCATTCGCCGATGACCGGCACATCAAGTATCCACTGCACGAATCCGAGCAGCGACTTACGCGGCCGGGACATCGAACGCAAAAGCATCGACCGGAAGAACAACTCTTCGAACATCGGCACGATGATCGACATGCCAAGCAGGCGCAGGATCATCGCGGTCCAGCCCAAAGCGCCGTCACCGAGCCCGCCCTTGCCGTCGACCATCGGCGCCAAGAACAGGAACAGGTCGCCCTTCTGCGGCTTCGTGGACGGGAACTGATCCATCATCACCGTGCCCAGCGCTATCCACGCGACCGCGCAGATTACGCCCACGGGAATCGCCAGCCAGTGAAACGACAGCGTGAGTTCAGGCAATAGCTTTCGACACCGCCAGAGCAGATACACCACGTAGCCGCACTGCACCACGTAAAGGATCGGGTATGTCCACGCCTGCCAATCACGTGCGAGCCCGACCGTCATCAGGAACGTGACATATATAAAGAACGGCAGAAACCGCGGGTACCACGGATGCGACGCCATGATCGCATCGAGCTGCGCGAGTCGGCCGGCCTTCTTCGCGTTTGGCGTGTTGGCTTCGGATTGGGGCTTATCTTCCAAAATCATATAACGGTGGGCGGGAAAGTCTCAGTGATTCGACGCGCCGACCGATTAAACCAGCACGTGACCGCGACCACCGGCCACGGCTTTACAATCAGTATCGGCATCGCCTCACGGATGGTTTACCCATGAAAATTCTGTCGCCCCACCCCGCGGCACTACCGATTGATGAGTTGCTCAAACAGTGCCAAGTCACCACCGGCCGGACATCAGGCCCGGGCGGACAGCATCGAAACAAGGTCGAAACGGCCGTCACCATCGAGCACACACCCACCGACATCAACGGTAGCGCTGGCGAACGGCGCAGTCAGGCGCATAACAGGGCCATGGCCTTGTTTCGCCTGCGGGTCAACCTGGCAGTGCAGGTGCGGTGCACTGTTGTGATGCCGTATCAACCCACCGACCTGTGGCGGTCGCGATGCAACAAGGCAGGGCGCGTACGCGTCGGCCCCGAGCACGATGACTTGCCCGCGATGCTCGCCGAAGCGATCGACGTGATCGCCGCATGCGAATACGACGTGAAGGCCGCCGCGGAACAACTCGCCTGCACGCCTACACAGTTGATTAAACTGATCGTGCGCAAGCATACCGCGATCGGCATCATCAACAACGCGAGAATGGAGCGCGGCATGCATCCGCTTCGCCGCGTATGACGCGAACCTTGTAACCCGGTCGCTTGCGACCGGGTGGGACTCATCGCAGACAATCCGGCCAGAACGAAATTGCACACACGTATCAACGGTATATTTCGATACTCTCCCTCGATGTATCCACTGCTGTTCATTGGGATCACGATCCTCTGGGGCACGAGTTTCCTGCTGATGAAAAAGACGTTGCTGGTGTTTGAGCCGGTGACGGTGGCTGCGGTTCGCATGGTGTTCGGGTCAGTGACGCTCTCGATTCTCTGGTATTGGCGCGGGACGCGCTGGCCGTTTACGGCGCGCGATTGGCCGCGGCTTGTGCTCATGGCCCTCGTCGCCTACATCGTGCCGTTTGTCGTGCAGCCAACGGTGATTCAACTGGTGGAACGATACGCCAATCATGGCAGCGCGTTTGGCGCGATGATGGTCTCGTTCGTGCCACTGCTGACAATCATCGTTTCGTTACCGATGCTTGGCATACGACCCAGCGCGCGACAACTGCTCGGCGTGTTGGGCGGGATGGTGTGCATCGGTTGGCTTTACCGCAATGAAGTGTCAATGAACGTGCCGTGGTGGTGCCTGGCGCTCGGTTCGATTACGCCACTTTGCTACGCGCTTGGCAACACCTACATCAAGCGTCGCTGGTCTGACAAGCCGGTCACGGTGATGATCGCGACGTTTCTGGCAATCAGCGCCCTGCCCACCACGCCGTATGCCCTGGCGGTCGAAGAGATCACAATCAACGAATCATTCATCATGGCGTGTGTGTGCCTGGTGACGCTGGGCGTGGTGAACACAGGCCTGTCGAGTTACATGTTTTTCAAGATAGTGCAGGATCGCGGACCTCTTTACGCGGGGATGACGGCGTACACGATCCCGTGCACGGCGATTGTGCTCGCGTGGCTGGACGGCGAGGTGATCCGCGTCGGCCAGTTGGTGCCGATCGCGGGCGTGCTGGCGATGGTGGCGCTGGTACAGGCGCCGGTGCTGAAAACGCAAGCGGGCAGACCTCATGCGCGGTAAATTATCGCCGACTCGAGAGCCCAACTGCGCATGTCCGACACGACTGCCACCCAATTCGATTCGGCCGCGCTGCTTCGCGTACTGAGCATCGTCCGCCGGCTCGCTGAGCCGTTTGAGCTCAACGAAGTCCTCACCGCGATCATTGATTCGGGCAGGGAACTCTTCCACGCCGATCGAGGCAGCGTGTTCCTGTACGACGACACCACGCGCGAACTTTACTCAACGGTCGCAACCGGCGTCACTGAAATCCGCTTCTCGATCGATCAGGGTTTGGCTGGCGAATCGGCGCGAGAACGCAATATTGTCAACGTACCTGTTTGCTACGCCGATCCGCGGTTCAATCAGGAGATCGACCTCAAGACCGGCTACCGCACGAACTCTCTGATTACGATTCCGCTGATAGGGCTCGAAGACGAACTCGTTGGTGTGATGCAGTTGCTGAATCCTTCGAAGGGCCGGTTCGACGAAGCGGACGAGCAGTTGGCGGCGCTGCTTGCCAGCCAGGCGGCGGTGGCGATCCAGCGCGCGCGCCTGCTCGAAGAGCGCCTGGTGAAGATGCGGTTGCAGCGCGATCTGTCGCTGGCGCGCACGATCCAGCGCGGCGTGCTTCCAAAGCAGTTGCCCTCAGCCGACGGCTATGACATGGCTGCGATGAGCCGGCCCACGGACGAAACGGGTGGCGATATTTATGACGTAGTCGACCTGAAGGACGCCGTGGCGTCATACGGCACGGCGAAGATGATGCTCCTGCTTGCGGACGCAACGGGTCACGGCATCGGGTCGGCGCTTTCGGTCACGCCGATGCGCGCCATGCTGCGCATCGGTTTGCGATTGTCGGCAGACATCGACCAGCTGTTCACGCACATCAACCGGCAACTGTGCAGCGACTTGGCGGACAACCGATTCATCACGGCGTTTCTGGGGATTCTCGACACGGATGCGCATCGCGTGGACTACTACGCCGCGGGCCAGGGGCCACTGCTGCATTTTCACGCGAGCGACCAGTCATGTGAGTGGATCGGCGCGACAACGATTCCGCTGGGCATCCTTGAGGAACCGCCGGTCGCCGACCGGCAGACGATCTATCTGGCGCCCAGCGACATGCTCGTGCTGCTGACGGACGGGTTTTACGAATACCAAAACGCCGCAGGCAAGCAATTGGGCGAAACGCGCATCGGCGAAGTGGTCGCGCATCATCACCGCGAGCCGGCGCAGGCAACACTCGATGCGCTGCTCGAATGCGTCAGAGAGTATGCACACGGTGCGCCGCAATTGGACGACCTTACCGCACTGATCATCAAACGCCATGGCGGTGCGTGATGCCGCGTGTGTTCATTGCCGTGAGCGCACCGGGAAACGATGCGATCGAAGGAGTTGTCGCGACACTGTCCGGCATGGGCCGGGCGGTCAAGGCCGTCGCACTGAACAACCTGCATCTTACCCTTCGGTTCATCGGGCAGGTTGAAGAGGGCCAGATGGAGCCGATCGCATCGGCGGTGCATGATGTCGTCGCGGACCACCGGCACGCTGAATTACCGTTGATTGGACTGGGCGCTTTTCCGAATCGTCAACGCCCGCAGACAGTTTGGATCGGCATTCGAGGACAAGAGCCGCTTGCGAGTATGGTGCAGGACATCGAGCTTGCGCTGATCGACGTCGGCATCGAGCCGGATGAGCGGCCGTTTCATGCGCACCTGACGGTGGCGCGTGTGAAAACGCGCCCCCCTGCCGAGCTCTTTGAACTACTTGAACAGCGTCAACGCGCCGCATTCGGTACGCTCGACGTGTTGTCCGTTGACGTCATGCTCAGCACGCTCACGCCGCAAGGTCCGGTCTACACGGTCGCGCATCGCGCCGCACTGCGCGTGTGAACATCCTTCTTCACGTGCGTATGAAAATATCGGTCATATAATCGATGTATATTCATTAGTCATTTCGGGTACGAATAAGAGCCGCCCCATGACATCACCGCCGGCAAGACAACGCTGTGGGTTCTGTACCGCGCTGGTGTTGTGCATGTCGGCGGTGACTGGTGCGACTTTTGCGCAGTCGCCACAGCTCCGTTGGTGGCGCGACCTTAAAGGTGACGATGCACTTGTGGTGCGCGGCTACATCGTCGACCTGGAAATGTATGGCGGGTTCGGGGGGCATAGCGCCTATAAGCGCCAACAGCGATACGAACCCAACGACCGAGCGGTGGGGCATCCGTTTCACGACCCGGCGTGGCAGCGACAATTGATTAACCGGCTGGCGAGCCTGCGGCTCAATACGCTGGTGCTGCGTCACCCACATCCGTTTCCACTGTTTGTGGACACCAGCGAGTTCGATCCGCACGCGCGCTGGCTGTCGCCCGAACAACTCGTGCGCAAGCGTGAAGCGCTGACGGCGCTGCTCGCACTGGCTGCCGAGCAACACATTGAGGTGCTGCTGCACACGCAGAATATTGTGCTGCCACGCGCATACGCAGCCGCGAAAGGCATTCCGCCGCAGGGTCACGATAGTGCCGAGGCACGCGCGTACACTCAGTGGTGTCTCACACGGATGTTTCAGACGTATCCGCAGTTCGCGGGATTGATCACGCGTGCTGGACCGACACCTCGGGGTTGTGACGCGTTCGTCGAGCACGCTGTGATCGGCGCACTGGATCGGCTTGGTCATCAGCCGCGGCTTATGCTGGAGTCAGCCGGCCTGTCACACGACCAGGCGCGCCGCCTGTCGCGCCGGTACTCTGGGCGATGCCTCCTGCTCACGGACTGGCCGGGCCACATGATGACCGCGCAGGCGTTGCTGCCGGTCGTGAACGCGCAAATGCTGCCGTCGCTGCCGATCGGGTCGATCAGCGCGGCCGGCGCGGCCGCGCGCGTCACGATGAACGCCAATCCACAATGGATCCGCGCGATGCTGACGCGAAACAGCGTCAAACATCGCGTGCAAGCACTGCTGATTGAAGCCGGCGACGCGCCTATGCGCTGGCTGGAGGTCGCGGCACTGGCGCGCGCGGCGTATGCGCCAAGTGAACAGGCGCCCCTGGACGTGTATGAAGAGATGCTGGACGATCGGTTCGGCAGCCGGCGGTTGTCCGTGCCGCTTCTGGCGGGCATCAAGGCAGCGAGCCTCATCCAACCGACACTGCTGCAACTGGCCTACACCGATGCGCCGGAGTTTTCGATTCAAGCGGGTATGCCGCTTGTGCAAATGCTCGCGATGCCCAGCATTTCTTCTCACGACCCGCACACGCCGGTCGGTAAACCGGCCGTCTTGGCGGGGATCGATGCACGTCCGGTGGCTCCGATTATGCAATGGGCGATAGCGCAGGACCAGCAGGCCGACGAGGACACCCGCATGGCGCGCTGGATATCGCGCCGCCAGCGCCTCGGGTTCTTTCCCCGACCCATGGGCGGGCCGTATAAAACGCCGGCCGACGTCGTTGAAGAGTTACTCAACCTGCACCGACAACTGAAGTTCTGCCTACCGAGTTTGTCGGACGAGCACATTCGCGCGGTGCTGAATCAGCGGGAACTGATCGTGCTCATTCGTCTGCTGCACGCGAACAATCATCTGGCGCAGCATCTGGCACAAAAGACGCGCGCCGCAATGTACTGGGCGCGTTTCGTTCAGTCGCACGATGACAAGTACGCGAATCAGTGCGTCGTGGCCCTGGAAGCATCGATCAAACAATGGCGTGAATACGCGCGGCATACCGAGGCCATCTATGAGCGAGGCCTGACACTGACACTGGCACTTGCACCGGGCCGGGGGCCGTGGTCAAAAGCCGACCTGGCCGGCCATTTCGTCAAACGCAAGGCACGCATGTCTGACATGCTGGTCCTGTGGCAACGCGAACTCGAGGTGGTCCGCGACGAACTGGATAAGGCGACGTCCGGCATTGCTGCCGTCCCACGTCTGCCGACTCTGCAGGACCTGGGCGTGCAATAAGCCCTCGGCGGTAGTTATCAGTCGTTGCCCGGAATCTGTGCCGTCTGTTCGTTTTATGCGGACAGAACACGACGCACGATCGCGCCGCAGACGTTCATTGCTTATCGCCATCTGCTCGGCCGTCGATAGCCGATTCATGATCGTGCGCCGCACCGTGCGCGCTCGGTCCGCGATCGCATCATACGTATTGGGGTGGACGAAAGAATGGATCTGGACACAATTCTCGTGACGGCGGTGGAGCTGGGTGCATCGGACATTCACCTGGTCGCCGGCCATCCACCGGTAGCGCGCATACACACCGTGATGGCCCCGATGGATTACCCGATCATCACACCCGAAAGCGCCAATCGTATGCTCGCAAAGATGGCCAGCGAAACGCACATGCCGATCTTCGACAAGATCGGCGACGTGGATTTTTCATACGAAGTGCCGGGCGTGAGCCGCTTCCGTGTCAACGCGCACCGGCAACGACAATCAATCGGCATCTCACTGCGTGTGATCAAGGAAAAGATCCCGGCGTTCGAGTCGCTGAATCTGCCCGAGGTTATTCAGCGGCTGACGTATCTGCCGCGCGGACTGGTACTCGTTACCGGCGATACCGGGTCGGGCAAGTCCACGACCCTCGCATCAATGATCAATGCGATGAATGCGCGCTACCATAAGCACATCATCACGCTCGAAGACCCCGTCGAGTACCTGTTCGAGAGCAACAAGTGCCTTCTCGAACAGCGCGAGTTGGGCGAAGACGTCCCCAGCTTTGCATCGGGGCTGCGGCACGTGTTGCGTCAGGACCCGGACATCATTCTGGTCGGCGAGATGCGTGACCTGGAGACGACGGCCGCCGCTATCACTGCGGCAGAGACCGGGCACCTGGTCTTGTCCACACTGCACACGGTCAACGCGTCACAGACAGTCGAGCGCATCATCGACATGTACCCCGCCGACCAGCAGAACCAGATTCGATCCATGCTGGCGAACACGCTGCAGGCGGTGGTCAGCCAGACGCTGTTCAAACGAACAGACAAAAAAGGCATGGTGCCCGCCATCGAGGTGATGCTGTGCACGCCCGCGGTGCGCAACTTGATTCGCGAGGATCGGGCGTTTGAGATTCCCAACGTGATCGACACGAACCGCGCCCTGGGAATGGCAAGCCTGGACACGTCTATTTCGGAGTTGTATTTCAACGGCATGATCGGCCGCGAGGACGCTGTGGCGCAGGCCGTGTTCCCGGACAAGCTTGAACGTATGCTCGCGGCGTAACCCGGGAAAAGTCAATTGGCGTCGGCATTGGCCGGGCGTCACGCAACCAGCGACAGCAGTGCATGCGACCGAAGGAACGTAATGCCTCACTATCGTTACGAAGTCAAGACGACCGACGGCAAGTCATCCGTAGGTGTGCTGGCGGCCACCAACGCCATAGCTGCGGCGCAGACACTGCGCTCGCAGGGTCAGCGGGTCCTGAACCTCACGACCGTGGACGGCGCGGACACGTCCATCGGTGATAAACTCAAATCACTCAACCAGACCAGCGGCCCGTCGCAACGCGACATCCTCAACTTCACCACGCAACTGGCGGTGATGATCCGCGCCGGGATCTCGTTGCGCGCCGCGATCGAAGGCATCGCCGACCAGACAGAAGCCCCCAAGTTCAAGAACCTGCTGTTGCAGATCAAGCAGGACGTCGAATCGGGAAAACAGTTCAGCGAGGCGCTGGCCAAGCACCCCAAACACTTTAACCCGCTGTATGTCAACATGGTGCGCGCGTCCGAGATGTCAGGCAGCTTTTCTCAGATGCTCGACCGGATCGCCGCATCCCTGGCGCATCAGATCGAAACGCGTAACATGGTCATCGGCGCGATGATTTACCCGGGCGTGATCGCGACCATGGCGATCAGCGTCACGATTTTCCTGCTCGTGTTCGTCCTGCCCAAATTTGCGATGGTATTTCGCGGCAAGGAGGCGGCGCTGCCCTGGCCCACAATATTCCTCATGCGGCTAAGCGCGTTCATGGTCGACTGGTGGTGGGCGGTCTCATTCGCATTGGTGGGCCTGGTCGTTGCAATCGTGTTTTTTGTCAAGACCGAGGCAGGCGGCACCTGGTTTGACAAGGTGAAGTTGAAGGTGCCGATTTTCAGCAAGATGTTCCGCGCGCTGTATATCAGCCGGTCCATGCACACGATGGGCGAGCTGGTTAATGCCGGCGTGCCCATGCTCGATACGATCAGAATCACCGGTGATATCAGCGGCAACCGGCTGTTTCTACGACTGTGGGTGGCGGTCCACAATTCCGTCAAACAGGGCAAGAAGATCGCCCAGCCGCTGCAACGCACCGTCCTGCTGCCCAAGTCCGTCGTACAGATGATTTCCGCGGGCGAAGAGTCCGGTAAACTAGGCGAAGTACTCGATGAAATCAGCGATTTCTACTCCAAGCAGTTGCGAGAAACCATCAAAACCGTCACCTCCATGATCGAGCCGATCATGATCATCCTCATGGGTTCGATCGTCGGCTTCATCGCCATGGCAATCATCTTGCCGATCTTCAAGCTGTCGACACTGGTGAAGTGATTGCCTATTTTTGATTGAAGTCCCGCATGGACGATCGGTGGGGTTATACCGGTCAGTGAATCCTTGCGGCGTGTGTCGTCACCTATTTCAAAGAAAAGACCTGCTTGTCTCGGCGTTTGAATTGTACGATTACCGACGTGAACAAAATGCGCCGTTGTGGCGCCGGTAAATCAAACGGTCAGCGGCATGACTCAGGTACTTAACCGACAACAGGCAATCGGTATTCGCCGGCAGCCGCCCCGACGCAGCGCCGGTTTCACGTTGATTGAAGCCGCGCTCGCGACCGTGATCGTCGGCACGGGCGTGCTGGCGATCGTCTCGGCGCAGCAGGCATACCACAAGAAAAACGACTGGGCACAGCGTAGCAGCACGGGATTTTTCCTGGCCAATGAACTGCGCGAGATGACGCTGACCCTGCCGATGCACGACCCGCTGACGGCGGACACGACCGTCGGTCCGGAAGCCAACGAGGACAACGTCCGGGCATTCGACGACCTGGATGACTTCGCGGGTGTCGTCAGCGCCGGCAAGGGCGCGGGCCTGGCGTTCAACCCGCCGATCAACGCGCTGCGACAGCAGATCGACGGGTTGCCCGGATGGCAACAGACCATCGTGGTCGACAGCATCCTTGCGGACAACATCAGCTCAACGTTTGTCCAGCCGCTGGGCACGACCGATCTGATGCGCGCCACCGTCACCGTGACTTACCAGCCACCCGGTGCACAACAAGCAACCACAATCAACAGACTCGTGTGGGTGGTCGGCGAGGACTGATCACAGAAGTACGGCCGCACCGAAGGGGTGCCCGCCGGAAAATCAAAAATAACCCCGTACCCACATACCCAATGCGGACATCGCCCCAACACCTTAAACCCGAAGCTCAACGGCCGACACCGAGCGCTAAAAACCATGGCGCCGTGTCGGTCATGGCGATGATGTACTTGGTGATCTTTTCATCGCTGGCCACCGCGATGGCGATCGTCGCGCAGGGCAACCTTGCGACGGCGGACTCGCACCAGCGTATCAACCGTGCACTGTCCGGCGCTGAGACCGGCATGCGGTTCCTTATCTACCGGATCAATCAGATCACGCCGGTCGTAACGACCACAGACGGGTTGATCGACGAGACCAACGCGCCGGACCTCTGGGAAGAAACGCGCGACGCACTGCTCGCGTCGATGGAACTCGAGCCACACAATCTCGCTGAGCCGGTGGTTATCAACGGCATATTACAACTCGGGCCGATCGCGCTGGGTCCCAACGACCCGCAGTTCACCGCGACGCTCACACCGCATCCACTTGCAGGCGAGGACTATGACAGCGGCTACTACCAGCGGCCTCCATTTAGCAATTTGGCCCCGCCCGTTTCCGCGGCCGAGCCGCTCGGCACCACCTGGGTGCGCGTGCGCGTGATCAGCAGTGACGGCGCGGGCGGCAACGAGATCACGCGCTCGATTCAGATGGACTTTCATATAGACAAGAAGATTCGCTTCGCGATCCTGTCGCGCAGCCGCGTGATGATCGGCCAGAATGTGCTCATCGACGGACCCATCGGCAGCCGATTCACCGAAACGAACCTGACCAACGGGCATCCGATTCAAATGGTCAGCGACTTTGTCGGGCTCGATGCGGCCCTCAATGCCGCGCTCGATGCGTTTGTCACGGACGTGGTGAACCTCGACCAGAATGGTGATAACCGGCTCAACCTCGCTGACGCAAATGAAATCGACGGCATCATCAATCCCGAGCAGTTTGACACTGACGGTGACGGGTACATCGACGGTTACGACTTTTTCCTGGACCATTATGACGCAAACGCGGACGGTCAGCTCACAAGCATCGAGCTGGACACCAGCGGCAATATTCACACCGCCCAGCTATTTGAGTTGATTGACACATTCGGCGACTCGAGCCGGGCCGGGTACAACGACGGCGTGATCGACGAGAAGGATGACTACGCAAAGATTCACGGCCATGTCAAACTACTCGCGGACCTGCAGGGCTGGCTTGACGGCGCCGCGGGCGGAACGTACCAAGACTACTTGCAGGGGTCGATCAACTCCGATGACGGTGAGAATCCGTTGACGTTTCAGACATCCGATTCGTCGGTCCCCGGCCTGGAGGCCTCCGACTTCGATACGTCGTCGTTCGCAGCAACCGCCAGCGGTGACTTCGTCACACAGGCAGCGGCTAACGCGGCGCTGTACGACTCGGACGATCCCACGTCGCCTCAGTTGCTGGGCAACACGTCGCTCGAGGCGGTGCCGTTCGGGTCGATGCACCCGTATGACTACTACGACCGACCGATTTACGAAAACATGACGTTCACCAACGTCACCATCCCGCGTGGCAACAACGGGCTGTTCATCAACTGTCGGTTCATCGGTGTGACATTCATCGACACAACCGAGGACACCGCCCATGACAACTTCAACTTCGCGGGCACACAGGAATCCGACGGGTCGCAGAAGTACCCCGGCCTGGCAGCAATCGTCGACGCCAATCTGCTCAGCGACACGAAACCGGTCGCGAACAACCTCCGTTTTCATAGTTGCACGTTTGAGGGTGCTGTTGTCAGCGGCGTGCCTTCCACGTTCGCGCAGGCGCGCAACAAACTGAACTTCACCGGCACGACGCGCTGGGAGATCAACGAATCGACCAACTTGTCGAACGACGAAAAGGAGATGTACGAGCGCAGCACGCTGCTGTCGCCGCACTTTTCGGTTGAGATGGGCACGTTCACCGACCCGACGGACGCGGCCGAGACGCTCGAACTCAACGGGGCAATCGTGGTGGGGCTGCTGGACGCGCGCGGACAGATCAAGATCACGGGAACCATCCTGTCGACCTTTGCGCCGACCAGCAACGTGCCTCCGGTGCTGGGCCAGACCAGCTCGCAGTTCAACACGACGCTGGGCTACTTCCCATCGACGGACGGCGACCTCGAGGCGGAGTTGCCCGCCAATGGTGTGGGCGTGATCCACGTGACCTACGACCCGATCATCCCGCTGCCCGATGGCATTCTCGGACCGATCGAGGTCGTGCCCGTCTACGCGACATATTTTGAAGGTGGCTGATGCAGGATCGAACGCGACACAAAGACAGTGATCGACTGCGACGCACGTACCGCCGGCGCGGCGTGAGTCTTGTCGAATTGATGGCGGCGCTGGTGATCAGCGCTCTATTGCTCACGGCGACGATGGTCGCAACGGACGCGAGTTTCAAGGCCTATGCCATTGCCACAGAAGAGGCGAGCGCGCAGATCTCGGGCCGAATGGTGATGACGCGGATGCTCACGCTCGTGCGCACAAGCACCGCGCACGGGCCGCTGCTGCCCGACGCGACCGTCGAACCGCCAGCAACGCTAATCGGCAACACGATCACCAGCCCATACATCGAGCTGATTGATCAGGACGGCAACCTCGTACGCGTCGAATATCGTACGAACGACCTGGAACTGTGGTCCCTGTTCACGCCTGCGGACGGCGGGGCACAGCAGGAGCAGCCGATCATCGGCGGCGTCACCGCCGCGGTGTTTACACTCGAACGTCGGTTGACAGACGACAATATCTTCGTCCTCGACCGCGCCACATTCGACCTGACTGTGCAGCCGTCGATCGACGCAACGCTTCCTGTAGAAAGCGAGCAGGTCACGTCTGTCCGACTCATCGCATCCACTATGCCGCGCCGCCTCGAACAGTAACCACCGCTTGCGGCTTAGCGCATCGCCTGTCTGTATCGATTGCGCGGGCGCCGAACAGCCAAAAAACTACGAATAAGGTTTCTGAATACGACCAGTGAATCGTAGATTTCAAGCGTCGGGCCAATAATATTCGATCGCGCGGTTCAGGGGACTATGGCTGGTTAGCGCGGACTCTTAGGGCAAGAAACGTTTGGAGGCGCATCGAAAGGCATTGCGATGCATAACACGAAACCGTTCCTCTTTATGATCACTGCCGGGTTGATCCTCGCATCTTCTGCCTCGGCACAAACCATCGACCCGGCCATTATTGAAATGGCGGTGTTCGGTATTGACAAAAACTCCGGCACCATGGCGCGGTACGACTTTGACACCGGCCAGACTAAATCCATCGGCACGCTGCGCGATGCAGGCAACAACCCGATGACCGGCGTCAACGCGTCGGCGTACATCCCCGGATTTCAGAACATCTTTGCATTCTGGACCAACCCGTCGGACGCGCTTAGCTATCTCGTGTATGTCAATAGCGAAACTGCTGACGCGACGGTCGTCGGCCAGAGCCTGGGCGCCGGTGAGTTTTCCGGTGCGACCTCGGCGCTCGTGCCTGTCGAAGGCAGTACGACCGGCGAAACCAAATGGACGGTCTTCGCGCTGCAGCACGCCGAGGCGGAAGAGGATGACACCATCCCCTTCGACATTATCGATGACATCCTCGTGCCCAGTAAACCGTACTACGCTAAGGTCACAGTTCTCGGGGCGGCGATCAGTTACGGTGGATACTACAACATGCCCGTCACCACGAAGTTTCAGATCGGCAGTGTGTCGTACACGCCGTTTGGATCATTCGATAAGGCCGTTAGCGGCAACGTGAATGACAATCATAATCCGCGCGAGTACGTGTTTCCCAATCAATACGCAGCCGGAACAGCCGTCACAAC
>NZCH01000115.1 GCA_002688155.1 Phycisphaerae bacterium
GGGCCGACAAGCGTGATCAACGCTTCGCTCGCCGGCGTGGTCGACTCAGCTCGAAAAAGCAATGCGATCGCACGTGTTTTTGGAATGCGGTTTGGCATTGAAGGCGTGCTCGAAAATCATCTGCTGGATCTGTCCGCTGAATCATCAGGTACGCTCAAAGCGCTTCGCATGACGCCCAGCAGCGCGCTGGGTTCGAGCCGACTCAAACTCAAGGATGAACTCCTCGCGCCGATCCTGAGCACGCTCAGACGATTCAACGTGCGATACCTCTTTATGATTGGCGGCAATGACACGATGGACACGATTCATCGCGTCACCGAATACGCAAAACGGCAAGGCTACGACATGGTTGGCATTGGCGTGTCAAAAACGGTCGACAACGACCTGTTCGGCACGGACCACACGCCCGGGTACCCCAGCGCGGCACGGTATGTCGCGTTGTCGGTGTTGCAAAGCGGGCGACTGGCGCGTGACATGCAACGCGTCGATCAATACGTGATCTTCCAGACGGTCGGCCGCAGCGCTGGTTGGTTGCCCGCCGCCGCCGCGTGCGCCAAACGTAAACAGGCGGATCCACCCCACATCATCCTCATGCCCGAGCGGCCGTTTTCACGCAATAAGTTTCTGCACGCCGCCGCCGCTGCGCAGCGAAAGTACGGGTTCGTATCGATCGTTTGCGGTGAGGGTGTCAGCTACCGTGACGGCACGCCGGTGAGCGCTGCGACAACCCGTGACAAGTTCGGCAACACGGAATTCGGCGCGATGGGTGGCACCAGCGCCGCGATGATGCTGCACAAAATGATCGGTGACCGTTTCGGTTGGCGCGGTGAGTTTCAGGTCACCGAGTCGCTGATGATGTGTGCGGACGACCGCGCGGTGAAACTCGATATCAACGAAGCGTACGGCTGCGGCCGAAAGGCCGTGCAACTCGCGCAGCGCGGGCGCGGAGACGTCATGGTCTGCATCAAACGCCTGTCCAAGTCCGGCGAGCCGTACCGCAGTGGCTACGATACGATCCCATTACAGGACGTGGCGAACAAGGAGCGCCCCATGCCCGACCGCTACATCAGCAAGGACGGGCTGTTCGTCACGAAAGCATTTTTGGAGTATGTTCGGCCGCTTGTCGGCGAATTGCCCGGGTATGCGGACTTATCGACCAGGCGCGCCAAGCCGCAAGCGGTTCGGAGTTAAGCGATGAATCTGACGGACGCAAAATACGGTGATTTTGGATTGGTGCGCGACATGATGGCAGCGACCGACGTCGTCGAGTCGTTCGACACGCAGCAGATGCGCGACGTGGCGGCGCAGATCGCACTGACCGGGCGGCTGTTCATGACCGGTGAAGGATCGAGCAGGATTTTTCCTGCTAAGCAGGCAATCTGGCAGGCGCGGCGCCACGGGCTGGCCCTTGCCACGCACACTGAAAGCGCAAGGCAGGCGCAGGCATACGACCTGACCGGTTGGGCGGTATTCGCGCTGTCCAACTCTGGGCGCACCGCCGAGGTGATCCAACTGTTCGACCAACTGGCTGAATATAACCACCCGCATCGGTACAGCCTCACCGCATTCGAGGACACGAAGCTCGAATCGCTGGCAACGCAGGGTTTCGTGCTTTCGTGCGGAAAAGAAGGCGCGGTTGCCGCGACGAAGAGTGTGATCGAGCAGGCGCTGTTCTACGACTTGTTGCTTGATCACATCGCCGGTGAGGCAGCGCTTGCAGCGAAACTGCCCACGCTGGCACGGAAGATGCGCGATACGCTGACCATGTCAATTGATGACGGCATCACGCAGCGCATCGCGGACGCGCCGATGATTTACTGGGCCGGGCGCAACACCGGCGTCGCGGAGGAACTTACGCTCAAAACCAACGAGATCACCCGCAAGTCCGCCGACTTTCTCGAAGGCACGTACGCAGTACACGGTGTCGAAGAGGTGATGAACGCCCGGGACGTCGTGATCTGGATTGAGCCGTTCGAAGATCAGGAAGAAAAGTTCGAGGAAGTGCTGGTGAACGGTGTGGGCCTGTCGATCATCGCGATGTCCAGCCGCGACACGCGTTTTCCGACGATCAAATTGCCGGCGTCGGTCGATTTGGCCGGCTACATCTGCATGGCCGGTGGGTGGAACCTGCTGGTCGAGACCGGCATCCACCTGGGCATTGACCTGGACAAACCCCAGCGCGCACGCAAGGTCGGCAACGAGTTTGTCGGGTAGCGGAGGCTTACGCGCCGGTATCGCGCAGAACATGTCGATCACGTGCCATCGCACGTAACCGCGACTCGAGTGATGCGGACATTTCAGTTTCGCGCCGCGCCATCGCCGTGCGGGCCGTGTTGATGAACTTGTCCATGTTGTACGGTTGCGCCACGTGGTCGGTAAGAAATGTGAAGCGATCGACGAACTTGGGCGAAAACCCACTGTGCGCGATCATCGCGCCCGTGCCGACGACGGCGCCGGTGTTGAGGCGTGTGCCGATGCCGGTGCGGACGTAATCTCCGAGTACGGGGCCCAGAAACGTACGACCAGTGTTCTGCGGCGTCGTGTCGGCGCTCAGTTGCATGCGGACGGGGCCGTACGTGTTTTTGAGGTTGCTCACGTTCGTGTCAGCGCCCAGGTTGCACCACTGGCCGATCAGTGCGTGGCCGACAAAGCCCTGATGTGCCTTATTGCTGTGGCTGTGGAAGATCGAAAACGCCACCTCACCGGACACCTTGCATTGCGGGCCGATCACCGTGTTGGGTCGTAGACTCGTGTGCGTGCCGATGACGCAGTTTGGCCCGACGTAACACGGGCCTTCGATCGACACGAATGGATGTACCTGCGTGCCGTCATCGATCACGATCGGGCCGCGCGAGGTATCAAAGACGACCATTGGCGCGATGTCGGAATCGTTCGCGATTTGTACCAGGTTTCGAGTTTCGGCGTTCGGGTTTCGGGTACCGCGTTCGTTGTCGACCGGCACGTTTGACGCCTTCAGGTCGTCGAGCAGTGTTTTTTCGAGTTGGTCAAGGATGTGCCACGGGCGTTCGATCAACATGGGTTCAGGTGCTATTTGAATGTTGACGTTGGCTGGCGCTTGCCATTGTCTGATTGCCATGAGGTGTCGTACGTCGTCACGGTTGACATGCGCGGCGATGAGTTGGCCGTCCGATTGAATGAGCGCGGCGTTGTATGGCAGGTCGCGCACGACGTGCGGTTGTGTGATGCCGGTCCATCGGCCATTGATCAGCAGCACGGGCCCGTCATTGAGGTCGGCAAGTGTTGGCGCATCGGTGAGCGCGGTGAGTGCATCGGGCGAGATGGTGGCGCTGACGGGTTGGCCGACGGCGCGTTCGATACGATGACGCGTGGTGACCGCACCGGTGCGCAGATCATAGACGGCGCGCAGGTCGAGCATGGGGCCCAGTGCACCGCGCTGGTCGTCGAAGATGGCGAGTTGGGGCGTTGACATCCGTGCGTCTGGGTTTGAGCGCTGAGCCGTGAGCGGCTATCGGATGTATCGGTCGGTTGGCGGGGCGACTGCGGTGGGGATGGGCCTACGCGATCAGTGTGAAACCAGTTGTACCGGTCGCGGATCGTCATCGTGGGGGTCATTGGGCGTAACGCCCAGATAGGGCAGTACCTGTTCGACCACCTGTTTGACGGGTGGCGCAGCGACGATGCCGCCATAGTAGCCGATCTGTTTATCGGGCCGGTGAATAAAACACCCTATGACGATGCGCGGCCGGTCATATGGCGCGCCGGCGAGGAACGACGCAACGTACTGGTCAGCTTCATATCCGCCATGGACGCGGTCAGGTACCTGTGCGGTGCCGGTTTTGCCGAACAGGTCGTACATCTTCGAGTTGGCGCGGCGCCCCGTTCCCTCGCTCACCACGCGGCGCAGCACGTACCGCGTCACATCGGCGGTCTGCCCGCCGATCACACGCTCGCCCGCTGCGTCGCCGTCAACTGCGAAGATCGTCGGCCGAAGCAGTACCCCCCCGTTGGCGAACACGCAAAACGCGCGTGTCAACTGCATCGCGGTCACCGCGATCTCCTGGCCCATGGGCACACTTGTGATCGTGTACTTTGACCACCGCCGCACCGGGTGCACGATGCCTACGGCTTCGCCCGGCAACTCGTTGCCTGCCACGACGCCAAAACCAAATCGTCGAACCGCGTCATGCATGCGCCGGGGACCCAGCCGCATCCCGACTTGTCCCATACCGATGTTGCTGGACTTGATCAGGACACCATCCCACGTTTGCAGCCCATTGGCGTGCGCATCGTGGAGTACGCGGCCAAACGGCAGGCGATACGCTCCGCTTGTCGTGCAGTCAATCATTTCGTCCAGATGCACGACACCCGCCTGAGTCGCCGCCGCCCAAACAAACGGCTTGAACGTCGAACCGGGCTCGAACACGTCGGTCACGCAGCGGTTGCGCCGAAGGTCCGCGTTCGAACCGGCCAGTTTATTTGGATCAAACGGCGGGTAGTTCGCCATCGCCAGGATTTCACCCGTCCGCGGGTTGATCGCGATCATGTTGCCGTGGGAGGCTTTGTACCGCTGACACGTCACGGCCAGCTGCTGCTCGGCGATGTGCTGGATGGTGACGTCGATGCTCAGCCGCACGTCCTGTCCGTCGCGTGGCGGCTGATGTTGGTTGTCCGTCGCCCACAGCGGTCGTCGCCGGGCATCGCGCAGATAAGCGATGCGGCCTCCTGCTGGTGACAACTGGCTGTTGAGTGTCAGTTCGAGCCCTTCCAGACCGCGACGGTCCACCCCCACAACGCCCAGCACCTGCCCCGCAAGGTTGCCATGCGGGTATAGCCGCGCCAGGCGACGCTGCGTCGCCAGCCCGGGCAAACGCGGCATGGCCCGCAAACGCGCGTCACGCTCGTGCGACAACCACGGGTCAATCACGACATAACGCGAGTCAAACCGCCGGCTGATGACCTGCTCCACGTGTGCCGGGTCGTAACCCAACCCGTACCCCAAACGCTCAGAGAACGTGTTGGGATCGTCGATCAGCATCGGGTCGACGAACAGCCGCTTCACGACCTTGGTGACTGCCAGCGCGCGCCCGTCGCGTGAATAGATTGTGCCGCGTCTACCGAACAAACTCGCGATACTCGACTGTGATCCCGCAAGCTGCGTGATGGATGTTTGCGGGCGAGCCTGTAATTGCCATACGCGCCCGATCAGCCCCGCGAACACCAGTGTCATGATGACCGCGGCAGTCCACGCAATGACAACAGGCCGGCGTCGTGCGTCGGCCTGCTGGAACATGTTGGTGGTACCGGGAGATCGAGGGGGGCTTTGTTTGAAGGGGGGCAACTGGATGGCACGACCTCGCATTACGGTCAATCGAGGTGCGCGAGCACCGTGGTTTTGGTCGTCGCGCTGCTTTGTGCGACGCCACCTGAACCGCCATTGTTGCGATGCTGCATCACGTCACCGGTGCCAGGTGTCACGGACTCGAGCGTCAGTCCCGCATGCTCGACCGACGCGCGCAACGTCGCCGGTGTCAAACGCTGGGCCAGCGCCGTCTGGTATCGCCAAAGAGCGTGTCGCGACTCGTCAATCCGAATGTGCGTCAGCACCATCTCGTGTGCCAGACGTACGCGCGACTGCCGGAGGTGCAACAGGCAAAGGCCCATTGCTGCAAAGACCAACGTCATGGTGAACAGCTTCAAGTACATCGTGTTCGTTGAATTCTCAAATGGTTTTCGCGCGCGAAACAGACTCATTGTGGCAGCGTGAGCGTCTGTCCGGGCGTGATGGAATGTGGATCGTTCAGCATGTCGCGGTTAACCTGGTACAGAACGTGCCACCTGTCGCCGCTGCCGAGCATTCTGCGCGCGATCGTAATCAGTGAATCGTTGGGCTTAACGACGTACTGCTTGTCCGGCGCCGCGCTGTCACGGGGCTGGGGCGCGTCCGCGGCGGGTACGCGTTCGTGTACAGTCGCGTCCGTCGGCCCGGGCAGCCGCAGCACCATCCCGGCCCGCAGATCTTCGGGTTTGGCCAGTTGATCGCGATTGGCCTGAAGCAGCGTCCGCCAGTTGCGCCAAGAACCCAGATGCACCTCGGCGAGTTTACTCAACGTGTCACCCGTTGTGGTTTCGATTGTCCATCCGCGCTGGCGCTGGGGTTGCGGGTCGGTCGGCAGGACGCGCGGTTGCGGCGGGTCTGTCGCCGGGTCGGCGTGCTGCTGCGGTGCTGACGTCTCCTGCTCAAGTTGCGGGATGCGCAACGTGATGCCGGGGCGGATAAGTCCGTTTTTGCCGACGCGCCGGGGGTTCGCCTTCGCGATGATCCGCCACTTGTTGCCGTCACCGTAGAACCTTTGGGTGATCTCGTAGAGGGTTTCACCCGACTTGACGATGTGCTCCTGGTACTGCTTTCGCGTGGGATTCGCTTCGACGGTGTAAATCTTCCCCGACCGGGCGGAACGCGTTGGCTGCCCGACATTCTGGTTCGACTGCATCACGCTACGCGCCCCCACGCCGTTGTCCGTTGGCGGATCAACATTAGTTCGAGAAGCCGCCAAGCCCGGCATGGCCCTGTCATTTGAGGCAGGCGTTTGCCCGGCCGACGGGGTTTCCGTCATTTCGTGCGGTTGCGGGATCGGGTTCTCGGGTGCAGGATTGTTGGTCGTGACGCGACCTCCATGGCTCGTCGTCGTGTTTGCGGTTGCATTGCTGTCGGCACTCGTCGTCCCGGCCGGGTCGTCGATCAGATCATCATCTTGCACGATCACGTCGGCCGCGCCAGGTGAAAAGTCCGTAAACGTGTCACGGTTCGCGACGGAGAGGTGATCGCTGACCACGATGCCGATCAGCAGGATGACGCCTAGCCCCACAAGCAGTCCGAATTTGGTTTCACGTGTCATGCGATTCATTTCCGTTGTGGCGGGTGTCTGGTGCGGTGTGCATCCTGCAGGCGCGAAGTTTGGCGGACCGGCTTCGCGGGTTGCGATTGCATTCGTGTTCGTCGGCCATGCGCGGCTTTGGCGTCAGGACCGTGGCAATGCCTTGGCGCGCCCAGACGCTCATCGCACGCTTGATCGGCCGATCCTCCAGCGAATGGAAACTGATCAGCCCAATACGCGCCTCGGAAGACTCGCCCGTGATCGCCGGCAGGTCCGCCAGCAGCCGATCCAGCGCCTCAAGTTCGCCGTTGACGGCGATGCGAAGCGCCATGAAGGTGCGTGTCGCCGGGTCGATCCGCACGCGCGTGCCTGCGCGGCCGTAAATCTCGCGGACCAAGCGCGCCAATTCGCCCGTTGTTTTGATCGGCGTGGCGCGCCGCACGGCGACAATTTTGGCCGCGATTTTTCGGCTCAAACGCTCCTCGCCCAGTCGCCAGAGCGCGTCCGCCAAGTCTCCCTCGCCAATCGTGTTCACCAGGTCCGCCGCCGACTGGCCAAGCGACGGGTCCAGCCGCATGTCCAACGGTCCGTCCGACGAAAACGACAGGCCTCGTGACGCGTCGGACATCTGATTCGACGAGAAACCAAGGTCCGCCAGCACGACGTTCGCGCAGGTGACGCCCAGGTCGGTGAGTACCTGCAGCGCCCCGGCGAAGTTGCTGTGCACCAGGTCGACGGTCACGCCGTGCTTGTCCGCTACCGGCGTCAGCCGCTGGCGCGCCGCCGCCAGATTGTGCGGGTCCATGTCAAGGCCCACATACCGCCCGCCAGGCCTGATTCGCGGCACGATCGCCGAGGCATGGCCCCCAAGGCCAACTGTGCAGTCGAGCACCACCTCGCCCGCCTGAGGCGCCAGCAACTCAAGCACCGGCTCAAGCAACACAGGTTCGTGACGTGACGTGTCGGTCATTGTGACAATTGGAGCATAATTCGGGTTCCGGGTTCCGGGTTTTGGGTGTCCTGCGGTAATTCTCATCAGGTCGTTGGGTGCCTGGGTACCTAGGTATTTCAGCTACACTGTCCATATGGCCATGTATCACGCGACGACAATTCTGACGGTTCGACGTGGCGCGGAGTTGGCCGTTGGTGGCGACGGGCAGGTGACGCTGCAGAACACGATCGCCAAGGCCGACGCCGTCAAAGTGCGCAAACTGGAAGAAGGAGGCTTGGATGACGCCGGCGTGCTTGTTGGTTTCGCCGGCGCCGCGGCGGACGCGTTTGCGCTACTCGAGCGGTTTGAGCAGAAACTCAAAGACTCGCCGGCCAACATCAAGAAGGCATCCATCGAACTAGCCAAACTGTGGCGTACGGACCGGATGTTGCGCCGACTCGAAAGCCTGCTCGTCGTCGCGGACAAGTCCACCAGCCTGCTGGTCTCGGGCTCCGGTGACGTGATTGAGCCGTCCGATGGCATCATCGGCATCGGCTCCGGCGGTGACTACGCCACCGCCGCAGCGCGCGCCCTGCACCTACACACCGACATGGACCCCAAAACTATCGTCGAACACGCGATGAAAATCGCCGGTGAAATCTGCATCTACACGAATACGAACATCACGGTGTTGACGTTGTAGCCCCTCGGCTTGCCTCCCGACCAGCGAGGCGTAAACTATTCACACCACGCGCCCGTGTGGCGAAATTGGCAGACGCGCCGTCTTCAGGTGGCGGTCCTCGCAAGAGGGTAGAGGTTCGAGTCCTCTCACGGGCACTTTCGCGGCTTCGCAAGGTTCAGCACCGACCGGAAAAGAGTCGTAGCCTCTCGCATCATCAAAGGGTTGTGAATCATCGGGCTGACTTTCGTTCCGCGCGTTGCGGCTTGTTGCGTGCGCCTTCTGCGCCGGATTCTGCGCCGCTTTGGAATCGGGCACGTGTTCACCGCGAATGGCACGGTCGAAATGCTCGTCAGTGAGTTGCAGATAGTGCTGCGCAGCGACAGGCTTGCTGTTGCCGATCCACTTGCACGCGACATGCTCGGGATAGTGCTCAACCAGTTCAGTCTCTCGCGTGCTCCGCATATTCTGGAACGGTTTAACCCAAGGTTCCAAGCCCGCCTGCCGGATGATCCGATGCAACTGGGTTCGCAGGTTCGCGTTTGTGTCGCGGTACCGCGTGATCACGTGAGCTGTACCTGGTTCGGCCGCCTCAAATGCTTCTCGCAAGTTGGGCAGAAGTTCAGGAAATAGCGGGATCATGCGGCGTCCAGTCTTAGGGGACGGCACGTGGATGCGTCCATGCTCCCAATTGACATCTGCCCAAGACAACGCCAGCACCTCGGACGGGCACCTCAAGCCGCCGTAGCGAGCCAGAGCGATGATCAGACGCCATTGCTCGTCCGGGCAGGCTTCCAGCATCCTGTGCGTTTCCTCAAGTGAAACGAAATAGAACTTCTCCGGCGTTGGCTTGACTGACGCAGCGAGTCCTGCGAATGGGTTTGAATGGACCAGCCCGCGCTTCTGCGCATCCGCGAAGAACTGCCTTGCACGACCGATTGCACGGCGCGTGGTGTTTTCAGCACGTCCGCTCTCGATCATGTGCCGTCGGAAGTCATCTGCGTCACCCGGCGTGAAGTCACGCATGGGACGATTGCCGTCGAACAGTTCCAACAGGTACTTTCGTGATCGTTCAAGATTGGTATGCGTTGAGGGCTTTACGTCCGTCCGGCTGTCGATGTACCTCCGCGTGAACCCGCCCAGTGTGGCGACCCGCCTTGGTTTGACCAGTCCAGACCGAACCAGCTTGGCCAACATCACGTCATCCAACCCAGACAGCCAGCGCGAGGTTTCATCCGCTGGCGCGTGGGCCGTGATGCTGGCGGACACAAGGTCCTCGACCTTGACGCGGACGGACTCGGCGTACCTTTTCGACGCCTTGCCCAACCGGATCGTGCGCCGCTTGCCGTCCGCGCCCACGAACAGAATTCGTCGCCTGCCATTCGGGTCGTTGCTGATACTTGCCATTGGTTACCGTCCTTTGCGTTTGCGTGTGGGTCTTTTTGTCTCGCACCGATTTATACGTTCAATGTCGTGACCATGGGCCCCAACGTTTCACCGTACACGTTCCGGTTGCCCGGGTGGATATCCAAGGCGCGCAGAATCGTCATGTCCACCAATTCGGCATGACGCATCCTTGGCGTCGGACTTGCGCGCTCTGCGGAGCCTAGAACGGCTTTTCGTCTGTCGGTTGTCGGTACGAGTGAACGGTGGCATGTAGTGCGTAAAGGCCTTCACCGTCATCTTGGACGCTCATGTCGATACGTACTCTCTTCCCAACGAATTGGGCGGGATCGACGTGGGTCATATCAACCTTACCGGCCTTGAACGACATGCCTGTCACCTCGCAGAGTTGCTCAAATCGCTCTGAATCCGACGGGCCCGATATCACATCCGTTAGGTCTGGGTACCCTTCTGGCTCTTCGATGAGCGAAACGACGGTGAGTGTTTGCTCCCCGTCTATTGTCCAGCACTTTTCCGCCCTCACAATCGTGGCGTCACAAATACCTTTCAAAATCACTGTTTTCATATAGGGCATCCTGAGGTTGTCGGGGAAATGCGTGTGCATGACTTTATTCCTGACCGCGTGTGGTTTGATTCAGCGACCCGTGCTCGCGGCTAGCATGGGCCCTGCGTTGAGATTCATTCAAATCCTGTCTTTCGCTTTCGCGCGGTCGATGAACCCGCGAAGGTCCGCGGGATCAATTCTGACCGACCGACCGAACCGAACGGCCCGCAACTTCCCGTCCTTCACGAGTTGCCAGATGGTTCGATCTGAAACACCCAGCAACTTGCCGGTTTCCTGATACGTCAGCAGTGAATTGGTTGTGTTATTCATGTGTTGTCGCCTTGGTGTCGTCTATCGATTACGTGGCGTGCGATGCGCTAAGGCCATGACTAAGGCCACCCCAGCCCGTTAAGACCGCGGGTGGCGTGGGGAATCAGAACGGGATGAATCCCTTGGGGCCCTCGTCGCGGACCTTGATCCAGTCCGGCTCGGTGAATTGGTCCTCCGGCTTGCCAACCAGGTCCTTGCAGGCCGACTGGAAGTTCTTGATCAACAAATCGTCTTCCACGTCCGGCTTGGTTTTCCGAACGGCGTCGCAGTAGCCCTTCCACGCGTCTAACTTGCCGCCGGACCTGTCCGACTGATCCGTCGGCGTCTCCGGTCGTGTGACGACTTCCGGGGCCGGCGAACCGTCGTCCGGTAGGTACGCCCTGATACCATTGCGGTCGTCGTACTTACCCGTGTCATCGTGTTCGACAACGACCTTGACCTTCACGTTCTTGCCGACGAAGTCCTGCGGGTTCACCTCGCCGTCGTTGAATTCCACGCCCGTCGCCTCACACAACTGTTTGAGGCGACGGATGCCATACGGTGAGACGATGTTGTCAGTGACCAGCGGCGACCGACCTTCCGGCCCGTAGATCTTGCTGGTGATGACCAGCTTCGGGTCGCCTTTTTTGGTCTTGCCGGTCTCGGCGGAGAAGATCACGGCCTCGTATTCGCCCTGGGAGACGATCTGGACTGCATCCTTCGTGTCATATGTAAACTGGGTCATGAGTTTGCTCCTTGTAGGTGGTTGTTGGTGGTTTGAAGATGGGATTCGATCAGTTCGGTGCCGTTGACGATCCGTTCGTCGGGCAGGTCGGCAACGTCTTCCACGCCCGCCAGGGCGCAGTTGATGCCCAGGCGCTGGCGTTCCTGATCACTGAGTTGACCGACCAGTTCGTTGAACCGGCGGACGTGATCTGGCGTGGCCAGCGTCACGGCACCGGCCTGCTTCTCGAGGATGTCCCGACCGTAGCGGTTGGCGATGGCGTCGTAGCTCCACTCGAAGCAGTCGCCGTCGGGGAACGCCGCGATGCGCGTCTTGATGACCTTTGCGACGCGTTTTTGCCCACGCTTCTCCAGTTCGAAGGCAACATCGAACAGGTAATCCAGCCGCTTCCACCCGTCGAAGGTGATGCCGACCTGTTTCATGCCGTCGCCGTACACCGGCTTGGCGTGGGCCGTGACCACCACGTTCATGTCCAGTGACATGATCAGGTTGGCCACGCGCTTCATCTGCTGGTTGGCCGCGCCGTAGTGCCGGCCCCATTCCGTGCCGACCTTCTTCTCGCAGTCGTCCAGCAGGTCCTGATACACTGTCGTGACAGGATCGATTACCAGCGTGCGGTGTTCGTGTTCCTCGCTGACCAGGGATCGTACTTCCCGAATCAGCTCGGCCATCTCGGTGGTCTGGAACACGGCACCGCCGCCTTTTTCGATCAGGTCGCCGTAGTGGTCCGTGCCGCGCTCGCAGTCGATGACATACGGGCGCGGCAACTGGATCGCCGCCGTGGTCTTACCCACGCCGGCAGGGCCATACAACAGCAGTTTCAGTCTCCTCGGAATGTCTTTGGGCTTTTTGCCACGAAGTGCCATGATCTGGCTCCTTGCCGGTGAGGTGTTTTTGTTCGGCTTCCCGACGCCACCGGCGGCGACCGGGTCTGCCGTTCATGTTGCTCGCGATTTCTTGTTGACTCTGCGCCACGCGACGCGCTCGGCCTGCCACGGCTTGAGGCCCAGCCGCACGGCACGGCGGTAGGCGTTACGCCAGATGACCTCGAGATCGTGGCGCAGGTACATGGGCTGGCCGCCGAAATACTTGCGCTCGAGCGGGCTGGGTTCGTCAGCTGGCGTCACGGACTCGATCACCACTCCGTCGTCGGCGAACACCTCGAGGACCTGCGCCAACAGGCTGCCGTCTTTGATTTCGACGGGATACTGTTCAGGCCCGGCTTGCTGGGGCGACCCGTTCGGGGCGCCCGGTGACGCCGCGCCGTCGCCCTGCGGATGTCCATGACCCCCAAAGCAGTGGTTTCGTAGACGTAGACACGTAGACAGTTGATGAATGTGTTTTGATTTACCGTCCTCCACTGCCTGACTGGTGGGGGCAGGTAACACGCTAAGTGGTGTCTGATTACCACTTTCCACCACCCGCTGATCGTCGTTCGCATTCGGACACTTCATGGAAACATCCTTGTTCATGTCCCGGTTTTCTCAATTTGAAAACGAGAACTGTCTACGTGTCTACGGCTACTAAACCCCCAGTCGGGGTCGGACTGAGCCGTCAGTACAAACCGGCGCGTTCGCCGACCGCCCTTTGGGCCGGGCGCGACTTCCTGCCACTGGCCATGGCCTGCGTCAACAAGTTCCTGCAACGCAGCGGCGGCCGCGTCTGTGCTGTCGCGAAATGCCCTGACCGCCCGGCGAAGTTCGGTCGGTGTGACCTGGCCGCCGTGACGGGCGATCAGTTCGATCAGGCGCCGGCGATCACTCTGCTCGTCGGTCTCGCCGAGCATCGCGTACACACGCTCGGCTTCCTGCGCGAACCAGCGGACCAGCGTGATGGCCAACATGACACTGGACTCGTCGATGGCGCCCGAGTCCTCCAGGGTCAGGTCATTGGCTTCATCACGCACGATGTGAATGATGAGCGCCAGCCGTGCGGCGCAACCCTCGATCTTCGCCAGCATGCCCGCGACTTCATCGGGGGCCTGCGCCTGCTCCCGGGCCAGTTCGTTGTAGAACGTCACGTACGCCGCTTGGGCGTCATCCGTGAGCGGGATGTCGATGGGTTCCGGTTCGCCGCTGGACATGTCGAATGTCAACGCTCGCAGGCCGTCGAACAGTGCGTCGTACCGCGCTTGAATGGCGAGGGTCAATTCCTTGTCGGACCACTTCTTCTCGGCCCGCGGGGGCGCGGCCATCAACAGGCGAGCCGTCATTCCGTTTTCAAAAAACTCGGGACGGAGGATGCGCTTGAGAGTCCCCGGTTGGATCCCACCGGTGATGGACACGGCGGCCCGGTCCACATGAATGGTTCGTCGCTGGCCTGTCTTGCGGTCAACGATCAGGCGACCGGCACGATGCATTTCCAGATACTGTTGGCAGTCGCTGCCGTGGCCACCCTTGTACTGGTCAAGGCCGCGCAGCCATCCGGCCAGTTCATCGCGGTACAGCAAAACGCCGCGTGGCGATGACACCAAGACCTCGGCGAGCGCTTCGGTCGTCGTGTCACTGACCAGCATCCGCTCGAGTTGGGGTACGGCGGGCGCCTCTGGCGGATTATCCGAATCGCGGTCCTTGGATTTTTTCCAGTCCTTGAACTCGGCATCGTGTCGGGCCTTTTCAAGTTCATAGACGCCGAGTTCTTCCTTGTAGCGTGCGACCGACTCGCCCTGAAGCCGGTGCAACGGCGCCACCGCCAGTTCGACGGCGGGCGACTTCATGGTGCCGGGCGACCCGACGATCATGCCCCACAAAACACACGGCTCGACCCAGCTGGACCGAAGCCGAACACGACGCGTGTTCCCGATGGCCGCCATCACGGCGGTCAATACCGGCACCGCGATGAACGCCGCGTCGCACCCAACCGCCGAGGATGCCTCGAGTACGAACCCACGAAGTGGTTCAGGCAATGCGCCAACAGGGAACGGACGGTATTGCTGAATCGCCGGCGGCGACGTGGAAACCGTCGCGGGCGCCTGAGTTGGCGCCTCGACCTTGAACGCGCCGCCCTGGTCTTCCTTGGCCCAGCGGATCAACGTTGGCAGGTTGAGCGAGCCGTTCGAGTTGAATGTCGCCCATTTGCGCGCGCATTCACCTTCCCGGTATTTCGCGCTCTGCTTTGACCAGTCGTCCAAGACCTCGAGCATCATGGGGCCGGGATCAACACTGTGCAGAATCATGCCGACCGATGTCCACGTGTGATAGTCGTCCGCGCGTTGGGGCTTGAGCGCGGCAAGCGCAGCCTTGGCAATCACTACTTCCTGTGCCATCGCGGGGTTAAACTTGAACGTGTCGCCGTTGCTGACCACCTGTGCGGGGGCGCTGCGCGCATCGACGATGATCTCACGCAGCCAATCCGGCGCCGGCGCGATGGGCGTTTGCCCTGGACGATGGGACGTTGCCCACGCGTACCGTTTGCCTGAGAAATGGAGGCTCGGTTCAACGACGATGTAACCGCCATCGCCTTTGATATCGATGCCCGGCCAGACATTCTGTCGAGTCGGAACGCGTCGGCCGGGGTGCTGGAACAGAAAATGTCGACCGCCGCCGCCAGTGAGTTGCACAACCGTGTCCGGCAGGTCGCCGTGTTTCGCGACCAACTCGTTCAGCGTCGTGTCGCCACCGTGCCGTGGATCGATGTCAATGGCGATAAAGCCGGACTCGGCACCGGTCACGACGCCAATGTTCGCGAGCGGATTGGCCGTCCACCAACGTTCGATCGCTTGGGCGTCGATCGTGGCTTCGTGCAATCCATGCGGAACCAATTTACTTAACGGATGTTTGCCCGGCGTGCGGCAGTCGGTGTCACCACACGCGCACTGTCCGTCGCCTGTGATCCACCACAACGGCAAAACTGGCCAGCTTCTAGCGGCGTAGGCGAGCGCGCCCGATTTGTGGGTGGTGATCGTCATGGCCTGTAGCCTTTCTTTCGTGCGTCGATGCACGCAGCCCCGATCACAGTGGCGCGCTGCTCATCGTCCTGCAGGCCCCAGCGGATGGTCCAAAGTGCTTGCATATTCCGAATGGGGCATGGGATCGCCGTACGCTGGGCGTTGGTGAACACGTCCAGCCCGAGTAGGCCTCCCTCGCACCACGCGATCTGCTGGGCGACCTGGGTGGTCGTCACGGTCCCGTCGTGGTCTTGGAGCATCCAAGCCGCAAGGGCTCGCCTCGACAACCTCCGTCCCTCGCGCCATTGACGCAACGGGCTTGGTGGAACGGCCTCACCGCGTGCGGCGCTGACGTCGGGGTCGGGGTCGTGATGCTTTCGAAGACCGGTTGGACTTTCGATCGTGTGGGAAGGGCTTGCTGAGTAGCGCACGCACCAACCACTCGTGACGGGCCTCGATGGCAGCCACAGCCTCGATGCAATTAGCAGCCGCCGGCCGTGCTCAATGCGCTGCAACCAACGGGCGAAACGTCGAGAAGTTGCCTGACTTGGGTGGGATGTGTAACATGCCATGTGAACTCCGATCTTCGCTGCGACCGCGCCTGCCAGCGCGCCGCAGCATTTCAAGACAACAGCGCCGAGCCGGCAGTGACATCACTACGGGCCGGCGCCGCGGGATTACTCGAATCTGTCACTTCGGATGCTTCGTTCGTGACCC
>NZCH01000116.1 GCA_002688155.1 Phycisphaerae bacterium
GGAAGACACGTTTAAGCGCGATACCGAGCGGCCCCATAAGCAGCTTCAGTCGATCATCGCGTTGTGGCGTGAGCTTGTGCCCGCGGAGTTGGCCGGGAAGACGACGCTCGAAGGCCTTTCGCGCGGCGTGCTGCGCGTGGCGGTCGATTCAAGTGCGGCGTTGTACGAACTCGACCACCTGTTGCGATCGAGCCTGCAGCGTGAACTGATCACGAGGCACAAAGGGCCGGCGCTGCGACGTATTCAATTGCGGGTAGCGCCCGCACACTGATTGCCGCCGTCACCGGTTGCTCGGCGCCTGACACGGACAGGCGCACGAACAGGTTGCGTTGCGCGTCCGCGGTCTTACCCTGGTTGCGTAATGGACGAGTAGAACCTTTAAAACTGCACCTCCGGTGCCGAAATATCGCTGGTTCCGTGTACGTTACATGAAAGCGAGCCTTGACCCCGGATCGCCAGGCAGTCGATAATGTAGGTGATGCGACATTCGCTCAATGAACATGGCACGGCCGTGGCGGTCGTCGGCGTGACGGCGGTGATCTGCCTGGGTTCGGCGGGATATGCGCCCGGCGCGTTACCGGTCTTTCCCGCACGCGACCACGCGCAGGCCGTTCAGCAGCGACAGCGCGACGTGGCGCAGATCCTGTCGCAACTGTCAGATGCATCACGAACCGCCGGCAAAGCACGCGACACGTCGCATTCGACCGGCTGTAAGGCGATCGTCACGTCGAAGCTCATCCGCGATCCGAATGCGCTCGTTCGGCGATCGCCCCATGTGTATGTCACGTCTGCGTCGTTGGCGTACATGCCGGCGCATCTGTTGAATTTGCCGCCACCGGTGCGCCCGTAACTGCGCACCGCTTGCGCGCTTGTGGGTACGCACCGCCCCTGACCTGCAACATTTTTACAGGCAGGGGGTTTGTTGCGCACCGATGCGAGAGGCGACACGATCCCACGTACGGTGCAACCAACTTTGCACCCGGCCTGAAGTGAAATTCAACGGACATCACACCAGGACCATGCCCATGTCACTGGCAACGATCGGAAAAATGTTTGTCAAGATATTCGGCTCACGCAATGAACGGATGCTCAAGGCATACCACCGGCGCGTCATGCAAATCAATGCACTCGAAGACGATGTTCGAGTCCTGTCCGATGCGCAGTTGCGCAACAAGACTCAGGAGTTTCGCAAGCGTGTATCCGACGGCGAACAGACCGGCGATCTAATGCCGGAAATGCTTGCGGTCGCGCGCGAGACAATGGACCGGGCGGTCGGCATACGCAACATATTCAATCCCGAACACAGCTTCGACGTGGAGCAGTTACCGTCTCATCTGCGCTTGCTGTATAAACAACTGTCGGAGCAGGCGGCTGCGCTGGGCGAAGAGCCGGTGCGCGGCGGCACGCCGGCACCCGGTTGGATGCAGATCGAGATCCCCACGGAAATATACGGCGCCGTGCGCGAGCTTTACCCGCAAAGTCGCCCGCCGTTTCGCGCAAGGCCGTTCGACGTTCAACTGATCGGCGGCATGGTGCTCGGCGAAGGGCGAATCTCCGAGATGAAGACCGGCGAAGGCAAAACCATCGTCGCGCCGCTGGCATGCTATGTCGCGTGCGTTGAACAGCGCCAGTGCCACATTGTCACCGTCAACGACTACCTCGTACAGCGCGACCGCGATTGGGTATTCCTGTTTTACTACTGGCTGGGTCTGACCGTCGGCGCCATTCACCCGATCGTGCACAGCACGTTTTCGCAGGCGCACGAACTTAAGGCCGAGGCGTACACCTGCGACGCGCTGTACGGCACGAACAGCGAGTTCGGGTTCGACTACCTGCGCGACAATATGAAACTTTCGGTCGGGGAGCAGGTGCAAAAACGCCGTGAGTTTTGCATCATTGATGAGGTCGACTCAATTCTGATAGACGAAGCGCGCACACCGCTGATCATCTCCGGCCCCGCGCACGACGACGCACCGAGGTACGGCATGGCGGACGCCGTTGCGCGGCACCTGATGCAGCAACAGCGCAACTGGGACCGCATGAATGACCAATTGGTCAAGGCACAGATGCGACTCAAAGGTCTGGAGGGAGACATACGCAACGCGCGCGACAAGGACAAGATCGCCAACATGCGCCAGGAGCGCGAGCAACTCGAAAAAAGTATGCCCGGACTCGAGGCAGACCGCGATCAGCACACGCAGTATTACGAAGTCGAACTCGAAAAGAAGGCGGCGCATTTGACGCACGAAGGTGTCGCCGAGGCGCAGAAAAACGCCGGCATCGGGTCGTTTTACGTCGGCAACAACATGGATGTGCCGCACTTGCTCGAAAACGCGCTGCGCGCACATGTCGTGTACCAGCGCGACAAGGACTACGTGGTGCAGGACGGTGACGTGGTAATCGTAGACGAGTTCACCGGCCGGCTGATGATCGGCAGGCAGTGGTCAGACGGCCTGCACCAGGCGGTTGAATCCAAAGAACGCGTCAAAGTCAAGGAGGAAACGCAGACGCTCGCGACCGTCACGATTCAAAACTTCTTCAAACTGTACGACCGGCTGGCGGGCATGACGGGCACCGCCATCACCGAGGCGACCGAGTTTCATGAGATTTACAAACTCGACGTCGTAAGCATTCCCACGAACGTGTCGGTGGTGCGCGTGGACCGCAACGACCTGATTTTCCTTTCGGCGAAGGACAAATGGAACGCGATCATGGACGAGATCAAGCAGATGCATGACGTAGGCCGGCCTGTGCTGGTGGGCACGACCAGCGTTGAGAAGTCGGTCGAGTTGTCGGACCGGCTTGCGAAACGGTTCAACATCAATCACGAGGTGCTCAACGCCAAGCAGCATCTGCGTGAAGCGCAGATTGTCGAGCACGCGGGCGAACTGGGCGCGGTGATGATCGCGACAAACATGGCCGGCCGCGGCACGGACATCAAACTCCGGCCGATCGCGCGAGACGACCTGGTCCGCCACTGGCAGCAGCGCAACCTTTTGCCACGCGCCGCCAAACCGGAGATGTCCGACGATGAACTCATTCGCCTGGCGCAGCGGCACATGGTCCAGCACGACCTGGGAATCAGCAAGCAGGACGTGGCCGACATGTCGGATGACCAGGTCGCACTCGAAATGCTGCGTCACTGGGCGCGGCATCACACGTGGCTCGAGGACGATAAGGTCGAAAACATGGGCGCTGACCAGTGCCGCGCCGCGCTCGACAAGGTCGGGGGTTTCTACCTGCACCGCCTCGATATTTTTGACCACACCGAGGCGCTTGGCGGACTGCACATCATCGGCACGGAGCGCCACGAAGCGAGGCGCATCGACAACCAGTTACGCGGCCGGTCCGGCAGGCAGGGCGATCAGGGCTCCTCACGGTTTTTCATTTCGCTCGAAGACGATCTGATGCAGATGTTCGCCGGCAACACGACCATGAACGCGCTGTCGAAGCTGGGCATGAAGGAAGGCGACGCGATCGAGCACCGGTGGATCACCAAAAGCGTCGAGCGCGCCCAGCGCAAGGTTGAAGAGCGCAACTATGAAATCCGCAAGAATCTGCTTGAGTACGACGAGGTCATGGAATACCAGCGCAACACGTTCTACACGTTGCGGCAGCGCGTGCTCGAAGGCCGGGACGTTGACCAGATCATCTTCGAGTACATCGAAGACTCCGTGCACGACGCCGTCGATAAGTACCTCGACAAGGAGTACGTACCGACGCAGATCGCCGAGTGGTGCCGCACGGCGCTGGACATCAGCGTCGAGCCGGGCAAGCTGCGCGTCTCGGATCTGGAAGATTTGCACCAGCAGGTGTGCGACGAAGCGCGCGTCGAGGCGGTGCAGAGCATCGATGTGACGATCGGCGAGTATACGCCTACCGACGTCCCGGCCGAGGAATGGGACGTGCGTGGCCTGTCGCAGTGGGCGATGAGCCGCTTCCACGTGGACATGAAACATAACCAGATTCGCCGAATGACGATCGATGAAATGAAGCGAACGCTCATCGACGCGGCGCATGAACAGATTGATAAGAAGGACCTGACCGGCCTGGCGCGGTTCCTTGAGCTGAACTACGGGCTGCGCGACCTGGCGGAGTGGTGTCAGCAGAAATTCGAGTTCAAGGTTGACGTCGACGCGCTCGCCGAGGAGCCGGTGGAACAGGTCGTTGAGCACCTGCTTGAGAAGTCACGCCAAACGTACGAGCAGCGTGAAGTGACGTACCCGGCCGACTTCGCGGTGGAGATGACGTTCCACACGGCGCAGGTGGACGGTGCGGCCGCGGTGGAGCAACTCGTCGGCTGGGTCAATCAGCGCTTTGGCGAGCAATGGACTGTCGCCGATGTCGGCCAGATGACACCGCAGTCCATGCACGAAAAGATCGTCGACCAGACCGATGCCTGGCTGCGCGGCGACAAACTCGACCGCGAAGTCGATGACGCGATGCGCAAACATCACGATCACGAAGCGATTATTGGCTGGGCGAAGCAGCGTTTCGGTCAGGATATCGATGCGTCACAACTCAACGGTGAGGAAACGACGCGCAACACGCTGGTCGCCACCGGTCGGCGGATGTTGCGCGCGGAGTTGGCGCAGCTTGAGCGGTTCGTGCTCTTACAGATTCTCGACATCGCGTGGAAAGACCACCTGTACGCGATGGACCTGTTAAAGGATTCGATCGGGCTGCGTGGTTTCGGTGAACGTGATCCACGGATTGAGTACAAGCGCGAGGGCTCAGAAATGTTCGGGCAGATGCAACAGACGGTGCGCGACCGCGTGACAGAACTGATTTTCCGTGCGAAGTTAACGCCTCAGGTCGAAGCGCGCAGCGTGTATGGCGACCAGGAGGCGTCACACGCGGAGGCGAACTTGGTCAGCCGCGCCGCGTCGGCGGCGTCGCGTGGGACTGAGCAACAGCGCGCCGACCAGCAGGCCGCCGAGCATGCCGGCGCGGGTGATGATGACAACCGGCACATGTCACGCCGTCAACGCCGCGCTGCGGCGCGCAACGACCGGCGAAAGGGTGGGCAGGAGCGCGTTAAACAACGCAAACGAAAGCGGTGAGGGGCAGTGAGTAATCACCCAAATACCCGATAGTTGCGCGGTGACGCATTGAAGCGCGTAGCGGTCGCAACGTAAGTGCACCTGTCGTTTCGGCATGCCTTGCGTCCGTCGCGACGTTGGGATAATGTTTCGCCTTGTTGTCCCGCCCCGAAAGGAATCACCATGGCACGTAAGGCGCGCACGACGACTGCGATCATGATCGGCCTGATGCTGGGGTACTGCGCCGCAGGCTGGTGGGATGTCACACCGATGTTTGCCGCCGACACGCCGCACGCGGACAGTACACCGGACAGGCAGGCGAACGACGCGCACAGCGAAGATTCCAGCCACGACGGGCACACTGGCGGGCAATCATCCGCGGGCACGCTCGTGCCACATGACCAGGAACGCCACGCCGCGGCGCCGCACTGGTTTGGTTGCCTGATCGGCATTGGCATCGGTCTGTTCGTTGTTGCCCTGATTCTCGGCGCGCCGCTGCGCGCGTTCGGGCTCAAGGACCCCGGCGCTGAAGCAACCGAACAGGACAACGCTGAATCGCATCATCATTGACCCCCACGGACTGCGTCCGTGGAGGTTCTGCGATGTTACCGCGGTTCCACAAAAAAAAGATATCATGATGATGCGGTGATTTGTCGTGCGCTACAACAACCGCCCCACCACTTCATCCGCGATAAACAATCCCGCGCGTGTCAGCCGAACGTGTGAATGTGTGCGCTTAAGCATGCCGATCTGAACGAGATGTTCGATTGTTTGCCATCTTGGATCGTCCGCAGGCAGGTTCGCGTCGAGCCAGTCACAGGGCACGCCTTCCAGTAAACGCAATCGAAGCATGAGCACTTCGCCCAGGTACCGCGCTGGGGGCAAATGCTCGTAGTCGGCGATCGGCGGCGACAGGCTGCCGAGGTATTGCCCGATGTGCGGCGCGTTCTTCCAGCGGTAGCCGTTGATATGGCTGGCCGCCGATGGGCCCACTCCCAGCCAGTTGGCGTTTGTCCAATATTGAAGGTTGTGCAGGCAAACCGTTTTTGTGCGGGTCGACTCGTCAGCATCGTTCGCGCCCGGCGGCCCACCCGCTTTTGCCCAGTTGCTGATCTCGTAATGCTCGAACCCGGCCTCGGCGAGGCAGTCGATAATCATCGCGAACATATCACGCTCAATCTGCTCGTCGACGCGCTGAATCCGCCCGGCGCGCAGATGTTGCGTCATCGCTGTATTTGGCTCGTAGATGAGGCTGTAATACGACAGGTGGTCCGGCTCAAGCGCCAGAGCCGCGTCGAGGTCGTCGCCGACCATTTTCAATGTTTGGCCGGGGATGCCGAAGATCAGGTCCAGATTCACCAGTTCGATCCCCGCCCGGCGAATGCGTGTCACGGCATTTGCCACCGATACCGGGTCATGACTTCGTTCAAGGACTTGCAGCAATTCCGTGCTGAATGACTGTGCACCGAGGCTGATTCTGTTGACACCGCGTGCAGCGAGCAAGGCCAGCAGATCGTCCGTAACGATCTCCGGGTTCGCCTCGACGGTGAACTCGACGATGCGGTCCAAAACACCCAGTTCCGCCAAATCGTCGAGGAGGAGTTGCCAAAGGTCCGGCCGAAGCAGGCTCGGCGTGCCGCCGCCAACGAACACCGTGGTTGGCTCAAGCCGCACCTGCGCCGCCCGCCGGTGAATTTCCTTAAGCATGGTTTCCACAAAGACTTGCTGACGATCCGTCGCCAAATCGGACGGCTCAGCCAGACTGTAGAAATCGCAGTAACCGCACTTGTGAACACAAAAAGGGACATGCACGTAAAGCCCGTGTACGCCGGGCATGTCCACGAAAGCCCGCTCTTGAAGGACTTTTTCCTCCACGCTAGGATCATCGGAGGCGACGTCTGATAATTCCGGTGTTAATTTAGGTAAACTGACTGTCATGGATGCAGTTCTGGTCATGTTCAAAGCCGACGGCAC
>NZCH01000117.1 GCA_002688155.1 Phycisphaerae bacterium
CGCCACGTCCAGGCAGCCCGCCTGCCCGACGATACGATGTGTCGGAAAGCCCGTAACCTTCCACGCCGTGTACACCATCGCGTCCAGCGGGTTGCTCACGACGATGACGATCGAGTCCGGCGCGTGCTTCGCGACATTTTCACTGACCTGAGTGACGATGTTGACATTGGTCTGAACCAGGTCATCACGGCTCATGCCCGGCTTGCGCGGCAGGCCGGCGGTGATCACCACCACTTCTGCGCCTGCGATGTCCGCGTAGTCGGCTGTTCCGACAATCGACGCGTCAAACCGCTCGATCGGACCGCACTGCGCCAAGTCCAGCATCTTCCCTGTGACCATGTCCCTGGCCTTGGGGATGTCCAAGACGACGATGTCACCCAATTCCTTGCTCGCGGCCCACAAGGCACACGACGCGCCCACGTTGCCACCACCAATGATCGCGATCTTGGGACGCTTGGGCATGAGTTGGCTTCCTTCTTTAGTGGATCGTTGCCGTACGCGGCGTGGCGGCATCACCGCACGCACGTGGCGCGGCGACAGGGCGATATCATATTGATCTGACCGGCGAGGACAACGCGCCCCAACTTCGTATCCACCAATCGCGACAACCATTACGATGCCTACGATGGAGTCTCACGCCGCCGCCGATCCGCCGCCGTCCTGGCACGCAAAATGGATATGGCATCCGCCCTGTGACACGATGGACAACTTCCATCTGCTCGCACGGCGCGTTGTACAACTCGACGGCCAACCCGACGACGCACGGGTCTGGGTCACCGCCAACAACCACTACACGCTTTGGGTCAATGGCCAATGGATCGGGCACGGCGCCTGCCCGACCGACCTGAACTACAAATACTTCGAGTGCTACGACCTGGCCACGGCCCTGCACGCCGGCAATAACGTCATCGCGGTCCGATGCTACAACTACGGTCCGGGCATGCACAGTACGCTCAGCCAGGACCCTGGCCCCGGCGGCCTGCTCATGCAACTGCACGTCGACGACCGGCCGGTCATCGCGACCGATGCCACGTGGCGCGTCCTGCGCGACCCCGCACAACATGTCGACACCGACCCAATCACCGGTCACCGCGGCGGGTTCAAGCAGGTCACCGACCTGCGTCGCGAACCCATAAACTGGCACGATGCAGACTTCGACGACCACGACTGGCCAACCGCACACGAACTGGGCGACGCGCTGGCGTGGACATACGACCGCCTGCTGCAGCGCGACATTCCGCACATGCGCTGCGAACCGCTGCCGCCGCGCGATGTCTTTTACCACACGGCCGGCTGCGCCTACGGCGGCAAACGATACGACGTCGACCAACCCGACGCATGTGCCCGCGACGACGCCGCGTGCACCATCGTCCAACCGCTGCGCGGCGACTTCGCGCCGTCACTGATCATCGATTTTGGCGTGCAAACGTATGGCTACTTCCTGATTGACGTCGCCGAATGCGGGGGCGGAACCATTGAAGTTTCCTACGGTGAATCGCTGAACCTCACGCAGGTTGATCGGTTCAACCTCCGGCCCGATTCCCGGCCGCAGATCTGTGAAACGTACGAACGCCGCGGGGCGCGATACCTCATGCTCACTTTTCGCAACTGCCCGGCGCCCGTACACGTGCGCCGTGTCATGTGCCTGCGACGTTCGTACCCCGTCGAGCCGCGCGGCCGATTCTCGTGCAGCGACGACAAACTCAACCGCATCTTCGACGTCGGTGCATACACCGTCCGCATGTGCATGCAGGACCAATACGAAGACTGCCCGTGGCGCGAGCAAGCGTTGTACTGCGGCGACCTGGCGGTCAGCGCACTGCTCTCGTATCACGCCTTTGGCGTCGAGGCCCTGGCACGTAAATGCCTGCGCCAGTTCGCCTGGATCCAGCGCGACGACGGGGCGATCCCCCCCGTGGGGCCCGCCGAGTGGGGCCGATACATTCTCGTTGAGTACCCTGCATTCTGGCTTATCAGCCTGTTCAACCACTGGCAGCACTGGGGAGACGAATCACTCGTTCACGAACTGTTCGGCAGCGTCCGCCGCTGCCTCGACTGGTACCACGACCGCCGCGGTGCGGATGGCCTGTTCCAGCAACGCGACGGCGATCTTCTCGGCGGCTTCGTCGATAACCTCTCGAACATCAGCGCCGGCAACCGACCAGTCGCCGAGGACATCATTTACTGCCACGCGCTGCGCTGCGCCGCCGACATGGCGGGCGCGATCGGCGAGGCCACCAACGCCCAAACCTGGCAAGCCCGTGCTGACCAACTTGCCCATGACGTCGAAAGCGCCTGCTGGTCCGACGAACGCCGCGCTATGCGGGACAGCGCCGACGAGTCGGCCACCATCACTCAAATCACAAACGGCCTTGCGCTGCTGTATGACACCATTTCCGTCGCACGGCGCGGCGACGCGCTGGCGGTCCTGCTCGACCCAGACAAGGCGCCGCCCATGCGGGCCGGCTACATGAACCATTACATGCTCATCGCACTGGCCGCGTCCGGCCGATTCGACGCCGCATTGCACCGCGTAAGCGAATACTGGGGCGGCATGCTCGACCGCGGCGCGACCACGTTCTGGGAAACCTTCGACCCCGGCAGCGAACCAGGCACGTTGCCCCCGCGACTGTGGAGCCTGTGCCACGCGTTCTGCGCCGCGCCGGTTTACTACCTGCCCGCATATGTCGCGGGCGTGCGACCCATCGAGCCCGGCTTCGCCACCGTCGCCATCGAACCAAGGCTCCAGGATCTGCACTGGCTCGACGCCACCGTGCCCACCCCGCGCGGCGTTGTCGTTGTCTCGTGCAGGCAAGACACCAACACGCGCTGCGTGCACATGCAAATCACGTTGCCCGCCAACATGGCCGCACGAGTCCTTGTCCCCATGCCCTCCCGCGACGGCGGAACTGTCCTGCTCAACGACAAACCCGTGCCCCCGCAAGCGTCGCACGACCACCTCGCGCAAGTTCAACCCCGTCTCCGCACCGCGAACCGGCATGCCCAGGGGCTCCAACTCACCTTCGCGCCCGCCGGCAAAACCCAATCCCTCACTCTCACCACCACCCCCGAGAACACCTTCGCCCCCGGCGCGATCCAGGTCATCGACCCTGGCTCCAGCTGGGGCACAGGCACACCTGCGCCACGCGCATCCTGACACGTTCGCGTGCAGGTCCGTTGTCTCTGGTCGATCCTGCGTGCAACACCGCTGCGTCAATCAGTCGGGCGTATAATGGTCCGCATGTTGATCACCACGTTAAGCGGAGAACCCCCATGTCGATGATCCGTGACGACTGGCAATTTACCGACAAAGACTCGGCCTTCTTCAGCGAGAACGGTTACCACACGTACGGCCAGTTCCTCACCGACGAAACGCTGGCGTCGTGCCGTGAAGAACTCGACGCGATGCTCGACCGCCTGCAGCCCGGCCGCGACCCGGCGGACATCATCTGCCCGCACTTTTTTGATCAGTGGATCTGGGACCTCGCGATCGAGCCGAAGGTTCTGGACATGATCGAACAGCAGATTGGCCCAAATATCGTGTTCTGGTCTTCACACATGTTGTGCAAGCAGCCCGGGTCGGGCATCGTGGTCCCCTGGCATCAGGACGCACCGTACTGGAACGTCGGCGGGCCGCTGCCGTGCGGGTTGTGGATCGCGTTTGACGACATGGACGAAGACAACGGCGCGATGGCCGTCCTGCCCGGCTGGCACAAAAAGGGTCGACTGCCCATCGACAACCGGGACGATCAAATGTTCAACGAAATGATCTCGCCTGACGCGCTGCCCGACAACGTGGAGGACAACAAGGTGCAATACCGCATCCCCGCCGGTGGCATGGCCATCCACGACACGATGATTCCCCACCGATCCGTGCCCAACAGTTCCGACCGCTGGCGACGCGTTCTCGTGCTTCGGTATATGCGCGCCGACGGCGACATGGGCGAAAAGATGTACGAAGACTACCGCACCGGCGACCCCGTTGCACGCCGCTACTTCCTCGTCCGCGGCGAAGATGTCCTGAATCGCGGGCTCGAACGCAGTCCGTTTGAAATGGTGTGAGGCCCGCGCTAAAGACCGACATCACTCGCATCCGCCGGTGGGTCGGGGTGTTGCCAGGCGCCCATCCCGCCGTCAATCATGAGCATGTGGCCGTGCACGTGCTCGGCCTCGTCGCTGACCAGGTAGACCGCACCGGGGCCGCAGACGGCGGAGTCGGGCACCAGCCCGTTGGGCGTGTGGGCGGCGAGCCATTTCTCACGCTCAGGTTTGTCATCGAGCCACAGCGTGGCGTGCGAACGCACCAGTCCCGGTGCCAGGCCATTGACGCGAATGTTGTGACGCGCCAGCGCGATGGTGAGCGTTCGGACCATCATGCGGATCGCGCCCTTGGAGATGTCGTAGGCCGTGCTGTGCTCTTCGCCAAGTTCGCCGTTAATCGACCCGACAAACACGACCCGCCCTGCGACGCGGCGCTCGATCCAATACTTCGCGAACCGCTGAGTCAGAAAATAGCCGGCCTCGACGTTGAGCCGGATCGTCTTTTCAAACCCGTCGAATGTCATTTCAAGAAAAGGTACATCAAAAAACGCGCCGGCATTGTTAATCAGGATGTCAATGTCGGGATTCGCTTCCAGCGCGGCGGCGAAAACCTCGTCGACGACCGCTTCCGATGACTGCGCAAGGTCGCCGGCAACGAACTGCGCGTCCACGTCGTGTGCTTTGCACCGCTTGATGGACGATTTGGCCTCGTCGTTGAGTTCACGAGCGTGAATGACGACATCCGCTCCCGCTTGCGCCAGCGAATAAGCGATTGCCCGGCCGACGCCTTTGCTTGAACCGGTGACGAGAGCGTGATGGTCAGTCAGATCGAAAATAGCTGGCACTCCGTACCAGGGTACCCGGGTACGTTACATTCAAATCGTCAACCCGCCGTCGATGTTCAGAATCGCACCGGTGCAGAACGAAGACTCGTCCGATGCAAAGAACACGATGCCGGCGGCGATTTCGTCGGACTCGCCGAGTCGGCCCATTGGCTGGCGCGCGATGAACATCTTCTTCGCCTCGACCGGGTCATCGAACGCGTTGATGCGCCCTTGAAGCGACGGCGTGAGCGTCGTGCCGGGGTTGATGCAGTTCACGCGAATGCCCTTGTCGACGTAATCAGCCGCCATCGCTTTGGTCAGCGCGACGACGGCGCCCTTGGATGCCGAGTAACCGGCCCGCATCTTCAGGCCCTTGACGCCGCACACGGACGAGTTCATCACGATTGACCCGCCGCCGTGCTCTAGCATGTGTTTGGTCGCGTAGTGTGAGACGAGGAACACGCCGCGCACGTTGATCGCCATCTGCTCGTCCCACTCTTCGATGGTGTGCGAGTCGACGGACCCGCCGTACACGACACCGGCATTGTTGACCAGAACGTTCAGACCACCAAACGCCTTGATCGTTTCGTCGACCATGCGTTTGGCGTCGTCGGGCACCTGCACCTGCCCGCGCACGAAGATTGCCTCGCCGCCGGCGGCGTTGATTTCATCGGCCACGGCCTGACCACTGTCGCTGCGCGAGTTGATCGCGATCTTCGCGTTCTCACGCGCCATCCACAGCGCCGCCGCCCGGCCGATGCCCACGCCGGCGCCGGTGATCAAAACGAGTTTGTCTTTGCATCGCATGTTTGATTCCGCCGTTTACTGTAACCAGATTGATGCTGTCCGCCAGGAACCCACGCGGCCACGCCGAGGCCGTGTGCCCGGGAGTGCCGCACAGCGCCGTTAAATCGATTTCATCGCCTGCTCAATCGCCGGTAGTGTGATGTCCAGTTCATCATCGGTGTGCACCGCACCGATATACCACCGCCCCGCGGGCAGGCAGGCCACGCCCTGTTCGAGCATGAGCGCTCGAAACGCGTCGTTCTTGGCCACATTCGCCTGCACCACGTCCAGGTGATTGCGCGGCGGTGCGTCCAGGTCGAAATGCGCGCTGAACGCCGTGCCTGCGCCGCAAGTGATCAGTTGATGCCCGTTGTCTGTGGCTGCGCGCTCAAGCGCTTCGCGGATCGCGTGACCGTGCCTGTTCATCCGATCGTACGTGCCTGGCTCGGACAGGGTGCTGATCGTCATGAACGCGGCGGTGAGACAAATGGGGTTGCCGTTGTACGTGCCGGCGTGGGTGGTCCGTCCGTCACTGAGCGTGTCGAAGATATCGCGCCGTCCGCCGATGCCCGCCATTGAGAACCCCCCCGCCATCGCCTTGGCATACGTCGACATGTCCGGCTGCACGCCACAGTACTCACGCGCTCCACCGAGCGCGATGCGAAAACCGGTGACCACTTCGTCAAAAATGCACAGAGCACCGTGCTCGTGACAAAGATCGACCAGCCCCTGCAGGTAACCGTCGTCTGGCATACACGAGCCGTTATTGATATTGAGCGGCTCGGTGATGACACAGGCGATCTGATCCGGGTGCGCATCGAACGCCTTGCGTACGGCTTCAATGTCGTTCCACGTCAGCGACAACGTGTTGGCCAGTTCGTCGGCCGGCTGGCCGCCGACGGTCGGCGCCGAGCCGCCGCAGGTTGGCGCGTCGTCGTCCGCCTTGACCAGCACGTTGTTCATCCAGCCGTGGTAATGGCCTTCAAAGCGCACGATTTTTTCACGGCCGGTGTACGCCCGCGCGATGCGCAGCGCCGCCTGCACTGCCTCGCTGCCCGTGTTGGAAAAGAGTACCTGCTCCACACCCGGCACGACCTTGCACATCAGTTCCGCCAGCAGAATCTCGCCCTCGTGCTGGTAACCGAACGTGTACCCCCTGCCAAGCTGCGCGGTGATCGCCTCATTAAGCTTCGGATGGTTGTTGCCAAGAATCAGCGGCCCCCACGCCAGGCCATAGTCCAGCAGTTTGTGCCCGTCGACGTCGAACAGGTAAGGCCCGTCGCCGTGCGTCATGTAGAGCGGCGTTGGCGTAACCGACCTGCGAAAGACGGTCGACACGCCCGTCGCGAGGCGCTCGCCCGCGCGGTCGTACAACTTCTTTGAAACTTTGTCGTCGAACATGTTTGTTCCCCTGTTTTCAGCCAGGTCGCTTGCAACCAGTGCCGGTCGCACGCGACCTGGCTGAAAAGTGCTGGATCATCTGTGCGGTGGTGTTTGGCTGTGCGCCGTCAAACATCTGCCTGATCACCCACCGATGCGCACCCGCACCTCCGACACCAGACAGAATACGGCAAACCCCACGTAAACACACGACGCAATGACCATCATGGCGATGCTGAACCACCCCGGCTTCGCCGACTTGGGAAGGTGCCGCAGGTTCATGTACAGCGTCAGTGGCACATAGATCGCCATGGCGAACCCGCCGATGTACGCGGCGTTGAACAGGAATCCCAGGTCGCTGACGCCCAGGCCTTCCATGATGAACGTGATGACACAGCCGGCGACGATCCATATGCCTGCGACAATCAGGTACCACCAGCCCACGTCGCGTTTGCGCGCGGCGGAAAAGTTGGTGTAGAGCAGGTCCGCCATCGATCGTGCGACGCCATCGATCAGCGCCAGTTGCGTTGAGAACAACGTCGCGAGACCGACACACAAAAACGTCACGCGCCCCGCCGAGCCCCACACTTTCTCGAGCACTGCAGCCTCATCCCAGACCAGTGTCCCCTTGCCGGGCACAATCCCATCCGGGCGCAACACCGCCAGGGCGCCGAATATGAACAACAGAATCGTCACGCTGTTGAGTCCGAAGAAAAACCAACCCTGGTCCGCGCGCACGAAGCTAAGCCACTTTCGAAACCGGCCTCGGTTGGCGTTGTTGTCCACGTAGGCAAACCCGGTCGTGGGCGTCTTTTCCGTCTTGCCGCGCAGCGGGTTGTGCATGCTCGGGATTCGCGCTCCCATGCCGATGTGCTTGTCACGCAGGTAGAACGTGTAGAACAGGTTGGCCGTGCCGCCGGCGCCAGCGAATACCAGCGCGATGAAAAATGCTTTGGCGGTAATGGCCGGGGTCGTTGCGATCAGCGACAGTTCCTTGACTGTCACCGGATACGTCTGGCCCGTGTCCGTGACCCGGATCGACCAGTGTGCATCAGATTCTTTCGTAATCGTCAGGTCTGATTCGTCGTCGATGTTTTTCAGTTCGAGGCTAGCGCTGATCGCCGCGCATAGTGGCTTCGTGATCACTCCACTCTTGAATTGAGTGGTCTGTTCCTCGTTCAAATTCAGACGACGCCGGCCCGACTCCTCAACGTGACCGACCTGCACCATCCCAATGCCCAGTTCCTTCCACGTCTGCGACGTGCCAACCGCGATGGCAACGGCGATCAGTCCGATCACCACAATAACGACGAGCGCTTCAACGGTCCGTTCAACGGAACGATAAACGAGCTTGGGTCCAAACAACGCCAACGCGACAAAGACAAAGGTGATCGTCGTCCAAAGCGTGTCTGACCAGACCCAGTTCTTGTTGTCCTGCCAGTCCGCATCCAGCGAAAACCCTACGAGCGCCTTGAGCGCGGAGCCCGACGCCCGGCCCCACCCCGGCGCGATCCAGGCAAAGATGGTGATCCCGATGAATACAAACGCGAACCCGCGCCACATGCGGCAGTAGCCGGTGTACACCGTTTCACCCGTCGCGATGGTCCATCGGCCGATTTCGAGATTGATCCACATCTGCAGGAACACGCCCACGATCGCGGCCCAGACCATCGACGAGCCATACTCCGCGGCAATGCGTGGCCAAATGATGATCTCGCCGGCGCCAATCGACAGACCCACCAGCACCGCACCTGGCCCCATCAGTTTCCAGTTGGGCGTCTTCTTTTCCGGAACGTCGGCGGATTGCAGCGGTTCAATCGGGTGGAAGAGGGTCATGGGGACAGGTGGCAGGTGTCGGGTTTGGGCCAGGGGCTTAAGTTCCCCGACCTGTCGGGTCATATCAATGCGTGTGCCTTAAGTAACAGTTCGAGCGCCTCGCGATTCTCCGCCGCCAGTTCACAAAGTGGCAAGCGCAGTTCGCCGGTGTCGGTGTTCATCATTGCCATCGCAGTCTTGATCGGCACGGGGTTGGTTTCAATGAACATGCCCTTGAACAGCGGGAACAGTTCGAGGTGTTGTTTGCGCGCCGCGACGAAGTCGCCAGCGAGCGCGGCCGCGCTCAGAGCCTTGACCTTAGCAGGGATGATGTTCGACAGCACGCTGATCACGCCTTTGCCGCCGATCGACATCAGTGGCAGTGTGAGCGAATCGTCGCCGGAGACAATGGCGATGTCGTCGCCGCAAAGGTTGGCGATTTCGCTGGCGATATCGAGCGAGCCGGTCGCCTCCTTGATAGCGGCGATCATCGGGTGCCGCGCCAGCCGGGCGACCGTCGCCGGCGACATGGTGATGTTCGTTCGGCCGGGAATGTTGTACAGCACGATCGGCAGGCCCACGTCGTCGGCGACCTGCATGAAATGGCGGTAAAGCCCTTCCTGTGACGGTTTGTTGTAATACGGGTTGACCATCAGCGCCGCGTCGGCGCCGACGGCTTTGGCGTGTTGGGTCAATTCAAGCGCTTCCGTCGTTGAGTTCGAGCCGGTGCCGGCGACGACCTTCGTGCGGCCGGCGGCCTGCTCCACCACGTGCTCGATGACTTTTCGGTGCTCCTCGTGGGACAGCGTCGGCGACTCGCCGGTCGTGCCCACCGGTACGAGGCCGTCGATCCCCTGGTCGATCTGGAACGCGACGTTACCCGACAGTTGGGCGTAGTCCACCCGCCCATCGCGAAACGGGGTCACCATCGCCGTCAAAGCGCCCTGAATCATCACGTGCTCTCCATGTCGTGTTGCCCAATGTAACGGCCGGTCACGCACATGACAACGCACGGGCGGCTCGTGCCCAACGGCAGGTAACGATCAAAGTCGAATTCCTACCCACATTTTCTGGTCAGGCCGGCCCGGACATTCAACGCGCGTTGAACACCGACCTCGGACAGGGTCCGCCGGCTTGTCGATCGATTGATGGCGTTTGACTTGCCGCCCCCGGCTACGAATCGAGTGTCGCGACCTCGACCTTGAAGAGTTTGTCGAGCAATGGCACATCGGGGTTGGCCTGTGCGATGTTTCGCGACCCGACGAAGAATACGGCGACCGCGAGCGTGAGCACGGCGATCAGCGCCATGACCGTATAAATATTACTGCGTACCGGGCCGCGTCGGACTCTCGTTGATACTTCACCCATGACTGGTTCTCATCGCCTTGCGGATTCGCGGGTCGCAGGTCGTGCGGCTGGTCCCACGTCATTTAGTAGCCGCCGGTCTCGACCGTGTCGTCAACGAGCACGTTGCCCTGCCGGAGTTTGATGCGCGCCGCGGACATCTGGGCGTCGGCGGCGGTCACCACCGCCGTGCCAATGAACGCGTTTTGACGGGAAATATAAAACTTCATGCCGCTGGCGACGCCGTCGTTCGTGCCCACGTTCATCTGCACGAACGTGTCGCCGCTGTGCTCCTGAACCTGCGTGACCTTACCGGAGATCCGGCTGGCGGGCTCAAACACGCGCGCGTCGCTCGTCTGCTCAGAACTCTGCAGTTGCGGGTCAACCCGCTCGAGCGTTTGCGTCAGATCGATGTTTTCCTCTTCGAGCGTCGCCATCCGCTCCTTCATCCGCCTGAGTTCGCGCGTCAGCGTCGCAATGCGGCTTTGCAACTCGTTGGATTCATCCGTCAGCACAATCACCCTCGTCTGCTGCGCGAGCATGCGCTCGCGACGTTCGGTGAGTTCGCTCTGCATCTGGGTCATGATCAGGCCGAACTGCTCGTGCGATGCCGAGAGGCGTGACACGTCTGACGCGACCTTGAGGTTTTCCGCCCGTTCCTGCTGTACGTCGGCCTGTGCATCGGCGAGCGTGGTTACCAGTTCGGTGATGCGCGCCTGGTAGTTGCGCTCGGCGTCACGCAGTTTGGTGACCGTTTCGTTCATTTCACTAAGCGCCTGATTGATCTCCTCTTGTTTAATCTGCGCCAGGCGCTCGGCCACGGCCAGTTGCGCCGCGGTGTCGTTGGCCAATTGTTTGTAGTTTTGCGTATTGGCGACGAACGGCACGATCAGCGCCACAAGCAAGACGGACAGGAGGGTAACCAGGACCACAAAGATTCTGGTGAGAATACTCATCACGGACTCCTCAAAGCGGTGTCAGCGGGCGAGCCATGCGCCGGGCGAGGCTCTGTGCGCCCGCGGTGAAGGGCCGGTGAAGGCAAGCGGCCGGACCAACCCCTGTCGGTGGGCGGAAGTCCCGATCGAACCGGCCGATCGGGTTGCCCCGCATTATGAGGTTGTAAGGGCGTGTTTGTCAAGGCGAACCTCGCACGGGTGAACGTCGATCAACCACGACGACGACGCTGTGTCAACTTCCGGGCATTTGATTCGGGTGTAAGTGATTGTTCCGTAACTGGTTGAATTCATTTCGAGTCTGATTCCGCCGCGATTTGACGAGCCGCTTGTTTTTCACGGCCGATGCGGACAATGCCCAGGGCCGTCATCACGCCTGTGGCCAGACACAGCACGCCGACAGGCAGGTGCCCCAGCCGCCCAAACAGTGTCGACCGCCGGTCAAGCGTCACGCGATGCGTCAAAGCGTCAGCGATGCGCTGACGCGTAATTTCACCTTCATCTTCGGCCATCGGCCCAACGCGACCAAGTGAATCAATAAAACCGCTGATCCCCGTGTTCACCGCCCGCGCCGTCGGCACGCGGTTTTCAATACTGCGCAACGCCGCCAGTTGAAAATGCTGTGCCCGCATGCTGACGCCACCGAACCAACCGTCGTTGGTCACATTTACCAGCATGTCGGCGCGCTTGCGCCCGCGTTCGTACACCATCCGGCGGCACACGCGCGGTACGGCGTCCTCAAAGCAGATGGGCGTGACAACTCGATACGCGGGTCCCGGGTTTCGGATCTCGGGTGTGATTTCAAACACCACGGGCATCTGCCCCGGCGTTAGCGTGTAATCATTTTCGTACGGGCTCAGGGAATCGAAGAACCAGGATTTCAACCACGCGAGCCACGGCTTGTCAACCCACGGGATGTATTCGCCAAACGGCACGCGGTGCATCTTGTTGTAACGCTGCGGCGCCTGTGTGCCGTCGGAGCGGTACAGGTACACGGCGTTGTAGCGGTTGTCCGGTGCAAACAACGTGCCCTTTTCGTCGCGGACGTCCCGCCACTGCATGGCCGATGCGCCCGCGAGCAGATGCACGTCCCGCCGGTCCGCCAATTTTGCGACCGTCTCGTGATACTCATGCCACGTCCGCCCGCTGATGCGCGAAATCTCCACCGACTGCGGGTTGAGAATGCCCGGGACCATCGTCTCGGGCCAGACGACCAGGTCCGTGTCGGCCGCGTTGTCCAGTGCCGACCGTGTCAGGTCCACCATGGCCGCGAAGTTGGCCGCGTCCAGCTCCGGCGTGCGACGCAGTTTGTTGTCGTGTGACACGTTTGTCTGAACCACCGCAATCACCGGTCCCGGCGAAGCGGCAACGTCATACTCCCCAACCCGATACGTCCCATACCCCCAGGCCAACCCCAGACAAACCCCCCAAACCACCCCACTTGGCCCCCAGCGCCCGGTCCAAACAAACTTTCGATTTTCCGACTCCCTGGCCCAGATGTCCGCGATCAACCCATTCGTCATCGCTACAACAAACGTCACCGCGTGCTCTCCGAACAGGTCGGCCACCTGAATGATTCGCCCGGCCGCGTCCGTCGGCTCGTACGCCGCCTGTGAGTGCGACAGCGCGAACCAACCGAACCCGCCCATCACGATGTACCCGCGCACAAACTCCAGCGACGTCCACGCCAGAGGCAGCGCGACCACCCCTGGAACGCGCAGGCCGCGATGCAGCCAGCGCAGCACAAGCAACGACGCCGGCCAGTACAAGGCTACATACACCGACAACGTCACCGCCCCCGGCACTGTCACGGGCCAAAGCCAGCGCAACATCCAAACCCACCACACCCCCGACACCAGATATGCCGTCCAGAACAACCGCCAACCGCTCGCGCAGCGCATCGCCAGCACCGCCGCAGGCACAAGCGCCACATGCGCCAGCCAACCCAGCCCCGGCTGCGGGAAACACCACGACAACGCCACCGCCGTCACGCCGACGTATGCGAAATGCTGCCACCGCGCTGTAATCGTCACCGCCGCCACGCGCAGACTATACCGCCGCAGGATGATGGTGTGAACGAGCAGGCGCTTGCCCAAACAGCCGGTAAGCCTCAGTTCCCCAACCCGCGCCCGGCAGCGTCGGAATCGCGTACATCCATTGGGGAGGCGGTTGCATCGTTTCGAGCCTCTGGTACGTGAGTCGTTGCACCTTATTGGCCAGAATCGGGCGATCCGTGCCGGCACGTCGCCTGACACGAACCATGGCAAAATTCCGAAGATGAGCACGTACCGATCGAGCCACGACATCGCCACCACTTGTGCCGGCTGACCGACCTGTTCAACGATGCGCACAAACGCGGGCGCGAACCGTCGGATCGGGCACGACTGGAATGCGATCGCGATGCGTCGGACCCTGGCGCGACAGCGTCTACAACGACAATCGCGTCAGCACCGGCAACTCCTGGGGAATCGTTATCAATGGCGTGTGCCCTGGGCGCCACCGTGCATGACGCCGACGCCCCCGGCCGTACAGCGTGGGCACCGACAGGAAACCGTACCCGGGCATGGGGGCATATGCCAAGTAGGACAGTCGGCAAGTCCAATGCCGTGCGATATCATGCGTGGCTTCAATGTGAAACTTTTGGCTTTATGACTTTTTGACTCCGATATGGACGTGAACCATGACTGAAAGTTACCGGATTGAAAAGGACTCGATGGGCGATATGCAAGTGCCCGACTGGGCGTTGTGGGGCGCGAGCACGCAACGGGCGGTGGAGAACTTTCCGATCGCCCATCGGCCCGTGCCTGTTGAGATGATCCGTGCGTTTGGGCACCTCAAGGCCGCGTGCGCACAGGCGAACCTGGACCTGGGCAAACTCGACACGACAATCGCCAGGGCGATCATCGACACCGCCAACGAAGTTGCCCAAGGCGGACACGACGGCCAGTTCCCCGTCGACGTCTATCAGACCGGCTCGGGCACCAGCACCAACATGAACGCCAACGAGGTCATCGCCAACCTCGCCACAAGCCGTTTACGCCTTAGCGATCCCGATGCCGACCGTGTCCACCCCAATGACCACGTCAACATGGGTCAGTCGTCGAATGACACGTTTCCGACGGCGATGCATATTGCCGCCGCAATCGCGATCATGAATGATCTGTTGCCCGCATTGACGCGACTTCAATCAGACCTCGATGACAAAACCAGGCGATGGGACGCCATCGTCAAGATCGGCCGCACCCATCTGATGGACGCCACGCCCATTCGTGTGGGGCAGGTCTTTTCAGGCTACGCGCAACAGGCGAAGCACGCGGTTTGTCTGGCCAGTGACGCGATCCAGCATCTGAAGATCGCCATGCCCATCGGCGGGACGGCCGTCGGCACGGGCATCAACACACACCCTGAATTCAGTCAGCGCGTGTGCGACGTGCTTGCCCGGCGCAGCGGTATTGAGTTCAAGGAAGCGCAGAATCATCCCGAAGCGCAGGCCGCAAAGAACACGTTCACGTTGTGTCACGGCAACCTCAAAACCATCGCCGCAGGCCTGACCAAGACCGCCAACGACATCCGCTGGCTCGGCTCGGGCCCGCGCTGCGGGATCTTTGAGCTGATGGTGCCCGCCATTCAGCCCGGCAGTTCGATCATGCCCGGCAAGGTCAACCCCGTCATTTGTGAGTCGGTCATTCAGGTCGCCTGCCGCGTGATCGGCAATGACGCCGTGGTCACCACGGCGGACCTGGGCGGCATCGGGTCAATCTTCGAATTAAACGTCGCCATGCCCGTCATGATCGACGCGTTCCTCGAGTCCGTGACCCTGCTGGCAAACGTATCCAACGTGTTCGTCGACAAACTGCTCACCGACCTGGAGGTCAACAAGCAGCGCTGCGAAGAATTGATCGACCAGTCACTGATGATGGTCACCTCCCTGGCCCCTGAAGTCGGTTACGACAACGCCGCCAAACTCGCTAAGCAGGCGTTCGAAGAAAACAAGACCATCCGCGAACTGGTCAAAGAGCAGGGCCTGATCAACGACACGAAACTCGATGAGCTACTGGACCCGGACAAAATGACGCGCCCGGGGTGACGGTGATCCTCAAGCATTCGTGCCGATCATCGCGAAGTGGGTATGCTTCTCGTTCGTGGTGCGTGCAAAGCAGAAGTATTACGTGGTTTGGCGCGGGCGCAGGCCGGGGGTTTATGCGGCGTGGTCGCAGTGCGCAGCGCAGGTGGAGGGGTTTTCAGGGGCGTCGTATAAATCGTTTCCAACGCGCGATGAGGCGGAGCGGGCATTCGAACACGGGCCTGGTGCGGTGGCCGCAGGCGAATCGCGCAAAGGCGCGAGCGCGAAGCCGCAAGCGTCGGGGGTCAGTGCGCTTTTGGTAGAGGTTGACCCGCACGACGCGGCACCGCACGCGGCACTTCTGGCACGGAAAGACGTGGTGATTTATACGGACGGCGGGTGTGATCCGAACCCCGGGCGAGGCGGGTATGGCGTGGTACTGCTGCATGGGGAGCACCGCAGGGAGTTGTCGACCGGATATCGCCTGTCGACGAACAACCGCATGGAACTGATGGGCTGGATCGCGGGGCTCGAGGCGCTGACCGAAGAATCACGGGTGGTGATCCTCAGTGATTCGCGTTACGTCGGCGACTCGTACGCCAACGGTGCCGCGCGGCGGTGGCAGCAGAACCAGTGGATGCGAACGCGCAACGACCGGGCGGCCAACTCCGACCTCTGGCAGCGATTGCTCAAATTGTGTGACAGGCATGACGTGCGGTTTGGCTGGGTGCGGGGGCACGTGGGCGTTGAGGAGAACGAGTGTTGCGACCAACTCGCCGCGGCCGCGACGGTTGCGCACGACCAACTGATCGACGAGAACTACGAAAACGACACCATGGTGCCCGGCGGGTTGTTTGGGCAGTGATTCGGTGGTTTGATCGCCGGCCGCATTGCGATACCATGTGGCCAGTGCCACGGTACGTCTTTGGGTGGGCGGCGCTGATTCAGCGGGCACAACGTAAACGGAGCAAGACGGCCATGAAAGCCGATGACATGCGCAATACCGACTTGCCGTTCGATCGTGACGCTGCAGTTGGCGATGACATTCCGTCTGGGCCGTCGGACGAATCGGCTGACGCATCGGACGAAAGTGGCAAGTACGATCCGCTGGACCCCGACGGCGACTGCTTCAAGCCGCCGGATATCCCAAAGCTGGTGCACTGCATCCACTGCGGCAGTGAGTACGAAAGCTACCTGATCGAATGGCGAATCGAAACCGATCACGGTGGCAAGCCGCACGGGTTCTGGTGCTGCCCGATAGATAAGTGCGACGGGCGCGGGTACGGATTTGACATCTTTCCGATCGACTCTGAGTTTCACGATGAAGCCGACGGCTGGTACGAAGACGATTATGACCCGAAGTCGGACGAGTTCGATGACGACGAACGGTTGGCCGAACTGGACCCGGGCGACGACGAATCAAATGACGACGATCGACCGCCGCGCCGGCCAGGCGACGACAGCGAGCCGTTGCCGTTTTGAGTTCGGGCTCCGGGGTGTCGGGTTTCGATTCGGGGTGGTGAATTTCAGCCCCCCGCGCGGATGACGGGATTTATTATTCACTGGGTATTTGGTTGTTCAGGCATGTCCTCAATGCCCGACGAAACCTCAGACAGTTCGCCGCAACAACCGCCTGTCGGTCGCCGCACCTTTTTTCGGCGGCTGGCGATGTTTGGCCTCGACCGTGCGGAACAGAGCGGCCGACGGGCGTTGAACCGTGTCCAGCGCATTGTCGGCGTGTCGCATGGCGCGTCGAAATCGGTTGGTGATGCCCGCGACACGCGCATTGATCTCGAGCACCGCCTGTTGCGACCGCCCGGCGCTGCCCCCGAGGACGAGTTCGTCGACACGTGCAGCCGATGCGGCAAGTGCGTCGATGCGTGCCCCGCCGACGCCATCGAACTCGAACCGAGTATGGCCGGTGGGTTTCCCTACATCATCGCCCGTTACGCGCCGTGCGTGATTTGCAACGACTTGAGTTGCATGAAGGTCTGCCCGTCCGGCGCGTTGCAACTGGTCGACGATGCCGCCGACATTCACATGGGTACGGCCCTGGTCAACCAGCAGCAGTGCCTGCGCACCGGCGTCGACGGGCACGCGATGTCAGGCAAGGCCGAGGATTGCCGCATCTGCGTGATTCAATGCCCCGTCGGCGAAGACGCGATCGGCGTCGGAGACGATCTGAAAATCGACGTGCGTGAAGGTTGCACGGGCTGCGGTGTGTGTGAGCGCGTTTGCCCGACGGAGCCGGCGAGTGTTGTTGTGATGCCTGCGCGGGAGGTGGCGGGGGATGCCCGGGTACCCAATGATGACCTGTCCGCTTCTGGCCCGATCGCTTGCGACCGGGTTGAAAAAAACAGCGAGGGGCGATCCGGTGTCACTCCGCCGGCGCCACAATTCGAAGCACCTCATCGAGACAGTCAATAACAAAGTCCGCGTCATCCTTCGTAACGCACATCGGCGGTTTGATGCGCAATATGTTGCCCCAGAGTCCGCCTTTGCCGATGAGCAGGCCTCGTTCCTTCGCGAGTTCGAGCACGTCGGCCGCCTCGTTGCGCGCAGGCGCTTTGGTTGTTCGGTCGCACACCAGTTCGACGCCAAGCATCAGGCCAAGCCCGCGCACGTCGCCGATCAGCGCGTGCCGGTCCTGCAAATCGATCAGCCCGGTCTTGAGGTGGGCGCCGACCTCGCGCGCGTTTTGCTGAATGTCTTCCTGCTCGATTACGTCGAGCGTGGCGATCGCCTGAGTGACGCTGACGGGGTTGCCGGCGAAGGTATTGAAGTGCAGCCGATCGGTAAGCACGCCGGCGACGTCCGGCCGGGTTGTCATTGCGCCCATCGGTGCGCCGTTGGCGATGCCTTTGGCCATCGTCACGATGTCGGGCGTGACGCCGAAATGCTCGAAAGACCAGAAGTGTTCACCCGTTCTGCCGAACCCGCCCTGCACTTCATCCGCGACGCAGAGCCCGCCGTGCTGACGCACGATGTCGTACACGATCCCAAAGAACTCGCGTGGTGGAACGATCGCGCCGCCGACGCCCTGAATCGGCTCGCCGATGAAGCACGCGACGTGGCCTGACGTTTCGTATTCGATCACCTGTTTCACGTCGTGGGCGCATTTCAGGTTGCACGACGGATACGTCAGCCCGTACGGGCAGCGGTAGCAGTACCCGGCGTGCGTGTGTGATACGTTGATCGTTTGGTTGGACTTGAACTTCCAGTTGCCGTGCGCGGTCAGACCCATCGTGCTGGACGTGCCGCCGTGGTAGCCGCCCCGCAGGGCGATCACGTGCGCGTTTTCGGTGAACTCGCGCGCATGCAGCACCGCCATTTCGTTCGCTTCGCTGCCGGAGTTGGTGATATAGGTCACTTCCAGCGGTTCGGGCATCTTGTCCGCCAATCGCCTGGCGTACTGCCCGATCGCCGGGTGCAGGTAAATCGTTGTTGCGTGCTGGAGCGTGCCGACCTGCCGGTTGATCTTGTCAACGATCGACGGATGACAATGCCCAACGCTGACGCTGACGATGCCGGCGAACCCGTCGAGGTATCGCCTGCCGCCTTCGTCCCACACGTACTGCCTGTGCCCTTCGACGATCATCAGCGGCTCGCGGTAGTAAGTGAACACCCCGGGCGAAACATATTGCCGGCGCAGTTCAAGCACCTGATCACGCGGCGGCCCGGCGTACGGCGCGGGCTTGTGGTCGCACTGGGGCAGCGAGATGGTTCTGTTGGTGGTCATGTTCGCTGGGAATTGTAGTGTCGGGTTTCAGCTGCGGACGGACAAATGGCCGATTCCCCAATGAAATCCGAATGACGAGCTCCGGAATCCGACGCCCGAAACCCGCGCCCTAACCCCAACACCCGATTCTCGTGCGCGCGCGATGCCGCCAGGGGATTGTCCTCCCGCGGCGCAGCAGTTCTGCGAAACCGAGCGTTGCCGTTTTGTAGTCACCGTTCCAGTAGCGCGAGTAGGTGCAGGTGCTCAGTTCGTCGATAGCCGATGCGCGCCGGTGCTCAAGCTGGTCGGCTGGCATCCGGTCGGCGTACATATCGAGCGTGCGCAGCCGGCCGATGCCGGCGTCGACCTGAGCGCGCTTCGACCCGTCGCCGGTGAGCTGGCCCGGCCGGCGGCGATAATGCAGATAGACGTCCGGCAGGTATACCGCTTCGCGGCCGAACAGGATCATCAGGAACCATGTGTAGTCCTCCGCGGTGCGAAGGTCGTCGTGGAAGCCGCACGCGGGGATCGCCGACCGGCGGATCATCGCTGTCGAGGTAATGATGCCGTTGCGGTCGAACAGCGCGTCGAAGCAGTCGCCCTGAATACGTTTGCGCACGTCGTGAACCATCGGCCCATCGCCGGTTTCCGTGCCGAACATTTCGGCACCGGTGTGACACACGGCCGCGTCGGGGTGCTCGGCCATGGCGGCAACCTGCCTGGTAACCTTGCCGGGCAGCCAGATATCGTCGGCATCGAGCGCGGCCAGCAGCGATCCGGTGGCGTGCTCGATCGCCCCGTTGCGCGCCGCGGCCGCACCGGCGTGATCGGACTGAACCGTGGTGATCTTCCCCTCGTACTTCGCCAGGACATCGGACGTTTCGTCGGTGCTGCCGTCATCGGCGACGACGATCTGCATGTCGCCGTAATCCTGCGCGAGCGCTGAGTTGATCGCCTCGGCCAGGTATGACCCGCAGTTGTACGTGGGGATGATGACCGAGACCCGCGGGGGCGGGTTTGAGGGTTCGGGGTCCGGGGTTCGGGGCTGCGAATTCGTCATTCGAATTTCATGGAGTATTCGGGCACTTCGGTGATTCACCCACCCACACGTCAAATCGTACCGCATTGCCCTTATGCGACTGGACCGGGCCAGGCGCCAGTGGCGGCGCGTGAATTGGGCGTTTGACGACGACGCGCTTGCGCGCAACATGGCGGGCGGCATCGAGCAGGGACGTCGCGTCGTCATCTTCACCGACCAGATCGCGCAGGACGCGCATCGCCTTGCGCTGCGCCGCGCGTCGTGGGCCTGCGGGGTACATGGGGTCCAGGTACACCACGTCGACCACGGAGTTCGAATCAGCGAGGGAGCGTTTGAGCACGTGATGCGTATCGTCGTGTTTCACGGCGATGCGCGCCGCGACATCGGGTTGCACGTCGCGTGCGCGCTCAACGGCGTCCTGCAGCATGGCCGCGACGACGGCGTGCCGTTCGATGGCCGTGACGTTACATCCCAGCGACGCGAGCAGCCAGGTGTCGTGTCCGAACCCTGCCGTCGCATCAAGCACGCGCGGACGGTACGTATCGCCGCGTTTGATGCCCATCGCGCGCGCCAGCGGCTGACGCAGACTCGCGCCGGCGCCGGATTTCGTGTCGATCCGCGCCAGGTCGATCACGACCGGCCGACCACGTGGCGGCGCGCCGTTGCGCACAGCGCGCTGCTCGTCCAGCACACGCAGTTCCAGCCGATTCGGTGTGACCGCCAACACGATTACCGCCTCAATCGTTCGCGCATCACGCACGCGCGCCAGCGACAACTGCGTTGCCAGAGCGTCCGCACGTGATGCGGTAACGTCGTCCCCGCAAGGGTCGGCGGAGATGACGATTCTATCGCCGTTTTTTTTCATGGGCGTGTATCGGGTGTCGGGTTCTTTGATTCGGGGCGGGGACTTTAGCCCCCCCGCACGGGTACGGGACCGAACGCCTTGCCGGGCGCACCTTCGGTGCTGCCGCTACGCGCTCGACTACGCCTCGTTCTCGCGCTGCGCCTCGTCCAATTGCTGGTCGAACCGCTCCTGATTCCGTCGTATGTCCATGAGCACGTGGATGCGGTGCATATCCTGCTCGCCGAGCGCCATTTCGAGGAATCTGTAGGCGCTGTTCATGTTCGTGCGACGCGACAGGTGCGTAAGCACGATGTGTTCCGCTCTGGTGCGTCGCACGAGACGCGCCAGATCGTCGACGTGCAGGTGTTTGCCCACCGCCGCGCGGCTGCGGTGGGCGGGCTCGATGAACGTGCATTCGGTGATCAGAATATTTGCGCCAAGCACGTCCTCACGCTCGAAATGCGCACCCCACATCGTGTCGCCGGTGTAGCATACCAGCGGCACCTCGATGATCCGTGTGATTTGCTCGCCCTTTTGTTTGAGCGCCATCAGTTCTTCCTGCTCAAGGCCCACGAGGTCCTTGCGCAGCTTGCTGCGTTTTTCAATGACAACAAAACCCAGCGAAGTGGCTGTGTGCTCGGTCTTGAATGCGCGCAGGAAAAACGCGCCCTTGATTTCGAGTTCCTGGTCGGGCTCGATCTCGATGATGGTAAAGGGCGTCTGTTGCCCTTCGATGTCCGCCCACGCTTTGAGCATGCGCCGCACCGGCCCCGCCAGGTCCGGATGGCACACGACGGTTCCCGTGCCCATGCCCTGGAAGTTGCGCTGTGAGAAGTAATAGGACAGCGCCGCGGAGTGGTCCATGTGTCCGTGTGAGAGCGCGACGTACTTTGCGGACAGTGCCGCGCGTGGACAGAGCCCGATGTCGAAGGCCACGTCCAGTTCGGGCACATGCACCACCGTCTGCTCGCCGGCAATGGAAATACCCTCGACCCGATAGGGCGGCAGGTACAGGCAGCCCAATCGCGGTTGTCGCACCGGCTGTCGCGGAATCATGTTGCGTCCAATCTCAAGGTCAGTGCGATATTCGTGCCCAATGCGACCCGACGGTGAAAGGCATCAGACCGGCGCGCGCCGACGCACGGACCTCAAGGCGGCTGATCCCACAACCGTCAGAAACAGGCCGCGGTGGGATTCGAACCCACGACAGGCAAAGCCTAGCGGATTTGCAATCCGCCCCCTTAGTCCACTCGGGCACGCGGCCGTGTTCTGGTGCAACATTGTTCACGTGTGGCGGGCGAGCGTCAAACGTGCGAATCTCGATTGGCGATTTTCAATTTGCGATGTTGTAACGCCCGCGGACAGCGGCCCGCAGGAGTCAGGGTCACGCATACCCCAGCGCCTGCATTTCGTCGCCGGCGACATACAGGAGTTGATCGACTTGTTTGACGGTCAGTTCATCCTTGTATTTGCCGATGCGATCGGGTTGCGCAATGTCGGCTTTGAATCCATTTGGGGCGACTCCCAGGTACTCGCCGATCCGCGCGAGCGTCGCCACCGGTTCCTGGACGAGCTGTTCGTATTTTACGGCCAGCAGCCGATCTTCGTGGGCGCGCATGGTCCGCACCGACTCCGCCCAGCGATCGGCGACTTTTTCCGGGCTGTCCATCTTCTCCGCGAACGGCCGGTTGCGCCATTCGGCCCGGCACTTTTCCAGCGTCGATCGCGCCACGTCGCGAACGTCGCGGTAGATCACGATGCACTTGAGGGCATCGATCGCACAGAACTTGTCGAGCTTGAACACGTAGTCGGGGTACTTGTCACCCACGACGTCTGCTGCGCGCAGCGCTTTGCCCATCGATTGTGCGATGACGTCGATCGTGACGAACGGGCGGGCGTATCGATGCACCGCGCGCACGTAACGCGTTTTGAACCGCGCGTCGCGCCAGCGCGCAATTCTGGGATGCCGCGGCGTGCCCGCACCGATGACCATCCGGTGTGTGTGCCGCTTTTCAAGTTTGTTCAAATAGTGCCTGCACGGCGCGTTGACCCACGCGAAGTTGTTGTACTCGCGAGTCAATTCGATTTGACGATGCGATTGAAGCAGCAGATACAGCAACGTTGTGCCCGAGCGCTGATGTCCGCAGACGATGACCGGAGTCGGGTTTCGGGTTTTGATGTTCAGAGTTTCTGGTTCCGGATTCACGGTTCAGTTTCAGGGGCGCAGGGCTTTGATCCCCGCTCTGCGCTAAAGGTATCCCAACTGCTGCATCGTGGGTTTGGCGACCTGGATGACCTGATCGATCTGATCGGCGGACAGGCCACGTTTGTGCTTGCCCACGCGGTCGGACCGAATCATTGTCATGCGGAACTTGTCGGGGTCCAGGTCGAGCAGCGCACCTAGATCTTCGAGCGTGCGCCTGGGCTCGTTGACGAGTTGCTCGTAGCGTAGCGGGTACACGTGTTCGCGGTGGTGCTGCATGGTTTCGATGGCTTGTACCCAGCTTTGCGCTGCATTTTCGGGCGTCGCCAGCCGGTCGCCCAGCTCTTTGCCCTGCCACGACGAGTGCGCCTTTTCCAGCGATGACCGTACGACGTCCCGGCAGTCGCGGTAGATGACGATCAGCTTCGTGTCCGGACACTGCACGAGCTTGTCGAGTTTCATGACGTAACCGGCGACCTTGTCACCGACGACGCGCGCCCACGGTGCGATTCGGTGCAGACACGTGCGCATCGCGTCGGCGTCCACCGCGTCGCGTGCGATGGACTTCAAATACCTGCGGTACTGGTGCACGAACATCGCGCTATTGGCGTAGTCGCCCATGCGTTTGAACCGGTTGGGCACCTTCACGATCGGCCGGTCACGCCAGGCGGTGCGCACCTCGCGCATGTGCTCGTTAAACGGTATGCCCACAGCCGAGAAATTGTAGAACTCGTGCGTGACGAACACGTCCGGATGGCTGTTCAACAGCCGCACCATCAGCGTCGTTCCCGACCGCTGGTGGCCGGCAATGACCATCGTCTGGACCTGGTCATCGGGGACGGAATTGCGCCTGCCGTACCTGAACATGACAGTAGTTTAGCGTATTGCCGAGGTTCGATTTTCGAGCGCACAGGGGGCGCGCCGCAGGTGGCAGCGGTGCGGGGGTCCATATTGAGCCTCGTCGCTTGCGGCAGGATCGCGGTGCAGGCACTGCGGCTCATTTGGGGTTAGGCCACGCGAACGAACCCACGACGTCATCCGGGCATCTGAATCAGAAATCGGCAGTCGGAAATCAAAATCGCGCTAGTCGGTGAGCGACCGGGTGTGCAGTTCATAAAGCGACGCATAGTGCCCGCGGGCGCTTTGCAGTTGTTCGTGTGTGCCCTGCTCAACGACCTGGCCCTGCTCGAGGACAATGATCCGGTCGGCCATGCGAACGGTAGAGAACCTGTGTGAAATAATGATGGTCGTGCGATCGCGCGCCAGCCGTCGCGACTGTTCGAACAGTTCGTACTCGGCGCGGGCGTCGAGGTTGGAGGTTGGCTCGTCGAGCACGAGCAGCTTCGGGTTGCGCGCCAGCGCCCGCGCCAGTGCGAGCTGCTGCCACTGCCCGCCCGACAGCGTGAAATCGCCGAACATTCTGCCAAGAACCGTGTCGTACCCGTCGGGGAACTGCTCAATCATCTGGTCGACGCCCGCATCTTGCGCGATGCGCCGAAGCTCGTCGGGGTCGTCCATGAGCCTGCGCCAGTCGCCGTAGGCGATATTTTCGCCGGCCGTCGCTTCGTAGCGGCCAAACGCCTGCAGGACGAAGGATATCTGCTGGTTCAGGTATGTCCGCGAGAGGTCGGCGACATCATGCCCATCGAAGAGAATTCGCCCCGCGTCGGGCTTGTACAGCCGGCCGAGCAGTTTCACGATCGTCGTCTTGCCCGCGCCGTTGGCGCCCACGAGCGCGACCTTCTCACCGGCGCCGATCGAAAACGATACGTCACGAAGCACCGGCTCGTGGTGTTTGCCGGATGCCGGGTAGGTGAACGACACATGTTCGAACACGATTTCGCCGTGCGCTGTAGCGGGCGTGATCTGCCCGTTGTCCGGCGCCGCAGGCTGCGCCAGCGTCAGCTCGCGCAGGTTCGAGATCATCATCGTCGTGTGCATGGTGCCTGAAGCAATGCGCACGAGCTGATTCATCATGTCGTAGACCTTCGCCAGCGCCGGCAGAAAAATGACGACGGTGCCCAGTTCCGGCGCCGCATCGCCGCCTTCAACGGCGCGAAAGATCACGCGCGTGAACAGCCCGTAGATCATCACCGTCGCCAGCACGCCGAAGATCACATTGCCGACCAGCCGGCGCCGCTGCAACCACATGTTTTCGTCGCGGAAACGCTCGAGCAAACCTTTAAACTTGTTGATGAGCAGAGGCGCCAGGTCCAGCAGTTTCACTTCGGGGACAAACGCGTGTTTGGTCAGCCGCGTGGTGAAGTACCGTGACCACCGACGGCGCGTGGTACGGTTGTGCTCGATCCAGTATTGCGTTTTGGACATGCGCCACTGAAACAGCAGATACGGGATGCCCAGCGCGACCAGCGCCGGGGCCGTCCACGGCTCGATCAGGAGGACAATCACGACGAACGCCCCGGTCTGCAAAAGCACGTTGGCCATGTGCAGCAGGCTGTTCATCAGCCGGGCGCAGTGCTGAGCCGCGTTGCGCTGCGCGCGTGCGAGCAGGTCCTGTTGCTGCGGGTCCTCGAAGAACGCCAGGTCCAGTCGCGCCGCCTGCTCGAGGATTTGAATGTTGATTTTGAGGTTCAGCTCTTCCCCGAGCCGGGCGCCCAGATACCCGCCAACGAAGCCACACATCGCGTCGATCACCGCCAGAGCAGGCAACGTCAGCAACCACAGCATCGCCTCGTCCAGATCGCCGGTCTTGCCCGGCAGCTTGTCCACGGCCGTCAGCGCATCGTAGATCGCAACGATGATCTGGCGTGTATTGAGCAGTACCAGCGCCGGAACCAGGCTCTGTACCAGATGGACACCCGCCCGCGCCGTCACCAGCCGCGGACAAACCGACCACGCCAGCCGAAGCGCCCACAGGTAATTGACTTTCAGGTCGTGCAGGTTGCCTTTTTGAGGTTCGGTCGCGCCTTTTTCTGGTTCCGTTGCGGGCATTGGGGGTAGTTTAGGTCGTTTCGACCCTCGACATTCGCATCCAATGCGGGATATTTCGCCGTGGTGCCTGCACCTCGAGCACGCCGCAAGCGGCGTGTCTAAACACCAAACTCGACGAAGGACCGTTTGTTACTTGCCCCGCCGCGGCTGCCCCAGGTAATACACCAGCGCCGTGCGCGTGAATCGCAACCAAGCCGGCCATGACCTGGGATGCCAACTGGTCCCGACGGACCATCCCAGCGCGACGCACGCCGACCACCATCGCCGCGCCCAGACGTGATGCGCGAAGCCGCTTAAGTGGAACATCGTGCGGTCGTGACGCTGCGCCGCGCCTATTAGGCCTTGCGACAGCGCATCGGACCAGAACCGGTTGATTTGTCGGGCGCTGATCGACAGCGGGCTGATCAGCAGGCAGCGCTGCGCGGTTTCGATCAGGCGCGGGCGGTCCAGGTCCGCGAATGTGCCCAGTTGGCGAGCGGCCTGCTCATAGCGCTCGTCCTGATAATACCACCACACGCCCAGCCACCAGGTGAGCGCCTGTTCGACGTCCGGCCAGTGTTCATCGCTCACGCCGGCCGCCTGCTTGAACAACGGCAGCATGCTGATCGTCTCTTCGTGCCCGGCGCCGGCGCGGGCGCTGTGACGCACGAACTGGCCCGCCCAGTGCGCGACCAGCACGTCCGCTTCGTGCCGCGTGTGCTGAAACGTGTGATGCAGAAACTCGACCACCGCGTCCCGGTGGCCGGCCTGGTACAGGTACCACGCGGCCCACAGGTACGTGTAATGCTTGACCCATGGCTCGCGCTTGACAATGC
>NZCH01000118.1 GCA_002688155.1 Phycisphaerae bacterium
CCCGCGCAAGAGCAGCGCTTCCGTGGCAAGAAATATCACCGCCATCACGATTACCATCAGCGCCAGCCACGCAGCCGCGGTCCGGTTCGGCATGCCGTACTGCTGGAACAGCGCGAAGCTGAACGTGTCGAAGTTCATAATTGACACGACACCAAAGTCCGCGATCACGTGCAAGCCGATCAGGAACGCGCCCGTCAGCATTGCCGGCCTCAACTGCGGCAGGATCACATGCGTGAACACCGCGGGCGGTGAGCTGCCCAGCGTGCGTGCCGACTCCTCGAGCGCCGGGTCAAGCTCGCGCAGCGAAGCACGCAGGTTCAAAAACATGTAGGGGAAGTTGTAGAGGCTCAGCGCCAGAAGAGCACCGAAATAACCGCTTGGCCTTGGAATCGCGATACCGAACAACTGACTGATCACGCCGATTTCGCCACCGAGCGATCGAAACGTGTACGCCATCAGATAGCCGGGCACCACAAGTGGAAGCACGCCCAGCAGCGTGAAGAGCCTGCGTCCCGGCAACGACGTGCAAGTGGTCAGCCAGGCCGCGGGCACCGCCAGCGATACGGTCACCGCCAAAACACCGGCCACCAGCAGCACCGTGTTCAACAGCAACTGCGCATTACGCCAGCGAAACACGATGTCAAACGGGCTGATCTGCTCGTGCGCCAGCGCGTCAGGCACAGGTATCACCACGCGCAAGACGACATAACCCACCGGTGCCAGCACGCCCAGTGCGCAAAACACCGCCGGCAGTGACAGATACCAAGGCGCTGATCCGCGCGCGCCGCGCCGTGGCTGCCTCAGGTTGACGGCATCAAATTCAGGAACGGTGGGCTCTATAGCAATTCCGCTTCACGCAGCAGTTTCAGCGTGCCCTCCACGTCCGCGATCGCGTCCAAGTCTACTTTCGGTGCCTTTTCGTTCAACTCCGACGCAGCGGGCAGTGCTTCGGGAACAATGACGTCCTCCGTGACAGGATACTCGAATATTTCGCTGGTGGTGTACTGTTGCACCGATGGCGAGAGTAGAAACTCGGCGAAGTGCGCAGCGGCCGACTTGTGCCGGGACGTGCTTAGCATGCCCACGCCGGCGACGTTAATCAGGTTGCCGATGTCACCGGCCTTGAAAAACGCCTGCTCGACCGGGTATTTGCTGTCCGCCTTCTTGAATCGCAACAGGTAGTAATGGTTGGGCAGCCCCAGATCGATCTCGCCGTTGGCGATCGCCTGAATGATGGGCGTGTTCTTGGGGTAAACCTGCGCCTTGTTGCGCTTCATTGCGAGAAGCCATGCGAGCGTCTTCTCGTCGCCGTGCTCGTTGCGCATGGCGGTGACGAACGCGCGGAATGAGGCGTTGGTCGGCGCCCATCCGACGCGGCCGCGCCATTTCGCGTCCGTCAGGTCGAATACGCTTTCAGGCAACGCATCGACCTTAACTCGTTTCGACGAGTACGCCAGCACGCGCGCCCGGCCGCTGGTCGCGACCCACCGACCCTCCGGGTTGCGATACCGCTCATGCACAGTCGATAACACCCGGTCAGGCAACACCGCGAAACGACCCACCGCCGTAAGCGCGCCCAGCGCACCGGCATCCTGACTCCAGAAGATGTCCGCCGAGCTGCGTTTACCCTCCTCCAGCAGCGCCAGCGCCAATTGCGACGTGCTGCCGTACTTGACCTTCACATCAATCCCCGTCTCGCGCTCAAACTGTCTGACGATCGGCCCAACCAGGCTTTTCTTGCGGCCGCAGTAGAGTACCAGCGTGTCATCCTCAGCCTTGGCCGCACGTGCATTAAACTCGGTGGCAACGACTGCCACGAGAAACGTTAACACCAGTTTTGACAATATGTTATATTTATACATGCGGCATTTCCAAGCTACCGGGCGCCCACTATTTTATTGAGACCCATTCGCAACTGTGGCGGATTTGGGCAATGGTAGCGAGATGATCGCGTCTGTCAAGCCTGCGTCGACGGCAGCAAACGCGTCACGAAACTTTTCAGCCCGGTGGGGTACGAGGCGTAACCGCAAGTGGCGACATAATAAATTCAGACCCTGTCGGCAACGAAGAGGGTTTCGATCCTGAACCGCGCCGACAGAAAAGATTACCTGGACATCGCTGCGATCCTTCAACACGGCACAACGCTCGCCTGGACATTGGGCACCGCACAGCGGTGATGGTGGCAACTTCAATGCCCCCGCGATGCTCAAAGCGCTCACGTACTACGGTGATGGTGATCTGCCGACCGTTGCGGATGACATGGTTTTATGCCCGACGGCGGCCACGTTGAATGTCAGACGAATTCCAGATGCGGTTGTTCGGTCTCGAAGCGTCGTGCACTGATGGGCATGGCGCCCGGACCATGACCGCCGATCGCCGTTTTACGATCAATCATCCGGTGCCGTGAGCCAGGCATCGACGTCGCGTGCGTAGTCATGGATTTCGTCGGCAGAGAAAAACAGCGCCAATTCGCGTTGCGCGGACTCGGCGCTGTCGGAGCCGTGGACCAGGTTGAACGATCGGCTATTGGAAAAGTCGCCGCGGATCGTGCCTGGCTCAGCCTCCCAGCCGGTGGTTTTGCCCATCAGCTTCCGCGCCGTGGCGACCGCGTTCGTGCCGCGCACGGCCAACACCATGACCGGACAACTGGTGATAAACGCGATCAGCCCGTCGTAGAATGGCTTACCCACGTGCTCAGCGTAATGCCTGGACGCCAGGTCGGAGTCGATCCGAATCAGCTTCGCGCCGACGATCCTGAACCCTTTGTCCTCGAACCGGAAGATGATCCGGCCCATCAGGCCTCGTTGAACGGCGTCGGGTTTGAGTATGAGTAGTGTCGTTTCCATGCGGTGCTTCCCATGCGGCGGTGTGTGATTCGTCGAAGGTCGTGCGTAGGCCGCACTGCGAACACAAGTTTAACAGCGCGGCTGCGTTTGGCGCGTTGCGGGCTTTTGTGACAATAACGTCATAAAGGCGGGTGCCGTTGGACACGGCATTCACAGGGATTCTGCTGCTGCTGCCGCTGGCGCTGAGCCCTGGAGGCATGGCATACGTGTGGCGGCGTGCGCTTCGCAAGGGTAAGGGTGACCTGGCCACGTAAAGACACGGTCGCTGGTCCAATGCATGTACAGCAATCATTCGGCGCAGTTTCTTGTCGATCCGCAGAGCGACCTGACGACGGTGGATCGCCGGATCTGGCCGTCTGATGCGTACGGACACGATCTGGCGCTGTTCGGTGTTGAAGTTGATCCCGTCTGCGGGTCCCCGGCAGGCGATGGCGATCATCATTGAGTCGGCGTAACCGTAGTGCGTGAACTGCTATTCAATCACCACGCCCGCGTATCCCACGACGCGCGACGTGTCGCCGGAAACGGCGGCACTGTTGGTGTAGTCGATGTGTTCGAGTTGCAAATCGGGCGTTGCCGCCTGCAGGGCGCGCATGACGGTGACGGCGGGGACCATGCCACACATGCTGATGTCGTTGTTGATGCACGTGCCGTAAAGTTTTTGCGGATCGCCGGTGAGCATGGCATTCACAGCGAGCATGTCGCGACGGCGGTTCTCCTGTTCATTGGCAAAATGGTTCATGTCGCTGGAGATGACCAGCAGCGGCGCGGTGGTGTCGCGCTGCTTGATTTCGTTTCCGAGCGTGGCGATCGCCGTGGCCAGTTCATCCGCCACGTTGTAATTCACACCACCGATGACGATTGGCAGCACGGTGACGTTGCGGTTGATTCGATAGAGGAATGGAACGATGACCTCCGAGCCGTGCTCCATGCCGTGTGCGTCGGGCTCAAGTTCAAACTGGGGTGCCAACTCCGCAAGACGGCGCGCCCAGTCGTGCGCGACGGGTACGGTCGCTCCTGGAATCTGCCAGGACCTGTGCGGCGCGATCGACAATGGCGAGCCGTAAGACGTGTGCTTGGGACCGATGATGATTGCCAGATCCGGCACAGTCACGCGCGCGATTGTTTTCGCCAGCGTGTCACCGCAGAAGATCCAGCCCGCGTGCGGCAGCATGACGGCGCGGTAAGGTCGGACGGTTACTTTACCCGCAGTCGCGAGATGTTGATCGATCGCGCGTACCATTTCGTTGGGGTTACCTGGGTAAAACTGATTCGCGCGCGCGGGTGGCCGGACGTCCGATGAGGTTGCGGCATTCGACATGGGGTGGCCCTTCGCGCTTTTCGCCTGGTGGGGGACCTTGGGTTTCTGCGATGCCGCGGCGCCCGCCTGGTGGGGCTCGTACGCGACGGACGAAAATGCGATCAATTGAGCGTCGAGTTTTCCCAACTGTTGCGGGGCAACCTTCATCACGCGCAGCGCTTCGGAGAACTTTTCACGCCGGTCGTTGCGGCGCGGAACGATGAGCGTCCAGTTGTCGCCGACGCGCGCGAACGCCGCCCTGCCCGCGAGCACATCGCATCGGGCCGGGTAATCCTCCACGGCAACGGGCACGGGTTCCCACAGTACCGTCAACCGCGCGATCGGCTCCACCGGCTTGCCCTGACTGTCGAGCGTAGTGCGCAATGACCGTGCCGCGACGCGAGCCAACTCCCACAGGCACATGTTCGGACTGATCGCCGTTGCGCCCACACCTGACTGCGTCTGCAAGTACAAACCCAGCTCGTGCGTGAATGTTTCGTTAAATCGCTCATGGCCGTCACCCCCCGGCTCGGCACCGTGTACCCAGGCGTTGATCGCATCGAGCAATGATTCAAAGTCAGATTGCTCCAGAACCCGCGCGTCAAACTGCAGTTGCGGCGCCGCGTCATGCAGCAGGTTGGCGCGAAAGGACATCAGCTTCGCGTTCGAATCACGCCGCCATGTGTCCGGCGGCAGGTTCGCCTTAACGCACACGCGGTCGAGGAACGTGGTCGTGTTCCAGCCGTTCTGCGTCGCCACGTGCGGCAAGAGCAGGCCGCGCCCGCGCGGATGGTGAATGACCAGGCCGTGCGTGCCGACCGCAATGTGATCGGCGATAGCCGGCCCGGCCGCGTCGATCCAGACCGGCTCGAACATCAGCGACACTTCCACGTTGAGGTACGGCAACTCTGCGGGCGTGACGGCGGGAAATCGTGTGTCGCGCAGCGCGGTTTCGGGCGCAACGGCGGCGAGCATCGGCGCGAGCGCTGACCCGGCCTGCGCGTTGCTCATGTCGTTCGGTGTCGACCCGGCGCCCCACTGACCGCGGCAGCCACGCAGCATGGTCGGGCGACGCAGCGACACGAACAGGCCAAACGTCGGCGCGTCCGCGATCCGTGGCGGCAGTATCGCGGCCGGTTGCTTGTCCTGCACGGCGGCCTCGCAAAGGGCGCGTGTGTATGCCACGATCGCTCGTTGTTCGTCGCCGGTTAACTCGACTCTGGGCGCGGTGGCGGTCGAAGTTGCCGTGGCGGTTTGCGAAACCACGCGGTCGGTGTCCACGGGTGCGCCTTTGGCGTTACCGTGATGCGCGATAGGTCTGTCCTTTTGTGCAAGTTCGCGCGCTTTGCGCTGTGTGATTGACTCGCCTTGTTTGATCTTGCCGTCCGCGAGCGCCTTTTGCGCTTCGATGCGCTTGACGGTTTTGCTGCTGCGGCGTTTGGGCGCTTCGACCGTGATGTTGACGTAATGCTCTTTGTCGTGAATGCGAATGGGCACGCGTCTGCGGCCCCAGTCGCCTTTGGTCTGCTCGAACACGCCCGGGATGACCGTGTCGCAGAACTGGCACCGGTTGCCGGTGAGGTTGTACTCGCTCAACTCGTACCAGTCGCGGCCGATCAGCATCTTTGCGCAGTTATGGCAGTACGTGCTCTGCCGCAGTTTGTCGTCGACGTTTCCGGTGTACGCGTACTTGATGCCCAGATCGAGCGCTTGCTGACGCGCGCGGATCAGCGTTTCATGCGGCGTCGCCGGTTTGTCGAGCATTTTGAAATCAGGGTGAAACGCCGTAAAGTGAATCGGCACGTCGTCGCCGAGTTCGTCAACGATCCATTTGCACATGTCATCAATTTCACCCGACGAGTCGTTCTCCGTCGGGATGATCAGGTTTGTGATCTCGAACCATACATCCGTTGAGTGTTTGAGCCATTTGAGCGTGTCGAGCACGGGCTGCAGGTGCGATAGCGTGACGTACTTGTAAAACAATTCGGTGAACGCTTTGAGGTCGACGTTGGCGGCGTCGATGAACTCGTAGAACTCATCGCGCGCCTGCTCGGTGATGTAACCCGCCGTCACGGCGACCGTCTTGATGCCTTCGGCGCGGCACAATCGGGCGATGTCGATCGCGTACTCTGCGAAGATGACCGGGTCGTTGTAGGTAAACGCGATCGACCGGCAGTTGGCCTGCTTACACGCCTCGACGATCGCCTCGGGCGTGCCCTCGTTGCAGACGGTGTCCATCTCCCGGCTCTTGGAAATATCCCAGTTCTGGCAGAACTTGCACCCGAGGTTGCACCCGGCGGTGCCGAATGACAGGACTGGCGTGCCGGGAATAAAATGGTTCAGGGGCTTTTTTTCGATGGGGTCAATGCAGAACCCGCTGCTTCGTCCGTACGTAGTAAGCACCATCTTGCCGTCGTCGTTCGCGCGCACGTAACAGAACCCGCGCTTGCCCGGGGCGATCTTGCAGTAGCGAGGGCACAGGTCACAGACGATTTTGTCGTCTTCGGGATGCCACCACCGTGCTGGTGGCGGTTCTAGCGTTCTTGTGGTTTGTGCGGCGGTCATGGCTGGAACTTTGTTCGCTCTTGAACGTCATTATACGTTGGATGGTGTGTGCCATACCTGTAACTGATTCGTTCACGAGCAGTGGCGTTCGAACGCGGAAAAGTTCTGAGCGCGCGCTTCACAATGCCAGCTGGCGCGCCTAGCATGCTTTGACGAGCGGCTGTGAAGCAGACGTTGCCGCGACATATCGCCACGCGTGTCTGGTGGTTTCAGGACCGAAGCGGGGTGCGGTTGTTGCAAGGTAGGGATGCGAAACAGGGGCGAGGGCTTGTCGCTCGCGCAATGCGCAGAGACCGCCGAACAGGCGTGCGACGGCCGATACGCGGTTAAACGCGCTGAATCAACAAGGAAAGGCGCCACGGGCTATGGAAAGTTCAACGACGATGCGAAAGATTACGCAGACCAAAGACGTAGACGGTCGGCCGCTGCGCAAGGGCGACACCGTCGCCACGCTCAGTGGTAACGTCACCGCCAAAGTCTGCGACCTGGCATCGGACGGCGGCATTACGTTCGTGTCCATTCGGCCGTCGCACCAGTCGTACGGTCGGGGCATCTGGCATGCGGCGGATCAGGTCCAGCGCATCGGTCAGGCAAGAGTGTGAACTCGCGGACTGCGAGTACGTATAAACCAGTGCGTATCGCGGTCCGCAACAGGCTTCTCATTTCACGTTTCAGGATTTGTGCCTCGCCGGGACATTGGGTCCCGGCTTTTTTTGTGCACTTACCGTGTTCCCGGATGAGCGATCGCGTTAACATGTCGCGCTGTTGGCATTCGTCTGTCTCGTGGAATACCAATCATGGCCAAGTGCAATTTTCGACTGATCATCGCGGTTTGCGCAGTCACACTGCTTGGCGCGTCATTCGTGCCAACGCGCGCACAGGAGTCCGACGAAGACCGCAAAGGTCCGCCCGGACCGCCGCCGGCGCTCGTGCATATCGCGCCGTTAACTCGCCGGACCGTGCAGGATCGGCTTGCAGTGATCGGCCGGCTGCAGGTTGTGCGCCGTTCAGTCGTCGCGTCTGAACGCAGCGGCAGGGTCACAGGTGTCTCGGTTGAGGAAGGTGACAAGGTCGTCGCGGCCAGAACGGTACTGGCGCAGATCGATGACACGTGGGCGCGGCTCGACCTGCGCGACGCCGAAGCGCAACTCGACCAGGCCAACGCACGGATCGATCAAACCAACGCTAACCTGGAACAGGCGCAGCGTAACCGCGAGCGCATGGGGGGGCTGTACGAACAGCAAAGCGCCCAACTCAAGGAACTGCAGGACGCACAGACGCTGGTAAAAGTGGTCCAAGCCCGCCTCGCGGGTGACAAGGCGGCTGCGCAGGCCGCGCAGGTCCGCCTCGACCGCGTCAAGTCGGAGATGGACAAACTGACCATCCGCGCGCCGTTTGACGGAGCGGTCGTGCGCAAGATCATCGAAGTGGGCCAGTGGGCCCAGGAAGGCGCCGCGGTCGTAGAGGTGGTTTCGTGTGGCGCCATCGACGCACAAGTCAATGTGCCTGAGGGACTGGTGAACCTTTTGAAGGTCGGCGACGACCTGGATATTTGGGTCGAACCGCTGGGGCGCACCGTGACGGGAAAAGTCACGGCTATCGTGCCTGAAGCGTCGACGGCAGCACGTACGTTTCCGGTCAAAGTCCGATTGGGCAACGCGGCAGGACAACTGATGGCCGGCATGAGCGTGCGGGCACGTGTGCCAACAGGGAAAAGCGTCGAAGCGCTGACCGCGCCGCGCGACGCAGTGCTGCGCACGGCGGACGGCACGGTCGTCTGGGTTGCAGCCGCCAGCCCGCACGGGCCCATGCCCGTCGCGCAACCCGTCCCGGTGCGCGTTCTGTTCGCCGTGGACGATCGGTACGTGATCGACCCGGCCCGCGCGGCGGTGATCGATGACGACGCGCAGGTCGTCATCGAAGGCGCTGAACGGCTGGTCCCGGGCCAACCGTTGATCGTGCAGGAACAGTCCACGGCGCGAAGTGAATGAATTACATCCGCTTCGCCATTTCGAACCCGGTCAAGGTAACCGTTGGCGTCCTGCTGATCGTTCTATTCGGCCTGCTCGCGGTGACCAGGATTCCGGTGCAACTGGTGCCGAATGTTGATCAGCCGGTCATCACGATCGAAACGCAGTGGACCGACGCCGATCCGGAAGAAATCGAGCGCGAGATCGTCCAGGAGCAGGAGGACACGCTCGACCGCGTCAGCGGCCTCAAGAAAATGACGGCGGTGGCCCAGCGCGGGCGGTGTGAGATCACGCTCGAGTTTTACATCACTACGGACATCGACCGCGCGCGGCTGGAGGTTTCCGACCGGCTGCGCGAGGTGTCTGAGTACCCCGACGGTGTGGAAGAACCGGTCATCACCGTCGCCGACGCGGCAAGTCAAAACGCCATCGCCTGGCTGGTGATCACCAGTGACGACCCCGATTTTGATGTCGAAACCATCCGCGAAGAAGTTGAGGACGACATCAAGCCGTTCCTCGAACGCGTCGACGGCATCAGCCAGATCAATGTTTACGGTGGGCGTGATCGCGAACTTCACGTGCGCATAGACCCTCAAAAACTGGCGCAGCGCGGCATCATGTTTACACAGCTTCGTGACGCACTGCGGTTCGAGAATGTCAATATCTCGGCGGGCAATATTCACGAAGGACGGATTGAACGGCAGATCCGCACGGTCGGCAAGTACGAGTCGCTGGACGACATTCGCCGAACGATCGTGGCGTACACGGACGGGGGGCCCGTAAGGGTGCGCGACTTGGGTGAAGTCGTGCTGACTTACGAGAAGCGGCGTGCGTTCGTGCGGTCGCGAGGGCAGCGCGCCATTGCGCTCAACGCCATTCGCGAGACCGGGTCCAACGTCATCACGGTCATGGATGAACTTCGGCGGCGGATCGGACAGGTCAACGAACGGATGCTGCCGAATATGGGGCCGAAGCTGACACTCGAGCAGGTCTACGACGAAACGGACTACATTCATTCGGCGATCAATCTGGTCTTGACGAACCTTTGGCTCGGTGGCGCGCTGGCGGTGGTGGCGCTGCTCACCTTCCTGCGGCGTATCCGGCCGACACTCATCGTAGTGCTGGCGATTCCAGTCTCGGTGATCGGAACGTTCGTCGTGATGACCGCCGCGGGACGGAACTTGAACGTCGTGAGCCTCGCGGGTCTGGCGTTCGCGGTGGGCATGGTCGTAGATAACGCAATCGTCGTGCTCGAGAACATTGATCGTCACCTTTCGATGGGCAAGGCGCCCGGCGAGGCGGCATACGACGCGGTGCAAGAGGTATGGGGAGCGATCGTCGCATCGACACTGACGACGCTGGCTGTATTCGTTCCGGTGTTGTTCATACAGGAAGAGGCGGGGCAACTGTTCCGCGATATCGCACTGGCGATCTGTGCGGCCGTGACGCTGTCGTTGCTCGTAGCGGTGACGGTGATTCCGGCGGCGTCCGCCCGGTGGCTGCGGGTAGTCAAGCCCGATCCCGGCATGCTGGTGCGTGTGGGCCGCGGGCTGTTGGGACTGACCTCGATCCTCGATCACGCGACGCGTGGTTACGCCGGGCTGGTGCACTGGCTCAGTGGGTCGGGCGCTGCGCGGATCATGCTGCGCGTCGGTGTTGTCGCGGTCTTTACCGTTGCGGCGGTCGGGTTGTCATGGCTGCTCATGCCGCCGACAACATACCTGCCCGGTGGCAACCGCAATCTGATCTTCGGCATCATGCTTACCCCACCGGCGTACAGCGTCACGCACCAGGAGCAGATCGCTCAACGCGTCGAGACCAGGCTCAAACCGTACTGGCAAGCTCGGTCGTACGACGAAACAGCCGGTTTGCCCGCAGTGCTTCACCCGTGGACTCAGCAACCGATCGAGCACATCCCGCCAATCGACAACTTTTTTTTCGTCAGCTTCACGGGCACGATTTTTATGGGTGCGTCCAGTATTGATCCGGGCAACGTCAAGCCGCTGGAAGGACTGCTCAACGCGGCGATGTCGCAGAACCCGGCAGCGCTGGCATTCGCGTTTCAACCATCGATTTTCGGGCGTGGCGTTGGATCGTCCACCGCGGTGGAACTGGACATCGTCGGTACGGAATTGGACCAGGTGCGCGGCGCGGCGGCGGCGATGTTCATGCCGCTGATGGAAGAATACGGAAAAATCCGCCCGGATCCGGCGAACTTCAATCTCGCGGGGCCGGAGTTGCAGGTGCGTATCGATCGTGTGCGCGCGTCGGACATGAATGTCGATGTGTCTCAGCTTGGGTTGGGTGTGGCGGCGCTGGTCGACGGCACGGTTGTTGGTGAATATCAGCACCAGAACAAGCAGATCAACCTGCGTTTGATTCGCGACCCCAGCGTACCGCTGACGCCCGAGTCGCTGGCGAAGGTGCCGGTCGCCGTGCGTGGCCGGGACGGCGCGGTGAATCGCGTGCCACTGTCGTCGCTGGTGACGTTCGTCGATGCGCCCGCGGCGCAGCAAATTCGCCGCATCGAGAAACGCCGGGCGGTGACGATCACGATCGAGCCATCGGAAGACATTCCGCTGGAGCAGGCGATCGGCGACATTGAGCAAACGATTGCGGACATCAGACAAACCGGAGCAATTGCGCCGGGCGTGGACGTGCGCCTGGCGGGCACGGCCGACAAACTCACCCAGGTGCGCCGTGCGCTGTTGGGCCAGTGGCGCGGCTGGACCGCACAAAGCCTCGAAGATGTGCTCACCAGCCGCGTGTGCATTGCACTGATCGTTGTGTTCTTGCTCATGGCGGCGCTGTTCGAAAGTTTCCTTTACCCGCTGGTGATCATGTTTTCCGTCCCGCTGGCGATGGGCGGCGGTTTCGGCGGTCTGGCGATCGTGCACCATTTTGATCCGGCGCAGAAACTGGACGTGCTGACCATGCTCGGGTTCGTCATTCTGATCGGTGTGGTGGTGAACAACGCGATCCTTATCGTGCACCAGTCGCTGAACTTTTTGCGCGGGGATGAACGGTCGGGTGCGAAGCCGCAAGCGGCACGTGATGCGATTCGTGAAGCGGTACGGACGCGTATTCGGCCGATCTTCATGACGACGCTCACCAGCGTCGCGGGCATGTTGCCGCTGGTGCTGCTGCCGGGCGCCGGTAGTGAGTTTTATCGCGGGCTGGGCAGCGTGGTCGTCGGGGGACTGATCGTGTCAACGCTGTTCACGCTCGTGGTCGTGCCGCTGTTGTTGAGTCTGGTGATGGATATGAGGTTGGGGCGGCCGTAGATACCCAATGACATCGGTATTGAGGCTTCGTCATTTATTCGTCATTGTGCCTGGGTATTTGGATATTTCGGCCACGACATCATGAACCGGATTCACCACTGCCCGTCCAATAAGGCCACAGATGCGCGCGGATCACGCGACGTGCATTCGCGCCCGGTAATGAAAACATCAAATTGCAATGTACACGCACCGCCGCGCCGATATGTCGGTTGGTGTTTTAGCCGCACGGATGCGGACACGCAGTCTCGCACAATCGGATGTTCAGCCATGCAATCAGAGTTCGCAGCCGGCCCGACCCGCACTTATACACCACCGATCAACGCGCCGGCGCCCAGACCGGGACGGAAATATTTTTCCGTCGATGAAGCCAACCGGTCACTACCGCTGGTTTCGCGCATCGTCAATGACATCATGCGCTGGTATCAGTCGGCGGTCGATACGCGGCACCAAATCGAGCAGCCGATCTCGCAGGAGCTGGAAGAGCAGTTGCGCAGCGACTACGAGCTCGCGATGGACCGGCTGAACCTGCTCATCGACGAGCTTCAGCAGATCGGCGTCGAGTTGAAGGACTTTGAAAAAGGCCTGGTCGACTTTCCGGCGGTGCACCTGAACCGCGAGATCAGCCTGTGCTGGCACTCGGGCGAGACAAACGTGCACACGTGGCACGAAGTCGACGCCGGCTATGCCGGTCGGCAGGACGTGACGATGCTATTGGGCAATTGAGCAGGTGAGGCGCCACTCGTCCGTCACAGGGTTC
>NZCH01000119.1 GCA_002688155.1 Phycisphaerae bacterium
CCTGGTCCTGCCATTGGTCAAACTTCAGGCGGCCTTCGACGAGGATTGGATCGCCCTTGTGAAGGTATTGATTGATCACTTCACCGGTCTTGCCCCACGCCTCAGCATCCACAAAGGTGGTCTCCTGCTGCTTCTCGCCACCGCCGTCCGTGTAGTTGCGGTTGATCGCCATGCCGATCTGACACACGTCCGTGTTGTTGGGAGTCTGGCGCAGTTCAGGATCACGCGTGAGGTTGCCCATCACAATGACCTTGTTCAGATTTGGCATGATGTTGCTCCATCTATGTGGCTTCTCAGCCTCGAAAAAGTGAATGCCGGAACATCCGGGATGCTAACATTTACCTAACATTGTAATGGTGGGGCTGGGCCTGTCAAGCCCCGTGGTGAGTTGCTCAATCGGGAGTTGTTCATTGGGCACGACGAGACCAGGTACGTGCTGGACGAGTGGCGCCTGACATACAGCCATCGACGCCCGCACAGCGGCATCGGCAGGCAAACGCCGGCTCAGCCAGCGCATCACACACCAGCGATTCTCTCATAACGACTGGTACAGGGATCGGGGAGGGGTCAGTTAGCGACCGGAACGTGTAACGATGCGCCCGACAAAAATGGACCGCGAAATGGACCGTTTTCAGTGGCGACACATGATCACGGCATACCAGGTATGACCACACCGATCATTAATGGCGTTTCAGAAACGCCGATTGAAGTACCCCGGCCAGGATTCGAACCTGGGACCTGCGGTTTAGAAGACCGCCGCTCTATCCAACTGAGCTACCGGGGCTATCGCGTTGCGATCTTGCGAAACGAGCGTCATGCCGATACGCAGGCACTTGCAGCCAGGTGTTGGGGAACTTAAGGATTCGTGATTCCGATTACAGGAGATCATAGGCCGGGTTTACCCTTTCGCCAAATACAATGAGAGGCCTACGGGTACCAACGCGCGGTACAATACCGATATCTCTGCGTGTGCCCGGGCTTGTGCTCCTTTACCGGTGGCCGGCAATCGCGAGTCCATGGCAAAGACGGCGTCCAATCAGATCGGAGCGTTTCTTCAGGCCGTGATTCCCGACGAGGAATTGGTGCAGTGGTTCTGTGCTCTGGAGGATCTGCCGGACAAACAGGTGGCTGTGCGAATCGTGGTACTGGTCAAACGCATACGTCAGTAGGTTGAAAATGCTCAGTACATCAGCGCCGTCAAGGCGTTATCGGATCCCAGGGTGCCCGATGCGGCCATACGCATTTTGCGAGACTTGACCTGACGGGTGCACGGTGAATGCGTTGCGCGGCTGGCGCGGGTCTTGCCAGATGAGCAACTGTCGAGCACGCCGGTAGTGGATTGGGTGGTTGGTGGGCGGAGTCTTCGCATACGATGAGGCATTGCATTGGGTCCCGCTGCCAGCAGATCGTTGCGATGGTTGGCCGATGGTGGCCGATGATAACGGTAGTCGTGGATATTTCGAGGTTGTGGAGTGCATATCTCCTGTAATTATAAAAAGTTACGCTCGTTGGTGTCAGCCGCGGCGTTTTGCTTGCTGGTGGGATTTGCGTGCGCAGGTTGCAGTGAATCGCGTGACGGCAAGCTCGAACGGGCTGCTGCTGCGCTGAATCGCAATCAGCCTGAGCAATCGCTGTCAATTGCCGGGCAACTGCTCGCCGACAATCCGCTCGATGGGGACGCACTGGAACTGGCTGCCACCGCGCAGTTGCACCTGTCGCAGTTTGGTTCGGCGCAGGAACTGCTCGATCAGTTGGTGGACGTCGACCCTGAACGTGAGCGCGCTCACGACTTGCGTATGAGCACCGTACGCCTGTCGCTCGAGTCGCTTTTGTCGAATCAGGCCTTTGCACACAATGAGGCGATCGAACTTCAGTTTGACGAAGAGCTTTCGCGGGGTAATCAATATGTCAAATGGTTCGAAGCGTCGCCGGATCGGACGGGCCATGGCCGGTTCTATCGCGCATCCCTGGCGTACTACGACGCTCAGCGCTGGGAAATCCTCCTCGGTGACGGGCAACTAACCGCGCAACTGGCGAGCACGGATTCGATTGTGCGGCACAAGGCCCGCCAGCAACGCGATCAGTATTACGCCCGTGTTGATGAACGTTGGCAGTTGGCGTGCGCAGCACTTCGATCTGTCCTGGACGGTGATCCCGAACACGAGGAGGGATTTCGATTCTACATGCTATTGCTGGTGCGAGGCCGGTTGTGGGGAGACCTTTGGACGTGTCTGGACGAGTTGGCGAACTCGAAGAGTTTGATGACAGCGCCGATGGTTGCCGATGCTGTCGAGGCGTTGTCACGTGTGCCCGATGCGCTTCGGCCGTTCGTGGATCGCGCGGGAATCGGGATGCGGCTGTACGAAAAACTGGCAAAAGAACAGCGAAGCGGCCCGAAAGCCCAGCTTGCGCGAGCGTACCTTTTGTTGATGTTGCGTGAATGGGATGAGGCGGACGAATTGTTGCGGGGCTTGGGCGATGAGCGTACGGTGCGACTGGCGCGCGCCGAGGTCGCCTACCGCCGTCAGGACTGGGCAGGCGCGCGCGACGTGATTGAAGCAATGATTAGAGAGACCGGCCCGACGCTGCGTTTGCAGGTCCTGCTGGGTTTGTCTCAGATGCGATTGGGTGAGTCGGGCAAGGCGGAATCGGCACTGCGTGCCGCGACCCGCCTGGACCCGACCGACGCCAGCGGGTGGGAGGGGCTGCTCGAGGTCATGGTCGCGACGGGGCAAGTGGTCGAGTCGCAGCCTGACGTGGGCTGGTACTTTTTTTACCACGCGCAGGACCCGCGCGCTGCCCTGCGGGCACTGTCGTTTCGAATCGCGGCGGGACGTCGTGAAGAAGTCCGGCAAATGATGGTGGCTGTCGAGAAAATTGAACCGGCGTCACGGCTTGACGGGCACTTGCAGGTTCTGGCGGACGGGTACGCGTTTTATGGTGACTACGAAAAGGCGCAGGAACATGCGGAGGCGCTGTTACAGCGGTGGCCCGACTCGCACGACGCGATGATGCGCCTGGCACGTTTACTCGTGTTGCAGGACAAGGACGAGGAGCTGGCCCAACTCGTGTCGTCATGGGCACATGGCGGCATTACCCCGATGTTTCGACGGCGGCTGTTGGGACAGGTCCTGCTCGAGCATCACCGCTACGACGCGGCCGTCAACCATTTTTCAAAAATGCTTGACGACGGTGCGACCGATTCAAGGACCAGTGTGAAGCTTGCGATGGCGCTGTCTGGGTCAGGCGAGGCGGCGAAGGCGTACGACCTGGTGCAGGCGCTCTTGGTGGGTGACAATGAAGACGAGCTGGCGCATGCCGGCGCCGCGTGGCTGCGTCTTCACCGCGATCAGGCGCAGGCCGCGACCAGGCACATCGAGCGCATCGCCGAGGACCGGTATGAGGTTGTCATCGAGCCGGTCGCACTGGCGAAGTGGTACGTCTATCGCGACCAGAACGCACTCGCTTTGAGTGTCTGCCACCGCGCGCTGATGGCGGGCAACGCTGATGGCCGGTTGCGCGAAACGGTGGCCCGACTGCACGCCCGGCGCGGTGAGATGGATGCCGCATGGCATCAACTGAACACCCTTGCGCACCAGTACCCCAGCGATCGTGCGCGTTGGGTATTGCTCAAGCAACTTTACCTGAAGTACGACGATCCCAATCGGGGTGTCAACGCGCTGAATCGCATGTCCAGTGCGAATCCGCTTCTGACAACACTGGTCGCGGGGCAAATGATGGTTGAACTGGGGCAACCCCAACGCGCCGAACAAGTGCTGCACGAAGGCTATGAGAACGCTTTTGGCGCGGGCGATATGTTGGCGCTGGAGTTTGCGGATGCGATCGCGGCACTGCTGCAAGCGGGCCAGCGATTGGCCGGCGCGCGTAAGTATTATGAGCAATTGATTGAGGCGGGTATTACCGTCAACGCCGCACGCTGGCGTCTGATCGACATGGAGGCGGGCGACACACTGACCGACACGGCGGTCACTCATTTGCGGGCGCTCGCACGGACGGCAAACGATGATGCAACGAAATTGCGAATCACGGATTTGCTTATGCGTGTCCGCCAGTTTGAGCCTGCGCTGCAGTGGCTGGAGCGGTGGATCCAACGGCAACCGCGCCACGTACCGCTGATCCAGCAGCGTGCGCGCGTCCTGGTCCGTCTTGGGCTGGTCAAGCAGGCAATTCTCATATTGACGGCGGCGGTGGATGCGGCGCCCCAGCGCATCGAGGCGTGGCTCGCGCTGGGGCAAACCTATGAGTTGGCGCTTGACTTTCCCGCGGCCGAGGCCACATACGTGCGTGCCGCGCAGGCGGTGCCGGACCGTGCCTGGTCCTGTCATGCGCAGCGCGCGCAAATGTATATGCGCCTGGGATTGTGGAGGGTCGCGGCGCAGGCGTTCGCTGATATCGACACGCCTGACCACCTCTGGCCGGCAGACTTGGCCTGGGTGCGGGCGCGAGCGCATTACCGCCTGAAACAACTCGACGAGGCGAAGTATTGGCTGGCGAACATCTCGATACACGCTCCACTGTACCCCGATGCGCAGTGGCGCATGGCGCAAATCGCCATCGGCCGCGGTGAACTTGACGTTGCAAAGCAGATCATCGTGTCGTTGGCCGGCGACGGATCGACGGCGCCGGCGCTGGTTCGGATGCTCGCGGCGCACCGGCGATCCGACCGGCATTGGATTCAGATGTTCGAATGGTCACATGATGCGCCGATCGCCGCACTGCAAGGTGCGCAGCGTGTGCGGTGGTTGGCGCTCGTGGCCCAGTCACATGACAGGGGGCCCAACTGGTTCAGGCTTCTCGATGATGTGGAGTCCATCCTGGCGGTCACGCCCAATGATTGGTTGTTTGAATTGCGTCGGGTACTGCTCAAGGTGTATCTGGGCCGACGCGAGGACCTGTTTCAGGGCCTAAGTGCGGTATGGGGGGAGTTGCCCGCCGATACGCGGATTCTTCTGACTGATGTTCTGTCACTTGAGTCGGTGTCAGTTCGGCCCACCGATGCGGTGATCGCATACATCGATGCGCTGCTGCGGTCCGACTTGACGCGAGCGCGAGAGGTTGTGAAAAAGTTACCTTCCAGCCGTGTGTACTTCGCGCCTGATTTGATCGCGACGCTGTCGCAGCCGGACGCCGATTGGCAGGGGATCGCGAAAGCGACCGGCCGCGTCGCTCTTGCGCGGTTGGCGCTGGATGCCCAATTGCCCGCACTCGCACAAGAAATCTGCGAGGCGGAGATTCGCAAATATCCGCAATTGCACGTCGCGCACGCCCTTAACGTGCAGGCGATATTTGATATGGGTCAGCCGTTGGACCGAGCGCTTGCACGCGCCCAGGAGTCGATCCCCGAAGCGCACCTGACGCGTTACCTCGTTGCGCATGAGCATTATCGCGCTGGGCGCCTGGACGAGTCTGCCGCAGCATTCAAGGGATTGATCGATGAACATCCAGACAACGACCACCTTGTGTACGAGTTGGCGATGGTGTTGCGTGAGTCAGGTTTTGACGACCAGGCGGAGCCTCACCTCGCGCAACTGGCGCGCAGTGGCCGGTCTTATGCGCTCAACGCCGCCGATGATCTGGCGGCCTACCTGGCGCGGTTGTCTGGCAATGAGGTGAATCGCGCCAACCGAGTGGTCACGCAATCGCTGTCATTCGGTGCGGCGTCATCCGGGCTGCTGGACTCCTCGGGATGGATCGCGTATCGACAGGGTGATTCGCAGCGTGCACGCGACCAACTTTGCAAAGCGCTGCTGTTACAGCCGACCCTGACCCGTGCCCACTACCATCAGGGCGTCGTGTACCACGACTTGGACAACCCGCGTTGGGCGCGTTTTCATCTCACCGCCGCGACGGAGGGTGATCCGAGCGATCCTGCAACCGCCGAAGCCGTGAAAGCGCTCGACGAGCTTACAGAACCCCGGCCGGTGAAGTGAGCGCTCAGTGGCGCCGAATCGCACCGGACCGAACACTGTCGTGATTGCTGCTACCGACCCAATATCGCCCGCGCGTAAAACGCGCCGAACAGGGTGTGGTGTTCTTGTGCAAATGGAAGTTTGTATCTCGCGAATGACACCCAGACCTGCTGGCCCAGTGCGATCAGTCGCGCTTGTTCTGTCGTCAATTCGACGACGAGACGCTGCTCACTTGTCCGTATGCGCTTCTTGAATCGTTTGGTTGTGTCGATCTTGTTCGTGTAGCCCACAACCGGACACGTCATTGGCGAGCCGTCCACAAGAAACGTGATGCTCTGAACGTGCTGGTACGATTGCGACGTGCGTCCAAGCGCAATGACCGCCTGCACGGCATCGACGGGGCCGGTCTGAATCTGCCCGGCAAACGAGTATTGCATGGCAAGCCACTGCTTGGCAGTGAGTGTCCCTGCTGAGCGGAACCGAACCATCTCCGAGCGAACAGTGGAGGTGTTACTGGACGGATCATGACGTGTGTACAGCGGAACCTGCCGCCGCAAGGTGACCTCGGTCGCATCGCGAGAATGAGTCGCCTTGATTGCCTGGTCGCGCGCGGACTGAAGTTGTGACTGCAATTGTGTCAACTCGGTGCGCAGGCGCTCGTTGTCCTCACGAAGCGCCTGGTTCTCCGCTCGCAGCTGCTCAGTAACCTGGGAGGGATCATCCGCCAAAGCCTGACCGGTCTGTACGGCGCAGCCCAAGGCCGATGCAACGATAGCGATCCTGTAAATAGCGCTGGTCATGGCGGGAATAGCATAAGGCCACCTCTAAAAATCCCCCGGATTTCTCTTGACACCGATGCTACAAGATACGGATCGCATGGATCACGTTTGATGGACTTGAACGAAAGGCGGCA
>NZCH01000120.1 GCA_002688155.1 Phycisphaerae bacterium
ACGTTGTCACTGAACGTTTCATAGACATTGAATCTCCGTCAAATGAAACCGGGGTGTGATCACCGTAGCACCATCAACGGCCTGCGTTGGGCAGAAAGGGACCACATGTCATGGAATCGCAGGTTCAAACGTGAAACGATTCGATTGATTCGAGCTTGACATGTTACACCGCGAGAAGCGTCTCGATCTCGCTGGGGGTCAGTGGCGGCAGGTCGCTGGCTGCGCAGTTCTCCTGCACGTGTTCCGCGAGGTACATCGCCGAAAGGATTGAGCCGACCGCCGGGTCGGACAGGGAGAACCGGATGGCGCCCTGCCGCAGGGATCGGGGATCGCCATCAAAGAATTCAAGCAAGCGCGCGGCTCGGGCAACAAGTTGGTCGGTGCGATAGAAGGCGGGATCGCTCTTCTCGAAGAAAGAGTCCTTGCGCGGCAGCAGAAAGTCAGCCAAACCGGCAAGCAGGCCCTGGTACAGGGCGCCGCCCAGCAGCAGGCCCGTGTTCTGCTCGCGGGCGATCGGGAACAGCTCAGTCTGCGCTTCCTGGACCAGAAGATTGAATGAATTGTAAGTCAGCGCCACATCAAACTCAGCGGTTCGCACGGCGTGACACAACTCGTTCACATGGCCGCTGACGCCGATGAAACGCACCCGCCCGTCCCGCTGGAGTTGCCGCATCGCGTCCACGAGACCGCCCCGTTCAAGAATCTTCTCCACCGCCGCGGCGCCGGCGCCGTATTGTTCTATGCTGTGAATGAGAAGGATATCCACGTAATCTGTCTGCAGATCTTTCAGGGATTGGGGCACAATCGAGATGATCTGATCCACATCCGGTTCGAACGTGCCTCCATCTCCCGGACCACAGTCGCCGATTTTCGTGCAGATAAGCCAGTTCTCACGGTGGTCCGCCAAATGATGACCGAACACGCTCTGGCTCTTCCCATATGCAGGGGCTGTATCAAGAAGATTCATGCCCCGCTCCGAGGCATGGCTCATGACCTGGCTGAACTGTTCAGCCGTCACGGACCCATACTTGCCCATCGCTCCGACTCCGCCGAAGGATACCTCGCCTACCGAGAGTCCCGTCCTCCCAAGTGTTCGATACCGCATGAGTGTGCTCCATGGCGAACTTGCTCAACTACCTCTGTTTCTCAACGGGCACGACGATGTCACGGATGATGATCTCCCGGCAGAAGGCAAACGCCATTCTTCGGGCCCCAGGATGTTGAGCATCTTTTCAATGGTGTCCCTGACCGTACACGCCACGACCTGAGAATCATCGTTGCCGGCTTCCGGGTCGTGGCAGCGGTCGCGCTGTCCGCATGCCCCGGGTGGAAATTCGCGGATCTATTCGAGGGGAGAGAAAGTGGTTGGTGACAGGAGATGGCAAGACTCATCGGCGACCAGGGGGCCGTCGGCTTCACTTAGCCTCTTCGCCTCGAGCCAGCGCTCATCCTGGACCCAGGCCGACCAGGCCGCGTCTCGCTGTTCAATGCTGTCGAACGCCACCAGGTAAGCGATCTGATCCTGCCCGAAGTGGGCCCCTTGAGCAGGCAAGAACACGCCGCCGCCGGTGACTTGAGGCTCCGTTTCTCTGAATCTACCGATCTCCCAGAACCCGAGCAGGCGGATACCCATCTGCTCGAACAGCGGAACGCTGACCTGTTCGAACCTTTCCTTGAACGCGGCCAGTTTACCGGGATGCAGCTTGTAGAGACGAAATTCGTGGATCATGGGACAGTTTCCCGTCGGATGATGTCAAGGGCAACTGCTGAGCACGGAGGCTAGCACGAACTCATGGGCCAGGCAAACCGCACGCCCCTGTGGGCTCAATACTCGGCCGATCCGCAGACACATTGCCATCATTATGAGCCGGCGATTGATGTCGTCCAACCTCATCGCCCGCTGATCAGGCGTCCACACATGTGATCGGGGAACCCATGGTCACCAACGGCCGCAGCTGCGCCTGGTGAAGTAATTGTGGGGATGTTCGGCCTGCGGCGTTACCACCCGCCCAAGCCCGCCTGGTCCTGGCCGGACTTGAAACAGCGCACCGATATCCCGTAACGGTGCGATCGCGCGTTTGAACGCGGACAGGTTCCGTCAACGCGGCAAAAGTCCAGGCCGGGGCGACGAAGCCAGGCGTTTGACTTGCTGACTTTCCGACACTCTTACCAATTCGTATACGACCCATCGCGCCGGCGCCAGTGAGGCGCTTCCCAAAACCTAAACGTCTGCTTCGCCGCGAGTTTTTCGTTGAACTCAACGCCCAGGCCTGGCGTGTCCGGCACGGCGAACCGCGCTCCCTGCTGTTGCGGTTGCACCGGGAACAACTCGCAACTCGCGTTTTCAACTTGTTCCGTGGATGAGTTGCGGATCTCCATCCACGCGAAGTTGGGCACGGCCGCCGCGAGGGGAATCGTCGCGGCGGTGCAAATGGGACCAAGCGGATTGTGGGGCATGAGGTCGATGTAATGTGCTTCCGCCATCGCCGCGACCTTCATCGACTCGGTTAAGCCTCCAACATTGCAGACGTCAATACGCGCATAGTTGGTCAGACCGCGCTCGACAAATGGAACAAACGCCCACTTGCTGGCGAACTCTTCACCGATGGCCAGCGGCACATCCACCATCGTCCGCAAGGACTCGTACGCTTCGGGCGACTCATCGCGAATCGGCTCTTCCAGAAAATCGAGCGTGCCCGCAGGCATGCGCTGACAAAAAGACACCGTCTCCGCGACGCTTAGCCTGCAGTGGTAGTCGATGCCCAGCACCGGGTCCGGCCCGACCGCTTCGCGCAATTTGGCCAGCCACGTCGAGGTGATGCCGATGGTTTCGCGCGGCTCGTATACGGTGTCGTCATCGTCCGGATGCCGGCGCGGTTCGCCCGGCATTGTGCGAATCACGTCCCAACCCTCGCTTAGCAGCATATTCACCTCATCGATGAGAGGCGGTCCCATCGTCGCATTGGTGGTGGCGAAGCAAGGCACGTAATCGCGATGCTTGCCACCGAGCAGTTGGTACACGGGAATACCCAGTGCCTTGCCGGCGATGTCGTACAGCGCGATGTCGATCGCCGAGATCGCACCCGCCAGAATGCGCCCGCCCTCGAAGTACTGGCCGCGGTACATTTCCTGCCACAGCCGTCCGATCGGCATGGGGTCGCGGCCGATCAGGAACTGCGCATAGTGCTCTACCGCGCCTGCGACCGCCAACTCGCGCCCCGACACGCCCGACTCGCCCCAGCCAACGAGTCCTTCGTCCGTAGCCACCTTGACCACCAACTGGTTTCTGGCGCCGACCCACACCGGAATGGCCTTCACTTCAGTGATTTTCATAGATGATGTCTCCTTGCCGCACGCTCACCGCACCGGGCACATAAGGATACCGTTACTCACGGTTTTCGACTGGCGGCTTTCGGATTTTCGACGTTGCTGGGGATGTGATCTGGCACGCCACGGGTCGCCATCAGCCAGGCTAGTCGTTCAGTACATCCTCACGGTTGAGTTGCCTGGCCACGTCGATCGCAAGGCATTTGCGCGTCAATTCATCCACGGGTGTCAGCGTTCGCAAGCTGCGACCGTCGTGCGTCCTGGCCTGTACGAAGCCGAATACAAGAGCCGTCGTTGAACCACAGATGACCGCGTTCGCTGGCGGATCCTCAGGCTCAGCCAGCGCCTCATACACCGGTGAATTTCTCATGGCGACTGGTGTCAGGAACGGGGAGGGGGTAATCTCGTCGCCACGTAATACCGATATGCCTGATAACTGATCGACGCATTGCGGATTTGTTACGTGGGATTCGCTGCTTTGGGTAAAGGTTGGTGTGTTAATGGCTGCCTATAATTTATGGGGCAAATCGATAACACATGACATGGAGGACGTGTCATGGTGATGGCCAATTCAGGTTCGGGTGCGGTGCATCTTGGTCCCGTGCGTACGCTGGTGCGTTACGTTGATGAGCAGCGTGCGGTGGTCGACACGCAAGTGAGCATTGAGCGTGTGTTGCCGCCGATTGATGTGGAGGCGGACGATGACGTGGCGTTGGAGGTGCTGTTGGAGATTAACGGCGAGGAAGGGTTTCACGACGAGAAGCAGGCGGTGCTGACACGGTCGGAGCCTTGGGCGACGTTGCGGATGGAGGTTGTGTATCCGGAGCGTTGGTGGCCTGCGGGTATGGGTGGGCAGCCGTTGTATCAGCTTACGGTCCATTTGCTGTACAACGAGGAACTGGTCGAGTCGTGGTCGACGACGCTCGGGTTGACGTCGGTGCGCCGGACTGACGTGACGCGGGACGCACTGCTGATCAACGGACAACAGCGTGATATTAAGGAAGTGATTCCGTTCGATAAGGCGGGCGAGTCGGCGCTGTTGCCGGTGACGGGTCATACGTTGCTGCTGGTACGCGATCACTATGGTGCGCCGATGCTGTATGAGGCGGCGGACCGTGCGGGGATCCTGATGTTGCAGTGTGTTCCGATCCATCCTGAGGGTCGGCCGGAGATGGATATGCACGAACAGGTTGACCGTCTGGCGCCGCATCCGAGTCTTGCGGGCTGGTTCGTGGGGCACCTCGGCGAGATCAGTGACGAATTGGCTGAGTCGATCAGGCAACTCGACCCGACGCATCCGGTATTTCGCTGTGTGCCGGGGATTGGGTGAGGTCACGGGGGCGGCAGGGACCGCGCCACGCCGCAATTCATGCGGGCAGACGGTCGTCTTGCTCGTATAATCCGTGCATGATTCCGCTGTTCCTGGGTTTGACCGGCGCGAACCTTGCGCTGCTTGTGGTCACGTTGTCGATGGGGCTGTTCGCGGCTGACGCGATTGGCGAGCCGACGCGTTGGTACGGGTTGCACATCGGCGTGGCGATCATGTCGGGGATGTTCTGCGTGCTGGCGCAGGTCGCGGTTTACACGTATTTCATAGCGACGACGAAGTGGCTTGGTGCGGCGACGGACAAGGCCGCGCTGGAGCCGAGGCGGTTCGTCGAGCCCGCACGGCGGCGAAAGCTGTTTGCGTTTGGCGTGTGCATGACGCCCGTTGCGGTTGTGATGCTGACCATGTTCGCGGGCGCGGGTGCGGACCCGACGGCCGGTCAGCCCTGGTGGCCGGCACAGGTGCACCTGGCGCTGGCGGTCGCGGCGGTCGTCGTCAACCTGGTCGCGGCGATCCTGCAATATCGTTTGATCCGTGCGCAGGGCGAGCTGATCGATGAGGCGGCGCGGCGTGCGTGCGTGGCAGCGGACAAGCGTGCCGATGAAACCTCGGTGGTTGGCCATGCGTCATAATCTTCATATGCCCGGAAACATGACACGTGAATTGACGACATTGCTCTTGCGTTTGTGGCTCACGACGATGGTGCTGGTGAGCACGAATACGGTCTTGCTCGCCGATGAGTCGGCATCGCAACCGGGGGGTGAACCTGAGACTGTTGATGCGTGGCTCGACCGCATCGACGCGAAGGCGGACACGATCAAGACGGTGCACGCCGGCGTGCGGTACGAACGCGTGCAAGGCCTGCTGGGCGACAGTCAGGTGCGGTTCGGCACGCTGATGTATGAGAAAGGCCCGCCGCCGCGGTTCGTGGTGCACTTCGACAAACTCGTCGTCGATGAAACACTTCGATTCGTGTCACGCGCGTACATTTACGATGGTTGCTGGTTGCTCGAGCGGCTGGATGAGAAGAAGCAGTTCACGAAACGGCAGGTTGTGCGCTGTGATGGCCCTGATCCGCCTGCGCGAGACCCGCTGGCACTGGGCGAAGGACCCTTCGCCTTGCCGATTACGCAGGAGAAGCAGAAGATCCTCGAGAAGTTCAGGGTAGAGCTTATTGCTCCCGGGCCGAAGGACCCCAAGGACGTCAGGACGGTGCATCTGCGTCTGGTGCCCAGGGATGAGCAGGCCAGCGAGTTCAATCGGATCGACATCTGGCACGATCGTGAGATGCTGCTGCCCGTGCGCGTGCGTACGTTCGATGATTCGGAAAACGAATCGCAGATCGACATGCTGAATGTGAAGCTGAACCCGCTGCTGGACCCGGAAGTGTTCGACACGACGGTTCCAAGCGGTCGCGGCTGGCGCGGGCAGGTGGTACCGTTGCCGCCTGCGGATGACAGCGCCGCGGCATCTTACCCCGAGGAGCAATAGTCTTGTCACGGCAGCGCATCGATCAATCGATCAATCTGCGCCTCGGTGTTGTAGAAATGCGGGCTCGCACGCAATCGCCCTTCGCGCATGACGATGATAATGCCCAGTTTCTGTAGGTCGGCGACGATCTGTTTCGCGGACGCGCTGTTCGAGGGATCCCTGCGTGGTGGGTCGAACGACACAATGCCGCTTCGCTGTCCGTCACCGCGGGGGCTGAACACCCGGTATCGCTTCGCCGCCATGCCTTCACACAGCCGCGTTGTCAGCGTGTTGATGCGCGACCAGACATGATCCATGCCGACTTCAAGCAGCAGTTCAATGCTCGCGCCCAGCGCGAGGATGCCTGGGATGTTGTAACTGCCGGGTTCGAACCGCCGCGCGTCGCGCTCGAACTCGAAGCGGTAGTCGCCGTAATTGGCCGCATCGACCATGTTCATCCACCCGATGACGGCGGGGTGAAGTGTTTCGATAAGGTCGTGCCTGCAGTAGAAGATGCCGCAACCTTCGGGCGCGAGCATCCATTTGTGCCCATCGGCGGCCAGGAAGTCAACACCCATGGTGTGCACGTCGAAGGGTATGGCGCCGACGCTCTGGATCGCATCGACGCACAGGTAACCGCCGGCCTTGTGCACCATGTCCGCGATGGGCTTAAGGTCGATGCGAAAGCCCGACGCGTACTGCACGTGCGAAATGGCAACGACGCGCGTGCGGTCGGTGATCGCGTCGATGACTTCTTCGACGTCGATACTTCCGTCGGGAAGCTGGGCGACTTCAGTGACACGTACGCCCAGTCGGGTCAGGTCTTCCCACGGGTATCGGTTGGCGGGATACTCGACGTTGGTGATGACGACGTGATCACCACGTTGCCAGTCGAGCCCACGGGCGACGAGGTTGAGGCCGGCCGAGGTGTTGGCGATGAAGGCAATCTCGTGCTCACCGGTGGCACCGATCAGTTTGGCTGCGGCTGCCTTGACCTGTCGGGCCCGGGCGTACCAGGACGCTTTGACGTACGCGCTGTAACTGGCCTGCCGCGCGTATTCATGCACCGCGTCCGCCGCCCGCGCACTGATCGGCGCCACGCCAGCATGGTTGAAAAACGCCAGCGTGTTGACGATGGGGAATTCCGCTGATATGTCCAATGTGGTCAGTGCATCCGCCACAACCGGTACTCGCCATGAACGTGGGGCTTACTTCCGATCCTGAACTTGCGGTTCCCCCGGTGAAACGTGCCTACGATCAACCGTATGATCATGATACGGTGTGCGAATGCCGCAACGCGAACAACATAATGCAACGCATGAACCTGTCAATGAGTGACGCTGGGTGAACACGGACCTGACCAGAACATCGGTGCGCGGCGCATGCATGGCAGTCATGGTGTGCATCGGCATGTTTGACGCCCACATGGCGATGGCCGACATGACGGCCGCTGAATCCCAGGCGACATCGCAGCCCGCGGACATTGACCCGCAGGCAATGCAACTGGCCGGGCTCGTGCGGCGCATACTTGACGATCCGTTGACCGATGACGCGCAACGGCGGCGCATGCTGGTGTTTCACGGCGCGTGGGATGAGCTTACTGACCCGACGCCGGCCGAGCAGGCGAGGATCGCGTGGCAGCGGTATGACGTCACGCATGCGTCGCTGGAATCACCCGACACGGATCTGCTGGCCAGGGCCCGCGCCCTTTTGTTCAAAGGTGAGCCCGCGGCAGTGCTTGCGCTTCTTGTGGATGACGGCTCGTTTGAGTCGGCGTCGCTTCGTGCGCAGGCACTTGACTGGTCGGGCCAGCGCGGCGAGGCCGCGCAGTTGCTTGCCGCGGTGCGCGACGGTCTTGCGCAGCAGACCATCGCCGACGCCCCGCGCCTGACTGCCGCAGCCGAGGCTCTTGCGCTGCTGGCGCAACTCGAAGGTGCGCCGGCTTCACACTATCACGTGATCATGCGATTGCTGAGCAAGGCGCGCACGGACGGTGACCCGTTGTACTGGCCGGCGCTTCTGGCCGAGGGGCGACTCCTGATGGAGAAGGACAACGCGGCCGAGGCGATCAAGGCCCTGGTCGAAACGCTCAAACTTAATCCGCGCTGCGGCGAGGCATGGTACTTACTTGGCCTGGCGGCGGCGCACGGGTTCAACTTCGCTAAAGCGCAGTTCAGCGTCGATCAGTTGCGCAAGATCAATCCGGCGCATCCACTGGCGTGGATCCTTGAAGGGCACATGCTTTTGTTGCAGAAGGACCCACATGGCGCGATTGAGGTTGTTGAACAGGCGCTTGAACGGTTGCCGCGCCAGCGGGATCTGCTGGCCCTGCATGTTGCGGCGCGCGTGCTTTCCTATGACGAGGCAGCCGCAGGTGAAGCGATCGATCGGTTCAACGCGTACTACCCGAACGATGCGTTGGCTCATCACCTGGCGGGACGATATCTCGGGGCAGCACGTCAATACGACGACGGACGCGCGATGCTCATCGAGGCGGCGGCGCGCCAGCCCAACTGGGCGGCGCCACACATTGACCTGGGCCTGCTGCTGATGCAGTTCGGTGACGAGCCCGCCGCACGTGTGGTGCTTAAAAGGGCGGTGGCGCTCGATCCATTTCATCGCGGCGCCAGCAATCAGCTCAAACTCGTCGACCAACTTCTTACGTTTGCGGAACTGCGCAGCGCCCATTTCGTCGTGCGCTACAAGCCGGGCGTCGACGAGGTGCTGGCACGTGACATGGTCGCGCAGCTCGAATCGATCTATGAGCAGGTAACCTCGGCCCTACAACATCAACCTCATCGGACGACGATCATTGAGATCATGCCCGACGCGCAGTCGTTTGCCGTGCGTATCACCGGTCTACCGGAGATTTGGACGATCGGCGCATGTATGGGTGACGTGATCGCGATCACACCGCCGCGCGGCGGGCCGGGTCAGCATGGACCGTTCGACTGGTATCGCGTGATCCAGCACGAGTACGTCCACACCGTCACGCTCGACCAGACGCGTAACCGAATCCCGCACTGGTTAACGGAAGCGTGCGCCGTGTGGCAGGAGCCGGGCGGGCGTGACTACACGATGGCGCGTTTGCTCGCCGATGCGCTCAATCGTGGGGCACTATTCAAACTAAACGAAATCAATTGGGCGTTTGTCCGGCCTCGCAATTCCGGCGACCGGCCGCTCGCGTATGCACAGGCGCACTGGATGCTCGAATACATCGTTGATGTGTTTGGGCATGGCGTGGTGGTCGACATGCTCGCGCAGTTTCGCGACGGCACGCAAGACGTTGACGCGATCGAAACCGCTACCGGCCAAACGGCGGAGCAGTTTATGGACGCATTCAAGCAGTGGGGCAGGTCACAGGTGCGAAGCTGGGGCCTGCAGCCGCGCCGCGGCGACAAGATACTGCGAAGACTGGACGGTGATGCGATCAGCCCCGGCGATCTGGCGAAGATCATCAAACAGGCTGCACAGGCATACCCGGAGCACCCGGACTTGCTGAAGCTGCGTGCGATTGCCGCGCTTCACAACGGCGATGACGAACAGGCATGGCCGTTGGTGCAGCGCTACGCTGATGCACGCCCGATCGATCCGTGGGCGGATTGCGCGCTGGCAAAGTTAGGAGTGCGTTTCGATCAGCATGCCATCGCCATTCGTGCGCTGGAGCAACTCGATCAAACCGAACAACAGACGGGCCAGTGGTCAAAGCAACTGGCGACGATTTATCAGGAGCAGAAGCGTTTCGATCACGCGCTTCGCGCCGTCCACAGGGCGCTGCACCGAGAACCATACGACGCAGCCTACCGTGAATTGGCCGCCACCATCGCCATGCAGGCGGGTGACCTGGTCGCAGCGTTGCGTCATCTTGTTGCGATGACCGTGCTGGAGCCTGACCGGCCGATTCATCACGTTCGTCACGCGGCGATTCTGTGGCGCATGGACCGCGTTGATGAGGCACATGAAGCGGCGCTCAAGGCGCG
>NZCH01000121.1 GCA_002688155.1 Phycisphaerae bacterium
CTTTGTTCGCCGATTCAAGCCTGGCGGACAGGTTGACCGCGTCGCCGAGCACGGTGTAATCACTGGCGTCCAGTGGGCCTGAATCACCCACGACCATGTTGCCCGAGTTGATGCCCACACGCATGGCAACCTCCGGCAAATCTCGCATGACCAGCGTCTCGTTGAACTCTTTGAGCCGGGCGCACATTTCCAGTGCGGTCACTACCGCGTCCGGGCCGTGATTCGTGTTCGGCCGCGGGGCACCGTAAAAGAACATGATGCCGTCACCCAGGAATTTGTTGACGTAGCCGTGGTGCGCGCGAATGATCGGCACCATCTGCTCAAGGTATTCGCTAAGCAGATTGACCGTCTTTTCCTGCAGCTTTTCGGAGATGGAAGTGAACCCCGTGAGGTCCGTGAACACGACGGTCAGTTCCTGCACTTTGCCTTCGGTCACCGGGTCCTCGGACTCGATCACGTAATCGACGAGCACCGGGTCGACGTAACTGCGGAACCGGCTGGTGATGCGGGCTCGCTCGGCGATCTCCACGACAAAGCGGTACAAGGTGGTAATCGACCACACGGTGCCCACCGTGGCCAGAGGCGCCGCGATGTCGACAATGGCGTTCAGATAATCAAACAAAAGGATCCCGTTGAGCGCGAAGTACCCCAGTGCCAGTGCCAGCGCAAAGAAACCGGACTTGAGCGGCGACAACGACACAACGCACAGCGTCGTCACCAGCCCGAAGATGATCGACAACACGTACGCGATCCACTCGGGGGCCCGGCGGAGAAACTCACCATTCATGATCGCGTTGAACACGACGCCGTGCGCCATTGCCCCGGGGAAAATTGGATGCAGCGGTGTGGCGTACATGTCCATTCGGCCAGTTGAGGTCCAGCCGACGAGCACGGAGTTCTCGTTCAGTAACTTGTGCAGGTCCGCCCGCATCATGGCGGCCTGTTCGACGAGTTGGGGCGCCTGATCGCGAATGTGCGGCAGCGCTTCGTATGCCGCAATGAACAGATGGTGGTTCTGACGCTCCGTGTCGTCTGGCAATTCAGCGAGATATGCGTTCCATTCCTCGCGTGGGATGCCCTTAAGCGCGTCGTACCAGTCTTTCGCTTCTTTGATGGCCCCATCAATCCGTGATAATCGTCGCGGCACGTCATTGATCGGCAGAGGATTTGCTTCGATCTCTTTCAGGCGGTCCGGGTCCAGCAGTGTCCAGAGGCTGCCGATCGCGTCGTCCGCAAGGCGGTTGTTCTCGTGTATCCGGATCTCCGTTTCGATGATCTCCCAGATCTTGACCATCGGCAGTTGTTGCCGCCGGTCTTTTCGGTGCGGGTCGTACATCGTCTCCCATTCGGCACCGCCAAAGAAAGGGATGTGGATCACCGTGGCGGTCTGCTGGTCGTCCGTGGTTTCAGTGTGCACGGGAATGCGGATGTCGGGTTGACCTTTTCGCGGGAGGGTAACGGCGTCTTCGGTGATTTGCAGTTCTTTCGGGTCCACACCGATCTGGTGGCACGCCAGCAGCAACCCCAGTTGCGAGTAGATGTGCGGTCCCTCTTTGATCAGCAGGGGCACGCGGCGGACGATCCCGTCCACCTCGGGCAAGTAGTTGACAAACCCGCCACCGGCGATCACGCGGCTGAGTTGTGGCAGTGGCGGAAAGTCATACTGCATGCGCCGCAGCGGTGGGGTTGTCTCGTCCATCCGCCGTGACAATTCCTCGATGTCGCGTACCGATCGGGCGCGAGGATACTCGCGCTTCAATATGCGCACCAGCGGCGTCGTCAACGCTCCCTGGCCGGGCAGAATGCGTTTGCGCAGTGCATTAACAGCGTCATGGACGGTTGTGCCCGGGTCGTCAAACGGCGGCTCGCCTTTGGTCAGTTCGGCCAGGATGCGATCAAACAGTGCTCGCTTTTTCCAGCGGATCATCGACTCATCAGTCAGGCCCAGCGCGTCTGTGGCGAACCCGCGGGCGCGAAGTGCTTCAACGATCTGCGGGGTCGATTGCTCGGGGTCCTTGAGCAGGGTGGTGATGATGGTTTGATCGCTCGGCGATGGCGGTTCATATGTAGTGAATGCCATCGCCAGATGTACATTGCCCGCCTGCTCGGTTGATCGCGCAAAGTTCATGTCATCATCGATGAGCGTGCGCGCCGCGTTGTCCTGGTTCTCAAGCCCCTGGCGTAACTGGTAGACCTGATCGAATGCTTCGGGCAGCCGCGGTGACTGCGGCTCGATAAATAAGACGTCAAACGCGATCGCGCGGGCGCCTGCGCGGCGCATTTCGTCGGTCATCAGCGCCAGTTTGGTCCGTGCCCAGGGCCAGGCGCCAACGACGTCAAGTGTCGCGTCGTCAATATCGACGTGCACGATGCGGTCCGTCGGTGGCGCGTTAAACCGCTGGTTGTGCCGCATGCGCAGGTCGTTAAGCAGGCGTTCGGGCCCGTCGAGGTATCCTGCATAGTCCAGCATCACGACCACACCGATCAGCACCGCGCCCAGAGCGATGCTATGCCAAAGCAGTTTGCGTTCAGAAGCAGTCATGTGTTCAAACCCGCCGCTTGCGGCTTAGTCTGTAACGTCGACGGTTTTGGTCTGCAGGTCGCCGACCTAATTGGGCGTGCTGGAAAAGGTCTCGGCGACGTTGTATTGCAAGGGCACGTCAGTCTCGAACTCAAGGTCCATCAGCTCACGGGTGTCGGCGCTGTCGGTGAGCCTGGGATCTTGGGCATCGGGGTCTGCAACGCGTCCGACCCCGCCGAACTTGCCCAGGACCTTCAGATCCGTTTCATCGACGGCCTGGCCCATGGTCGTCGGGTCGACCACGGTCTGTTCGAACTCAGTCTCGGCGGCGCTGCCTAACTCGCCACTGATTTGACCCTGCACCACAGGCACCGTCTGGCCGGCCATGTTCGTGAACCACGACAACTCGCTTTCGATGATCAGTGCGAGCGGCGTAAATGGGGGGTGGTCCTGCAGAATCACGCGGCTGCCGCGCACCGCAAGCGTCGCGCTGGGACTGCTCACTACCGATTTATGCTCGACGCCGCCGGCGTGCACTTCATACTTGACGCGGCCATATTTCATGCCCACTTCGGTCTTGATCTGACCGTTATGTTCGATCGCCTGGAGTACCGAGGTTACTCCCAGCCTGTCGAGCGTGATGGTGTGGCCCGGTTCGATGGTGAACTGCACGATGCTGCGCGGCCCGGTGCGAATTTCAGCGCCGGTGGTCAGCGGCATATTGGCCTTGGCCTTGTGCCACGGCTCGTCGGGTGACAGGCGCACCTGCACGAGCAGACCGTTGATTTTGGTGATGGTGATTTTGAGTTGCTTTGCGGGCGCCGCTTGTTCACCGGTCAACACCAGCAAGGCGTCGGCAGGCGGTGTGCCCGCGGGCGGATCATGCGCGGGCTTGTCCATCGCGGGCGGCTCGGGTGTCGCCTCCGGGTCGGCGTCAGGCGTGTCCTGATCGTCATCAGCCTCAGCGCCTGCGGCTTGCCCGGTTGGCGTTTCGTCGGGTTCTGATTGTGCCCGCGAGGCGACGGGTGCGCTGACAATCAGCGCCGCCACCACGGCCAAACCGAAAAGCCAGCGTCGCTGAATTGACATAAGGCACAACTCCCGATCTGGCACAGCCGAGGGTCATAACCGCAGTTTTTCGATCTTAAAATAGAGGCGCGCTTCGCTGATTTTAGCCATTGTAGGCCTATTGAGCCCCCTTGGCGCGATGTCATCGGCGTTTTTCCCAAGCGGATGTGAATCTGGGCGAAATCGCGAGCATCATCACGTTCGTTCCTTGTATCGGGCCGCATACGGCGTATAATCAAAATGGGTGGTTGAGCCTTTCCGCAGGATTGGTTTCTGTCCATGTGAACCCACGTCGGTGACTCGATTGGCCGGCCGGGCGACCGTATTCAACGGTTCGCAAGTGGATCAGGGCGTGGGGCCCTTGCCGGGAGGTTGGGAAACTGAAAGTCGGTGCAAATACGGAGAAGAGATGATGATCGAACGATCAATGCGGTGGAACGTCGTGATGGCGGCGTTGGTTGCAATGGGCGCCTGGCTGTTCGCGGCGGCGCCTTTGTCCGCCTACATACTGGATCCCGACGAGAGCAAGACCTTCATCCAGAGTACGCATCGGATGCAGGCCGGCTCCGCTACGAAGGGGTTGCGGATCACCCAACACACAACGTCCGGCGCCGGCAACGGCGGGGCGGACATCGCATTTGGGAACATGTACGCCAGCGAGCACGATTCGGTGGCTGCGGGCGGCGCCGGCGATGCACACACGTCTGAAGCGTGGGCGTCGTTCTTGCCGTTTGAGTCGGTAACCCTTGCCACGCTGCTTGTCGGTTCAGGGACACAGGTAACCCAGAACAATCCCGGCGGCTCGTCCGGTGCGACGCCATTCGCGGCGCCGCATCCCGCCATGGAGACGGGGGTGGAAATGGACTTCAACGGTCCTTCGCAAGACCGCCACTCCGGTCAGATCACCTTTACCGTCGAGGACGCGGTCAATGACCCGATCGCGTTCTTCGGCCTTCCGTTGACCGGTTCCGTCAGTGAGTCGGAAGGCAGCAATGTCAGCGTTCGCGCTCGGATCGATTACCTGAAGAACGGCGTCCAGATCGGCGAGATCAACCTGGACAAGACATTTTCAACGCCCGGTCCGTTCAGTGATTATGTGTCCGGCGCGACATATCTTACCGGCGCGAATCTCGAGGCCGGTGACGAGTTGACGCTTGAGTTGGACGTGTTGCGTTTTCGCACACAGTCGTTCAGCCCGTCATCGATCGCGCTCATCAAAAATGCAGATGATTTTTTCCAGCAACAAGACGCGTCGAAGCCATTGCTTTCAGGCGACTTTTACGAGTTGGGCTCGAGGAACGGCGGTACGTTCGTACCGGGCAGTGATAACAACTTCAATCTGCAGGGGGGAATGCTCGTGACTGATCCGTTTCTTCACGACTCGAGCATGATGCGGTTCTTCAGTGGCGGCGGGCTTATGAACCTGGAAGTAACGGACCCACGCACGCAGGAATTTCTGATCGATTTCCCGTTGCAGCCGCCGACGTCGGGCATTCCCGAACCCGCCATGGCGACGCTGCTGGGCATCGGCGCCGCGGCAATGCTGCGACGGCGGCGTGGCGGCTGACACGATCGCTCTCGGGGGGCAGACGTCTGATCCTGCAACACGAACAGAACAAAGGAAGTTGTTTCCAAGAATCAGGCCATCGGCCGCGGCTTTACATTGTCATCACGGTTTGGCGACGTTAATCTCTGTCACCAGCGGAATGCCTCCGGCGACGGTGCCCTGGATGATTGTGACCGGCGTGCCCTTGGCGTCGGTCACATTCAGCGGTCCGTTGCAGAAAATGCCACCGGGCGGGGTCGTGCACGCCAGCGGCACGGCCAGCGTCACGATCGCCGTGTCGCCGGTGCGGCTTTCGATGTGAATATCGAATCGTCCTTCAGGCACGTCGGTCGGCCAAACGGCGGTTTCCATCCCTTCGCCCATTGCGTCGGCGACCATGTCGACGCCATCAATTTCGGCGGGGAAATTCGGCTGACCCGGGATGGGAATCTCGACGTTGCCATCTTTGCCGCCAAGCACGTGGCCGTTGGGGTCTGTGATGATCATGTCCACGTTGGTGAATCCGGCGTTGCCGCCAAAGAAACCCATGAGCAGCACAAGCGATGCGATGGTCGGCGCAACACCGATGCTCGATTCTTCGCGGCGGGATTGCCGGAGCGCCAGGAATTCGCGCAAGTCGTCGCCGCCTTGTCCGGGGATGTCCTCGACCACGGTCGTTTCGGTCTTCGTTCGTGCGGCCCGCTTGCCCGGGTCGGACACGGATTCGACTCTTGCCCGTCTCGCGGTGCTGCGGTCGGCGATGGTGGCGCCGGCGTTGCGGTTTCGCGTGCCGATCCGAATCATTTCGTTGAACTGATTGAGCATGCGCAGATCGCCGTCGCCGCCGAACACCTCGGTCACATACCCGGGCTCGTCGCGCACCGTGGCACCGGTGCCGCGGATGGCCAGGGTGGTGGTCGGGCTGGTGAGTTTGGACTCGTGATCGACGCCGGATGTCTGGATGTCGTATCGCGTTCGGCCGTATTTCATACCGACGTTGGTTCTGGCCTTTTGGCCATCGCGGACCGCCTCGAGGACCTTGACGGTGCCCAGCCGGTCAAGCGTGACGAGTTGGTCGTCGCCGATACGAAACTGAACGGCGGCCCCGGGCCCGGTGCGGAATTCAGCACCGGGTTCCAGTGCCATGCCAACGCGCACTGACTGCCAGGGCTGGTCCTGTGTCTTGCGGATCTGCGCGAGTTTGCCGCGCGTCGCGGTAACGATGACCTGCATGTTCTGCGCGGCTGCATCCCCCGGCTGTCCCGGCGCGTCGGCTTCCTGCGCTAACACCGGTGCGGGTGCGATCATCAGGCCGATCATGATCGAGCAAACGATGGGTCGAACGATTCTACGCATGCATTTCATGGGCCACCTCCGATGCTGGATTCCAGGCGTAATTTTGCTCGCGTGCTCACAGACATGCGCGTGCCTGCTCAAGCGGGCACGCGCCGGACGCGATCTATTTAGCCTTTTGGCTCGTCCGCCGGCTCTTTTTGCGATTCCATGGTCTCGCGCAGCCGCATGGAGCCGTGCGTCCGCTGGAAGTCCTCAACCTGCCCGATGATGCTGAGGAATTCGGGGCCGCTGAATGTCTGGTTCGGGCTGCTGGGTGGAAAGATGTTGCGGTATCGCAATTCGCGTGTGGCATACCGGGGCGTTGGCCCGAACGTCGATAGGACCAAACCGCCACGAATTTCCAGTAGCGCCACGAGTGCGACTGCCATGGTCCCACGCCGCACCGCCTCGTTGGCGGGCCGATCAAAGTTGGCCGGTAGCATGTCTCGCTGGTTCAAATACCGCACGCGGCCTGCGTAGTCCTGCGTGTCGTCCTGACCGTTCATAAAAAGGATCAGTCCATGAAACGCATCGTCGTTGCTGGTCAAGGGGCGGGTCGCCAACTGGTGCCAGAACTCGAGTTGCGTTTCGGCTTCATTGCCGCCGTGTTTGCCGGTGAGCGGCTCGGCGACCTGTGCACTTTGGCAGCCGAGCAGGGCGGTGATGGTGATCGTGGCGGCGAGCATGCTTGCAAGGGATGTCATGCCGGGTGCACCTGCGGTGCGACCGCTACGTGCTGGCGCTTCGTGCTTCATATTGTCTTGACCGTTGCTCATGTCCACTGCTGGTTACCCGACACCCGATATCATTAGAACGCCAGCGTCACGCCGGTGTATACAAAATGCCGCTCATCATGGTCGACGGAGATCGCATCGCCTGGGAAAAATATGCCGTAACGCATCGCGACCGACAGGTCGCTGGTGACCTGCCAGTTGACGAAGAAGTCGGTTTCAAAACCCAGGTACGTGTCGTTGGTGGTGAGCTCGTCGATCGGTGCGTGCCGGTTGAACTTGTTGAACAGAAACAGGTTCGCTCCAACCTGTAGCTTTCGAAACATCCCGTTGCCAGGCCAGGGAAACATCGACGCGCCGCCACGGGCCATCACCAGGTTGGAAACATTAGGGGCGAACGCGAGCCCTGCGTTGATCAGGCCAAACCCGTTAAACGCATGGTCGTCCGTGCCCGGCTGATTGCCGCCTAACGTGTTGGTGGTCGTAAGCCGGTCCGTGTCACCGGACGCGACGAGTATTTCGAAGGTGAACCGCGTGTTGTTCAGGTCTGTCATGAGCCAGTTGACGCGCACGTCCAGTGCAAAGGCTTCGATGTCTTCACGGGTTTGCGTGATCTGCGCGCCGGTGGCCGAATCGAAACTGTTGGACAGCCCGTCGCCACCCTGGAACACGATTTCCGCAGCATAGAGCATTCGATCGGTGATGTTGCCCGACGATCCGAATCCGATGTAATAACTTTCGTATTCGAATCTTGTGGCGATCGTTGAGTCGGCGATTATGTTCGTGGCGACTTCGTTGTCGTTCGAATCGTTTTGGATGATCCCGAACACGTAGGGCCGATGCATGGCCCCGGCCTGGACTTCGATTTTCGCGCCGTAGAAAGCTCGCTTCGTGTCGCCGTTAAAGCCCGGACGCGAGCTGTCGATGTCGATGGTGCTTTCACGAGTACGTCCGGCAAGCAACTCAACATAAAACGGGTGGTATGACAGCCCGACGACCGCTCCGTCGAGCACCAGGCTCAATGCCAGGCCGTTCGCCCAGTGGACTAACTGCCGGCCGCCTTGAAATGTCACGTTGCCTTTGATCCTGCGCCCTTGAGACCCCGCGACGGCACGCGCCAGGTCGAACCGGTAATGCGCACGATCAAACGTGGGTTCGATCGAGTCGTCGTCGTGCGAATCGAACGCGTCCCCACTGTTAAAGTCACGGTAGCTTGTGCGGGCGCGCACGAAGAATTGGTGCACATTGTCGATGTTCAGTCGAATGTACCCATTCAGGTCGTACTGCCGCAGGATGTGGGTTTCCTGGTTGGTGTCGTCGATGGCCAGGAAGTTGAATGTGAAGAATCCACCGTACTCGAGCAGCGCCCGCTGGTCGACCGGTATATCCGGGTTAATGCGCAGACGCGTGTCGCGCTCGATTTCCCTGAGTTGCCGTTCGAACCGGCCGGCATGGCTTTGTTGGGCGAACGTTGGGGCTGCAGGCGCGACAGCCACCATGGTGGCCACCGTCACGAACAGCGCGCGGCTCATGTGACTGCGGTTGCGCCGACCTTGCGGACTGATTGTGGTATGAGCCCTGAACATGTGCCGTGCCAAATCGGACCCCGGTTGGAACGGACCACCCAACCTCTGAACTTATCGGATGTTAGCATATTTGGCCGCCAGCGGTCAACGGCGAATCGCCGGACGAAGCCAGTGGTATGCAGCATCCGGGTCGCGGGTGGGTGACCTCTGTCCGCCGGATACCGTTTCGAGCAGCGCCGCTATGCCTCGTCGTCCCCGAACAGCGCGCGGCCGATGCGAACCATGTTGGCGCCTTGTTCGATGGCGTCCGTAAAGTCGTTGGACATTCCCATCGACAGAATGTTGCACGCGCTGCCGGCGACTTTTGCACTGTTGATTTCGTGAAAGAGGTCCGCTGTCCGCGCGAAGTTACTGCGCGCTTGCTCCGGGTCGTCGACATCTGACGCCATGCACATCAGGCCACGCAACTTCAGGTGCACCATCGAGTCGATCTGCTCGGCCAGGTGCAGCACCGCCGGCCCCGCCACGCCGTGCCGACCCGGGTTGCCCGTGACGTTGACCTGCACCAGCAATTCAACTGTCAGGTCAAGCCGCGCCGCAAACGCGTGCAAGTCTTCCGCCAACCGCAGTGAATCAATGCTGTGAATCAGCCGCACGTGCGGGACGACCTGCTTTATTTTATTGCGCTGCAGGTGTCCGATCATGTGCCAGCGCACGTGTGCCGGCATGTCGGGGTCGCCAGCGTGCGACTTTTTCGCCGCGCCCGCGAGCGTCCGCCGGCGCGAAAGGAATTCGTCAAGCACCGCGACGCGCTGAACCAGTTGTTGCACGCGGTTCTCACCAAGATCCACGTGACCCATCTCGACCAGCGCGCGAATCTGATCCGGTGACGCGGTCTTGGTTACCGCGATCATAATGATGTTGTCCGGCTGACGACCGCTGCGAAGTGCTGCTTCGGCGATCTGATCGGTCACTCGGTGATATGAGTCGCGTAGTTGATGCAATGCAGACGTTTGAGTGGAAGGCATGGTTACAGAATAGCGAACTGTTGCAACGCAGTAAATGGGTAATCGTTAATTGGTCATGGTTATTGACGAATTGTTGGCCGTAAAGTTGCTCGTTTCCGTGGCGATCACGCGTGGTCAGCGTACTGTATCAACGTCACCGATTCGCGATTGATCACGAAACCTGATTCATGGCCGATTACGTGCGTTTCTCGGCCAACGCCTGGTAAAGCCAACTGGGTTCGAGCCCGCGGCCCCCGGGGTGAACCCGGTTCGCCAGTGGCGCGACGCCCAAGTCATCGAGGACGGCCATCGTAGCGGCGTTGCCGCTGCGCACCGCGCCTTCCATGGTGGCAGGCCACCCGGTGTCGCACCAGTCGCCGGCCAGATACAGGTTCGAGATCGCGCCTGTAGCCCGTGGCCGAGCGTCATCAAGGCCCGGTGTGATCGAAAATGTCGCGCGCTTTTCCTTCACGACCATCGCGTCCACCAGCCTGATCCCGTCAAGTGGCGGCGTGTCGGGCAAATGCGAGAAGGCTTTGCGCATCTCCCGGTCGGTCAGCGTGATAATTTCCTGGCTGGGCCAGGCCGCCAGGCCGTGGGCCGCGCTGATCACCCCGTGCAGGTGCTGGCTGCCGGACTCGTCGCCCCGCCCCTTGTTGAACACCCATTGCAATGGGCTCTGAGTCAGCACCAGGTGCGGCAGTTTCATTACTGGTTGGCCGTTTGTGCTTCGGTAGTACAGGTGGATGCCCAGAATCGGGCTGGTTTCAAAGCGCTGCAATTGCTGCAGCCGGGGGTCGGCGTCGACCATCGGCGCTTCGCACAGGCGCGCGAGTCGATCAAACGGTAGGGCGGACACGTACGCGTCGGCCGACAGCGTTTGACCATCGGCGATCAGCGCGCTGACGCTGTCATCGGTCAACTCGAACCGCTGGGCGCTGGTCGAGACCATGACCCGCCCCCCGTTTGCTTCGATCGCCTGGCCCGCCCGGTCGTATAGTTGCACCAGCGGCACCGCGGGCACACCCATCACGTACGCCTGCTCGTTTGCAAGAAAACCCTCCTGAAAAACCTGGATCGCGTACTTGGCGCTGCAGTGCGTCGGCAGTTCATTGAGTGCACTGGTGATGATCACTGACCAGAACTTGTCGATTGTGCCACGCGACTGACGCTGGCCGATCAGCCACTGTTCAAAGGTGATGTCCGGCATCGCGTCGCGCCCGGCCTTGCCCATGCGTATGATCGCGAGCATCCCGCGCGTCAGGTCCAACTTTTCACGCAGCGACAACCCACGGAACTTGAGGAGCGCTGGCGTCATGTGCAGCGGTGCCGGCCAGTCGTCAGCCTCCAGTTGATCCAGCCGGCCCCGTCCGTCCATGAAGTACAGCGTGCGATGCCACTTGATGCTGTCAGCCACGCCGAGCCGGCGGTACAGGTCGACGAGACTCGTGCAGCAACCCATGAGCACGTGCTGACAATTGTCCAGCGTGCGTCCCGTCGCCGGGTCCGTGAAGCTGGTCGCCCGTCCGCCCAGCCGATTGCGCGCTTCAATCACCGTTACGCGCACACCCGCCGCTGTCAGCCGCAGCGCGACGGCAATGCCCGCCAACCCCCCGCCGAGGACCAGGGCGGTTTTTGTGTCTCGGAATTCATCAGGTGGTTTTGTCATGAATGTTCGGTGCCACCAGATCACTCAAACATCGAGCAGCGCCATGCGGCGCGCAACGCAATAGCCGTCTTGCGCAGTCGACCCAGCCGCACGCGCTGGCGCAACACACGGGCGGGGTCATGCGCGATCTTTTCGAGCAGCGCCTGATAGGTTCGCCTCATGGCTGCGGCCGCAGGTCGACAGTCGGCGGTCAGATATTGCTCGAGGCCGGCTGATTGTTGGCAGTAATCGCGTGCGCGGCCGATCTGAAACCGCATCAGCGCGAGGAAATGATCGTCCGCACCGCCGCCGGTGAACTGTTGCGGGTCGACGTTGAATCGTTCAAGTTCCTTCGCCGGAAGATAATACCGGCCGCGCTGCGCGTCTTCGACCAGATCGCGCAGGATGTTGGTGAGCTGAAACGCGATGCCCCGGGATTCCGCGAGTTGGCGAGTCGCCGCGCCGCCTTTGTAACCCCACACGCTGATACATACCAGGCCGACCGTTCCCGCCACGCGATAGCAGTAGCGGTACAGATCGTCGAACGTTTCGTAGCGCGTTTCGCGCAGGTCTTCAATCTGGCCGTCGAGCATGTCGTGCAGCAGTTGCGTATCGATCGGGTAAGCGCGCATGACATGCGTGAAACCCAGCCACATGAGTTGGTCGTTCTGTTCACCGTTACGCGGTGGGTTGCCGCCGTCGATAATGTGCTGCATGGTTTGGCGAAACACTTCGACCGAATCGACGGCCTGATCCGCGGCTCGCTGCGCGGTCTTGTCCGCCAGATCGTCGCACGCGCGCATGAACGTGTAAATCGCGTACATCGCCGAGCGCTTCGGTTCGGGCATCAGCTTCATACCGTAGTAAAAGTTGCGCGCGTGCTGCTTTGCGACATGACGCGCGTGGTCGAATGCTCGGGCCAACATGACGGGCGACGTGGTCGACGTGGGTGTGACGGACGTTGTATCGACGGCGGCACCAGCGGTCATGACGTCCTCCCGGCGCGCGCTGGCAAGAGCAACTTGCCCACCGCTGCGCGCATCATGAGCACGACCTTCGCGGCCTTGCCAAGCGACGGCCTGACCTGCAGCGTGTCGTAGTCGACGCGATGAATCATGCGTGCGATCGCTTCGCCCCCGCGCGTGAACAACTCAACGTCGACGCGGACGTCCGGCGACACCAGCGGCCACAGGCTTTTGCCTCGCTCAAATAGCGGCTGCGTGCGTTCGACCAGTTCGCGAATGGTGGCTTTGTACGCCGGCAGCAGCGCGTGAATGCCCGCAGACGGTACGTGCGGCGGGCAGCCACATGACGGGTTACGCTGCGCCTGCTCGTCGTGTTGCACAGCCATGACCAACGTGTCAACGTCGAGGTCGTGTTTTGATGCGATATCCCGCGGCACGTACACGCGGTCGCGTTCGATGATGTCGCGACGCACGTCCTGCCAGAAGTTGATCAGTTGCAGCGCGGTGCACGTCGCGTCGCTGAATTGTTGACGCTGGGCGTCGCGGTAGCCGCACAGGTACAGCACCAGCCGGCCGACCGGGTCGGCGCTGCGTGTGCAGTAATCGATGGCCTGGTCCCACGTGTCGTACCGCGTCACCGTCTGGTCCTGCACAAACGCGTCGATCAGATCGTCAAATGGTTTGCGCGGAATGTCGTGCTGTTCGATGGTCGGCGCCAGCGCGACGAACACCGGATGCCGGGGATCGCCCTGGTAACAGGCCGTTAACTCGTCGCGCCACCACGCGAGCAGTTCGTGCGAACGGTCCGTGTCGCCCGTTTCATCGCCCAGGTCATCGGCCCATCGGCAAAAGGCGTACACATGTTGAAAGTCAGCACGCAACCGTACCGGCAGCAGCCAACTGACGACCGTGAAGTTTTCGTATTGTGTGCGCGCGAGGCGCCGCGTATACTCGTGCGCCTGCTCGTATGTCAGCCGCTCGCAATGCTGCGGGCCAAACGTGTCGAGTTGTTCCAGCACCGCAGACATCGTCGATCAAACCATTCCCAGAAAGCAAACCGGGGCGGGGCAATTCGTTGCCCCGCATTCTCCCAACATCATACCTACACCCAAGTCGCCGCTGCGGTTACATATATAATCATCGGATCGGACGAACGCGCACACGGGTTCAGCACGCAATGCCACAGCGTTACCGACGCATCGGACATTTCAAAGACGTCACCACATTTCGCGCGCAACTGGGCGAACTGGGCGTCGTGTTGCCGATGGACGACGTGATACTTTCGGCCATGCAGCGGTCACCGATGGGGCTGCCGTGCACCGTTGGCGGGTTCACCGTTGGTAATCGCTGGTGCATTCATCCGATGGAAGGCTGGGACGCAACGTCCGATGGCCTGCCGAGTGAACACACGATTCGCCGGTGGCATAACTTTGGCCTAAGCGGCGCGAAGCTGATTTGGGGCGGTGAGGCCGTTGCCGTTCAGCGGGACGGGCGGGCAAACCCGAATCAGCTTTGCTATGCGCCGGGCAACGTCGACGGGATGCGTGAGTTGCGCCGCACGCTCGTCGATGCACACGCCACGCGATTCGGCAACACGGACGACCTGCTGGTCGGTCTGCAACTGACCCACTCAGGCCGGTTCTGCCGGCCAAACGACAAAGTGCGCCTCGAGCCGCGCATCGCCTACCACCATCTGTTGCTCGACAAGAAATTCAACATTGATCCCGACGACGATTCAGTCGTGCTGACCGATGACGATCTGAAGCGCATGATCGACAACTACATCACGTGCGCGACGATGGCGGCCGACGTCGGTTTCCAATTCGTCGACGTGAAGCATTGCCATGGCTACCTCGGCCACGAACTGCTGTCAGCGTACAACCGGCCCGGTCCGTTCGGCGGCGATCTGGAAGGGCGCACGAAGTTTCTGCGCGACATTGTTGCCGGTATTCGCGCGCGGCGTCCGCAACTGATGATCGGTGTACGGCTTTCGGTGTTTGATGTGCCGCCGTTTCACCCTGACCCGGCCGTTGGTGTCGCACAGGACGGCAAACTCGGGCCTGGTGTACCCGATGACTTTGCTCAAGCGATGCCGAACTATCCCGGCTTTGGTTGTAAACGGGACGCCCCGCTTACGCCCGACCTGACCGAGCCGGTGCGCTTACTCGAAATAATGCGCGACGACCTTGGTGTGGCAATCGTGAACCTGTCTGCGGGCAGCCCTTACTACAACCCGCACATTCAAAGGCCCGCGTTTTTCCCGCCCAGCGACGGCTACCAGCCGCCGGAGGACCCGATCGTGGGCTGCGTCCGGCAGGTTCAGGTCGTTCGTGAGTTGAAACAGCGTGTGCCCGGCCTTCCGATGGTCGGCACGGCGTACACCTATTTTCAGGAATACCTCCCGCATGTCGCACAGGCGGTGGTACGCGACGGATGGGTTGACTTTGTTGGTGTCGGCCGGCTCGTGCTGTCCTACCCCGATCTGCCCGCCGACACGCTCGAAACCGGCAGCCTGCAAAAGCCCAATCTCCTGTGCCGAACGTTCAGCGACTGCACCACCGCGCCGCGCAACGGCATGATCTCCGGGTGTTTCCCGTTGGACGATTACTACAAGGAGTTGCCGGAAGCGGAACAACTCAAAGATGTTAAGCGGGCGATACGGGAGCGGCTGAAAGTGTTGTGATGCCGGTATGAAGGTGACGTGGAGTCAACACGTCTTTTTCAGCTCGGTCACTTGCGACCGGATAAAAGCAAATGCATCTGTTGCGACTTCACTCCTGCACCTCACCCGGTCGCGGCGCGCGCAGCAGCACGTGATCGTCTTCCTCCAAACCACCTTCGATCGCGACATACGTCTCGCTGGCGCGTCCGAGTTTGATGATCCGCCGTTCGACTTTCCCATGGCCAGCCGGGACGTAACAAAAACTGTCCTTCCCTTCGGCGAACACGGCCTGCACGGGCACGGTCTTCGCGTTGTCGACCTGACCGACCGTGATCGTTGCCGTGCAGCGCATCGCCGGCTTGAGTGAAACCTTGTCGCCCAGTGCCTCGAGAGGCAGTTGAATCTTTACGTCGTATTCGCGCAGCTCGGGGTTCATCCAACCACCGTCCTCAGCCATCGTGCCGATCTGGGTCACGGTGCCTTTGACCCGCTCGTCCGCGTGCGCGTCGATAGTGATGACTGCAGTCTGGTCTACCTTTACCTGCGGGATCACCGCCTCGTGGACCTTGACGGTCGCGAGCATGTCGCGCGTGTCGGGCAGGATGAAGATCGTCTCATTGAACCCGATCTGCCGGCCCTGGCGAATCGGATCGCGCCTTCGCCAGCGCGGACCCACCGACGTGCCGTACACCACCAATCCGTCCTTGGGCGCCTTGATCACCGTTGCATCGAGCTGTTCGCGCAGTTTCGCGAGCCGATCTTCACGAATCTTCAGGGATCGCTGCTTGCTCGACAATTTCGCGTGCGTTTGTGCCAGCTCGCTTTCGTTTTGGCGCTGCACGCGGTCAAGTTCGGCCGTGGCCTGTTCGACGTCCGTGACGAACTTGCGCCTTTCCTTCGGGTAGGTGTATTTCTCGTACACGTCGATATCGATCATGGCGATCTCGAATTTATTTTTCCATTCGAGCACGCTGTCCTCTCCCGCCTCGAGCTCGCTTTTGCTGATGTACTTGTCCTCGTACAGTTTCTTCGAGTATTCGAGGTCGCGCTTGTAGCGCGCGAATTTGCGTTTGGCTTCTTCATGCGCCAGCTCAAGGCGTTTGCGTTCCTTGATGACGTCGCCCTGTTCCCATTTGGCCAGATCCAGTTTCGCCAGTTCGAGTTTGACCTGCACGTCTTTGAGCCGGCTGCCCGCTTCGCTCTTTTTGATCGCCAGGTCCTGCTCGGCGGCGACCTGGTCGGCGGTCGCGTTCTCGACGTTCAGCTCCTCCTGCTCGACGCGGTTGCGAATCTCATCGTCTGCCAGTCGCGCGATCACGTCGCCTTCTTTCGCGACGGTGCCTTCGTCGACGATCTCCGTAATGGTGGTTTGGCCTTCGACTTTGTTCTTTATTTCAACCTTTTCCTTGGCTTCCAGTTCTCCGGTCGACACGATGGTAATCGGGAAGCTTCGCCGGCTGACGGTGTACCACGTGGTGCCCGACGTATCGTTCGCCGTCTCATCGGCGCCCACGAGCATGCTCCAACCCAGGACGACGGCGACCACCACGAGCGCAACAATCGCCGCAGCGCCA
>NZCH01000122.1 GCA_002688155.1 Phycisphaerae bacterium
CGAACTGGGCCGCACGGAAATGCTCGTGGAAGATGTGCTGCGCCTTGGCGGGGGCTCGGTCGTCGCAATGGACAAACTTGCCGGCGATCCGGTGGACGTGTTCGTGAACAACCGTCTGATTGCGCGCGGTGAAGTGCTTGTCCTTAACGACAATTTTTGTATTCGAATAAGCGAAATCGTCGCGGACCTGGAGGAACAGGCTGCGGCGGCGGCACAACAACTCGTCGTAGCGCAATAATTGTGAGTTGCGACGCCAGGCGAGCGCGGAGCGCTCGCGACCCCGGCTATGGAGGGCCAATGACCCCGCAACGATTTGTGGTTGTCGCGGCAGGTGTGCTGGCACTGGTCGCGCCTGTGCGCGGCGATTCATCTTCCACCATCGACGCGCCGGACGCGACGTTGGCATCGTCAAATGAAGTCGCACAGTCGAACACCGCACTGCCGATCGATGCACATCGCGTGGGGATGACCGACCAGGCATCGCGTGTTGCGATTCCAATGCGCTCGTCGCGCCCGGCCACCGGCAGCGGTGCCGAGGCCGCCGCGGATCAGGGCGCCGGCGATGGCTCGTGGGTGCTTCGAACGCTGGGCTCGCTGGGTGTGGTGATTGTTTTGATCCTGCTGCTGCGTACGGTGATCGCACGCTGGAACGGGCGCACGTCATCATCACCGGGTCAGGCGGGCGTCGAAGTGTTGTCGCGCGTCACGGTCGGCCACCGCCAGCAAATCGTGCTGGTGCGCATGGGCACACGCATTCTCGTACTTGCCGACTCGGCGGGCAGGCTGAACATGCTCACCGCGATCGACGACCCCGAAGAGGTCACCGCCACATTGGCGACGGTGACCGCGTCCCGGCCGACAAGTGTCAGCGCCGGCTTCGCCAAGGCGCTCAAACGCTTTCAGCAGGACTATCGTCCGTCAATGCTGGACACAGGCGCGGTTGGCGATCAATCAGGGCGCGCTGATCGTACCGACGGCGATGGGCAGGGACTGGATGACGCGGAGATTCATGTTGACCGGGCGCGCGATCAATTGTCCGGTTTGTTGTCGCGGCTGCGTTCGGCCAGGCACCGACAACTCGCGCCACAAAATACACAAGGGCACGGCGTGGTGCAGGCGAAAGGGGCGCACGCATGAGCAGGGCGGTGCACTGCGTATGGTGGTCCATATGTCTGGTGGCACTCGTGGCGCTGTCGCCGAGCGCCGCGGCGCAATCAGAGGTTGTAACCGGTGATGACGCGTCGGCGGACCTGGCGAATCCGGTGTCGATCATTCGTCATGCAGGCGTGGTATTGCCTGGCCGCGGCGGGCCGGATGCCGCCGGTGGCGTCGACATCGGCAACGCGTCCGCCCCGCAACCCGGGGGCGGGCTTTCCGCATCGTTGTCCATTCTGATTCTACTGACCGTGCTGACCATCGCACCGGCGCTGTTCATCATGACCACGAGCTTTACGCGCATCGTGGTCGTGCTGTCGCTACTGCGCCAGGCAATCGGCACGCAGTCATTGCCGCCTGGCCAGGTGATCATCGGCCTGTCGCTTTTCATGACGCTGATGATCATGGCGCCGACGTTCGAACGGATTCATCGTGACGTGATCGTGCCGATGAATGCCAACGAAATCGACGATATGACCGCCTGGGTCCGTGCCAAAGAGCCGATGCGAGATTTCATGTTCAGCCAGATCGATCACTCACAGAACTGGCGCGACGTCGAGATGCTGCTTGAGTATCGCGGCGTCAAGCCGGGAAATGACGGCGGCTACTATCGCGACCAGGTCGACATGCTTACGTTGATCCCCGCGTTCATGCTTAGTGAATTGAAGGTCGCGTTCCTGATGGGTTTTCGACTGTACCTGCCGTTTCTGATCATCGACATGGTGATCGCCAGCGTACTGATCAGCATGAGCATGCTGATGTTACCGCCTGTGTTGGTGAGTTTGCCGTTCAAACTGTTGCTGTTTGTCCTTGTTGATGGCTGGCACCTCGTCGCGGGCAACTTGCTGAACAGCTTCGCGCTCACGCCGCTTACGGGATAGCGGATTGGAGGCCCACACATGACGACCGGTGACGCCGTCGACATGATTCGAGAAGCATTGTCTCTCATGTTGTTGTTGTCCACGCCGATCCTTGTGACCGGTCTGTGTATCGGCTTGATTATCAGCGTGTTGCAGGCCGTCACGCAGGTGCAGGAACAGACCCTCACGTTCGTGCCCAAGATTGTGGGTATGGCCGTTGTGGCAATTGTTTTGGCGCCGTGGGCGGTGCAGCACATGGTCGAGTTTTCCGTACGCGTGTTTGGCGGGCAATGAGCGCGCCGTTCTTCTGATTCAACTGTCGGATAATACATGCCCATCACACTCGGCCCCATTCTCAATCACTTGCCCGCGTGGCTGCTCGTGTTGTTTCGCATCACGGGCATTTTCGTGATTGGCCCGGTGTTTGGCAGTCGGGTGATTCCGATGCGCATCAAGGCGCTACTGGCGTTTGGACTGAGCCTGTGCGTGTATCCGATGCTGCTGGATCCGTCTCGGCCGTCGGCGCAGTGGGTCGGTCAATTCGTGTTGCCGCACCCGGCGGCGGACCTGTCGCAGCTTTCGCTGTTTTCGATCGGGGCGACGGTGTTCATGGAACTGATGGTCGGTGCCGTCATCGGATTTGGCGCGATACTGCCGATCATCGGCATGCAGATCGGCGGCCGAATCGCCAGCCAGCAGGTGGGACTGGGTCTCGCGGAACTGTTCGCGCCCAATGTCGAAGAATCGGGCATTCTCAGTCAGGCCATGTTCATGCTGGCCATCATGATCTTTCTGATCCTGGGTGGACATCGCGTGATGATGCAAACGCTGCTGGCGACGTTCGACCGCGTGCCGCTGGGCGGGTTGAACTTTCAGGGTTCGATCGTCGACTTGATGGTCGCGCTGTTGGGTTCGATGTTCGAGCTGGCGCTGCGTGTGGCGGCGCCACTGTTGTGCCTGATATTCCTGCAGACAATCGCGCTGGGCTTTATCGCGCGGACCGTGCCGCAAATGAACATCCTTACCATCGGTTTCCCGCTGCGAATTCTGATCGGCATGTCGATCCTTATAGCGTCCGTTTCGGTTCTCGACGACGTGTTCATTACGCAGATGCGAAAGGCACTTGCAATGATTGCTTCCATATTCGGTGCGTAGCGGTGGCTCCAAGGATGCACCCGGTTCAATGACGTGCGACAGGTAAACCCGAAACCCGAAACCCGAAACCCGGATCATGGTCGAAAGCAGTGCAGAAAAAACCGAAGCCCCCACACAACGCCGTCGGAAAGAGGCGCGGCAGGACGGATCGGTCGCGCGCAGTACGGACTTGACGGCTGCGGCCGTGATCCTGGTGGCCGTGATCATGTTGTACTGGGCGGGGATTCGCCTGCTGGCAGGCATGAAACTGACGGTGCAGGCGATGCTGGCGTCACAGTTCGGGTCCAACGCGACGCAACCCACCGATTTGGCCGCGATGTTCGCGTCTGGCGGGCGCATCGCCGTCGCTTCGATTGCGCCGCTGCTGATTGCGATCGTCGGCACGGCGCTTGCGGTAGCGGTCATGCAGGTGGGGGTGTTGTTCACGCCACGTCCGCTGATCCCGCGATTCAGCAAACTTTCGCCGGCGCGCGGTTTCAAGAATCTCATCGATTCGCGCGCCAGAATGCGACTGGTGATGAGCCTGCTCAAGATCTCGCTCCTCGCCGGAGTCGCGGTGCCCGTGGTGATGCGGGACCTGCCCGGGATCGTCACGCTGGCACAGCTGCCGGTAATGCAGGCGCTGGGCGCGGCGTGTGGCGTCGTGTTCTGGCTGGCGATCAAACTCGCCGCGCTACTACTGGTCCTGGCGCTGATCGACTTCGCGTTTCAGCGCTGGCGCAGCGAACAGGACATGAAAATGACCAAGCAGGAAGTCAAGGAGGACCTTAAGCAAATGGAAGGCGACCCGATGACGAAACAGCGTCGCTTGCGCATCGCTCGGCAACTGGCCATGCAGCGCATCCAGCAGGACGTGCCCAAGGCCGATGTAGTTGTGATGAATCCGACGCACTATGCCGTTGCGGTGTGTTACGACTCGGCATCGATGCGTGCTCCGAAACTGTCCGCCAAGGGCGCCGATTTTCTGGCGATGCGTATTCGCCAGATCGCGATCGTGCACGGAGTGCCGATCGTGGAGCGCCCGGAGGTGGCGCGCGCCATTTATCGTGGCGTGGAGATCGGTCAGGAGGTCCCGCCACAGTTTTATTCCGCTGTTGCGGAGATTCTCGCGTACGTGTACCGCATCAGCGGCAAGCGTATCAGCGCTTGATTCGGCGGTCGTGGCGCTTATTACCAGCGCTCGCCTTGTGACGACTGATATGGCTGAAACCTTCGCGAACCCTCGACGCATTGTCCCGGACTGGCTCGCCGCCGCCGCGCGCTATCGTACGCTCATCGTGCCGGTCGCGTTTATTTGCATGGTGGCCGTGATCGTCGTGCCGATGCCCCCGGTCGTCATGGATCTGCTGCTTGCGGCGAACATCGCGCTGGCGGCGATCGTGCTGATGACCACGATTTTCGTTGAGTCGCCGCTGGATTTCTCGGTGTTTCCGTCGATGTTGCTGGGCACGGCGCTGTTTCGGCTGGTTCTCAACATCGCGACGACACGGCTGATTCTGTCCGCCGATGCCGCATCACCGTCGGACGCGACGGCGATCGCGGGGAAGGTTATCGAGTCGTTTGCGCTGTTCGTTGCCGGCAACTCGCTGGTGGTAGGGTCTATTTTGTTTGTCATCCTTATCGTCGTGCAGTTTGTGGTGATCACAAAAGGCGCCACGCGGATTGGCGAGGTCGCGGCTCGTTTCACATTGGACGCGATGCCAGGCAAGCAGATGGCGATCGACGCGGACCTGAACGCAGGCCTGATCGACGAAGCGGAGGCGCGCCGCCGGCGGGACCATATTGCACAGGAGGCGGACTTCTACGGCGCTATGGACGGCGCCGCCAAGTTCGTGCGTGGCGACGCGATTGCCGGCATCATCATTACGGTGGTCAATATCATCGGTGGGTTCGCCGTGGGCGTGTTTGAGAAGGGGTGGTCCGCCGGCGAATCGATGGATGTGTTCATGCGGCTGACAATTGGCGACGGGCTGGTCAGCCAGTTGCCGGCGTTTGTCATTTCGTTGTCTGCCGGCCTGATCGTCACACGATCGAGCAGTCGGCAGGATCTTGGCACAGAGTTGGGCAGGCAATTGATCAGCCGGGCGCCGGCGCTGTGGATCACGGCCGCTTTCCTGTTCGTGATGGCGTTTGCTGGTTTGCCGGCGCTGCCGATGTTGCTGCTGGCGTGTGTCACGGGCGGGGCGGGTTGGTTCATTCAACGTGAACGCAAGCGCACAAAAGCCGCCAGGCAAGAACAGGAAAAGACGGACAAGCAGGCCGCCGAAATCTCACCGGTCGAGCAGATGCTGGCCGTCGATACGCTCGAGCTGGAGGTCGGGTACGGGCTGGTTCGACTGGTGGACAAGTCACAGGGCGGCGACCTGTTGGACCGGGTCAGCATGATCCGCCGGCAATTGGCGGGCGACCTTGGCCTGGTCATGGCGCCTGTTCGCATTCGCGACAACATGCAACTCCAGCCCAATGACTATCACGTGCGCATCCGTGGCAACACGGTAGCGACCGGGCAGGTTTATCCGGGTCAGTTCCTGGCGATGGACAGCGGACTGGGCAGCGTCGACGCGGCGCCGCTGCAGGGCGTCAAGACGCGCGAGCCGGCGTTCGGGCTCGACGCGACGTGGATCGACGCCGGCCAAAAAGAGCGAGCCGAGGCGATCAACTACACCGTCGTCGACGCCACGTCCGTGCTCGCGACACACCTGACGGAAGTGGTCAAGACGCACGCCCACGAGTTGCTGTCGCGCAGCGAAACGAACAACCTGATCGATCAGGTCAAGGCCCGGGCGCCGACGCTGGTCGAGGAAGTACTCGGCGGCGATTCGCCGCTGGTCAAGCCCGGCGAGCTGCAGAAGGTGCTTCAGAACCTGCTGCGCGAGCGCGTGCCGATCCGCGACCTGGAAACGATCGTCGAAACGCTCGGCGACTGGGCGCTGCGCACCAAAGACCTCGATGTGTTGACCGAGTACGTGCGCAACGCGCTGCGGCGCACGATCTGCAATCAGTACGTTCGGCAGCCGGCCCCGGTGACCAAAATGGACGAGTTTGACTCCGCTGCGGGCACGACGTCACCACGTCTGAATTGCGTGAGCCTCGACCCGGCGCTCGAAGACCAGATCGCGTCGTACATCGACCGCGGTGGTGACGGAACGACAATGTCTATGCCGCCCATCGTCGCGTCGCGCATCACGAGCGTCATGCTCGATGGGCTGCAGGAACTGATTCAGGCCGGCCACCATCCAGTCGTGCTCGCGTCGCCCCAAGTTCGCGCGCAGGTGCGCCACCTGCTTGACCCGCACATTCAAAATGTGGCGGTTCTCGGGTACAACGAAGTGAGTAAGGGCGTGGAAATCGAATCACATCGTTTGGTGCAATCTGAACCGCAGCCTGCCAATCAGACGATGGAAAAGATGGCAGTCAGTTAATGCGGCTTGGTGCTTCGCAGACAAGCAGGCCATGCAATTACGAACCTTTACCGCCGACCGTCTCTCCGATGCGCTCGCCGTTGTGCGCCGTGAATTGGGCCCCAATGCGGTGGTCGTGCACACGCGCGAGTACCGGCAAGGTGGAGTGTTCGGGTTCGGCGCTCGGCGTATTGTTGAAGTCACCGCTGCCGATGGCCGGCAGATCGGCCAACAGCGCCGCCTCGAAGCGCAGCAACAACGTACGCCGCGGCCTGCGATGCTGACGAAGCCGACTGCGCCGACCACGAACGGATCAGCGGGTGACCTGATTCGGCGCACTTATGCCGCTGCGATGTCGCAGCGAGGTGACACGGCCGCTTCGAACGCAGTTCAGTCGCTCGCGGGCTCGGCTCAGTCAGCGTCATCTGCTGGTACTACCGCATCGATCGCGCCGACGATGCCGAACGCGAGTGCCGGGACAGACACGCTTACGGCGCCACCTCAGGCACACGAATCACCAATCAACGTCAAAACACACCAACTGGCGGACGAAATGTCGGCTGTGAAGCACATGGTGGCGCGCATGTTTACGCGCCAGCAGCGCCGACTTGCCGAAACTGACCTGCCCGAGACGCTGTTTGGGCACTATCTGACGCTGTTGGAGCAGGAGGTGGCTGACGAGCTGGCGCAGGACATCGTCCGGC
>NZCH01000123.1 GCA_002688155.1 Phycisphaerae bacterium
CGGGCGACCACGCCCACACCGAGCGCTTCGGTCACGGCCGCCAGCGGGACGGACATGATCACCCTTGTGCTGAGTTTGTTGACATTTTGTCCGCCCGGCCCGCTGCTGCGCGCAAACCGCAGCCGGATCGCCGTGTCCGGCAAAGTCACACCCGGCGCAATCGAAAGGTCGACGTCGTGGGGCATGAGAGGTTCTATCGGTTGTTTGGTTGGCCGGTTGCAGGCGCACGTGAATGAGTCACTCGCTCACCTCATCATCGCCTTTTGCTGCCTTGCGAAGATGGACTTTGCCGTGGAGATATCGCCGCGTAGTGGTAGCGTGACAGCCCCGGCCAATCGGGCGTGCGAGGTTTCGTTGCCGCGCACGACGCGGCCGCTGTACTCGTTCGCCGGCGGGCGATGTTCCAGTGGCAACGTGTCGCAGGCGGTGTACTCAAAGATCAGCAGCGGCCTGTTGCATCCACTTTCGTTGGGCGCTGAGCCGTGGATAACGCACGCGTTGTGAATGCTCATGTCGCCGGCGGCAAGTTCGACCGGTGCAGCCCGGTCCGCATCGTCAGTTGCCAGGTCGTCTTTGATCTGGCCGACGAATTCGCCGGCCTCATCGCGGTGGTTGAGGATTGGCATCTTGTGCGAGCCGGGGATGACCATCAGGCAGCCGTTATCGACCGTCGCGTCCTCGATCGCGATGCCGCAGGCGAGCACGTCATAGTTGGTGTGCGGGAAGAAGGCGAAGTCCTGATGCCAGCCGATGCGCACCCCGCCGCGGCGAGCCTTGAAGTTCAGCTTCGAATGGTGGAAGCGAATGTTAGGGCCGATCAGCGACTCGACGCAGTCGAGCACCGCGTCGCTGGTGGCGACCTGCCAGAACACGTCGCGCACGGCAACCGGGTGGCTGACCCGCTGCAGCCTCGGGTCAGCGGCGCTGTGTCCGGCTTCGAGAATGAACACATCATCGCTGTCGGTAAGTGCCGCTGCTTTGTCGAGCAGTTCAGCGAGCGTGCCGCGTAGCCGGGCAAGTGTGCCCGCGTCGATCACGCTGCGTACGGCTGCGTAACCATCGACGTGGTAGGACTCGACCTGCTCAGGGGTGATGGCGGCCATGGGGCTGATTATTGTACAACCCGCGTGCGCGTCTGCGGGCCCAGCAAGGTCGGGATTTCGACCTCGATCGGTCGCGTTTGAGGCACCAATCTGGATACCCGAACAAAATTTTAACTTACCCCCTTGACAAACAGATTTGTTTGGTCAATGATAGGGTAGTGGCGGCCGGCTGGTGAGCCGGCCTTCGGCCCGCCAGAGTACGGCGTCAACCGCAGGAATCACGGACACGGAGGCCACGCGATGATCAGTATTCACATGATTGGCAGGAGATTTCAGGTGGGGCATTTGTCCGCGCTGCTCGAGGCGGTTTCGCCGGCTGGTATCGATTTGCCGCTGCCGCTGCGGGCGCGGCTGCTCGAAAACGAAGCGGGTCCCCTGGGGCTTGCGCTGCGGCATGTCATGGAACTGACCTACGGACCGACAGCGCTAAGCAGGGACATGACGGTGAGGCTCCTGGCCCTGCAAGGAGGGGACGGGTCGTATGGTGGCGATCCACTGGCCATGGCCGTCGCGGCCGCGGCGATAGCGGCGTTTACCGACCAGAGCCCCCACGACGACGCCGAGCCACCTTTGGCGCTGCGCGCCGCGCTGACTGCGCTCGCCGGCATGCAAGGCGAAGACGGGCTGTTTTGCTACCACGACGACCGGACGCTGGACGACCGCGAACTCGTCGCCGCGTTCATATTGTTGCTACTGGCGAACACCCCGGCCTTTCGCCAGAGCATCCGGTTCGCTGACCTGATGACCTGGTTTGAGGTGCACGAACAGCCGACGGATCCGGACACCGGATCCATCTGGCGGATGGCCCGCACGGCGTGTGCAACGCCACGGCCCGTGCTCGCCGCGTAATCCATCACGGGTGCCTGGCATGCCCGCTTCAGTTGTGCATGTCTGGTGCATGTTACGATGCCCCTGATTCCCGCGCGCCCCGACTGGAGCATCGCATGTCCTCAGCCCGGCGGATGAAACGGTTACCTAACAAAAAAACAGCTTCCAAAACAATGCGCGCCGGACGGCAGTCCATTTCAGCACGCGTCAAGACAATCGCGCCGGGGACCCCAATCAAGGCAGATCTCAATCGTGCGGTATCACACGTGATGAAAATGATGGTGATACCCGGCCAAAGCGCGCACGAGGGCGCCGTGGTGCGTTACATCGTCGACCACCTGCGCCGAGCCGGCTGCCCCGCGTCGGCGATCGGTACCGACGCCGCCAACCGAAAGAGCCGGCTGGGTGGTGAAACGGGCAACCTGATCGTCAAACTTGCCGGTCGTGGGTCGATGCGCCGGGCGCCGCGGCGCATGCTTATGGCGCACATCGACACTGTGCCGGTGTGCGTGGGTACCAAGCCGGTGCGGCGCGGGGGTTGGATCGTGTCGGCCGACCGGAACACGGGGCTCGGCGCCGACGACCGTGCCGGGTCGGCTGTGCTGCTGCACGCCGCCGAACTGGTGCTGCGTCACAAGCCGGACCACCCCCCGCTGACCTTCACCTGGTGTGTCCAGGAGGAACCGGGCCTGATCGGCTCGCGGCAGTTGTCCGTGGCCCGACTGGGACGGCCGGCGGTGGCATTCAACTGCGATGGGGGCACGCCTAACAAGTTGACCATCGGCGCCACCGGCGCGTACCGCATGGTGATCGACGTGCACGGGCTGGCGTCACACGCCGGCGTTGCGCCGCAGCGAGGCGTCAGTGCGATCACCATCGCCTCGCACGCGATCGCACGGCTCGACCGTGGTGGCTGGCTGGGCAACATCACCAAAGACCGCAAACACGGCACGAGCAACGTGGGTTACATTCACGCGGGCGGCGCGACCAACGTCATCACGAACCACGCCGTGCTGCACGCGGAAATGCGCAGCCACGACAAGGTGTTTCGCAAGCGCATCGTCCGTGAGTTTGTGAACGCCTTCGAGACGGCCGCCAAGACCGTGCGCAGCGACGATGGCCGCAGCGGCAGTGTCGTTATCGCGTACGAACTCGACTATGAAGCGTTCAAGTTGTCGCGCACAAGCCCGGCCGTGGTCGAAGCGGCGGCGGCGGTGAGCGCCACAGGCGATGAACCTGTCTACTTCGTATGCGATGGCGGACTGGACGCGAACTGGACCAACGCCAAAGGCATCCCGACCGTCACCTTTGGTGCCGGGCAACACAATCCGCACATGGTCAGTGAAAAGCTGAACGTCAAGGCATTTGAATTTGGCTGCCGTGTCGGGTTGGCACTGACCATCGCACGTACGGGCGATTGAAGTACCGAAATACCCAGGCACCCAATGACGAAAGAATGACACGTGATGAGCGTCTAAGCGGCAGAGAAAACTTTAGAAATCTGATGATTCACCCGATACTCGCGTGGCAGCCCGCGGATGGATCGCCACGGGCTTACAGCCCCCACTTTCGACTTCCTGACCTTCCGACTTGACACCCGATAGCCAATCCTGCAATGGACGCCAAAACATTCATGCTTGCCATGTGCGTCCTGGTCATGCTGGCCGTCGCGGGATCATGGCGCGCGGCGCAACCGTTGCAGCACGAATCGATCAGGCCGCAAGCAACGGGCTTTCGCATCAACGTGAATCGCGAGCCGGCGGACATGCTCACATTGTTGCCGGGTGTGGGCCCCGAGATGGCAAGGCGCATCGTCGCGCACCGTGACGCACAAGGCTCGTTCACCTCGGTCACCGCGCTGGACGACGTACACGGCATCGGACCGCGCTCGATCGAACGGGTGCGTGCATTTGTCGCTCTGGACCCGTAGCGCCAATCACGTCACGCACTTTACGACAGACTGCTGATCGCCGTCTGTTGGGCGTTGATCACGTCGGCGGCGTTCTCGGCGGCTTGGCCATTCTCTTCGGCGGCGCGTTGCATGAGCAACTGCCAGGCATCTTTCTCGTACTCGAGCAATTGGATCGCTTGATCGACAGGTTTGTCCAGGCGATTGCCGTTCGCGTCCACGAGCAGCCGGTAGATGCTGGTGTACAGCGTGCTCAATCGCTGGCACAATGCCGGCGCGACTTCATGCTGCAGGCTCGTCGATAACTCGAGCACAATCTTCTGCGCTCGCATCAGCGCCCCGCAACTCGTCTCGTAGTCCTTCTTGTCCAGTGCCCGGTTGGCCTGGTGACAGAACTTGATGGCGCCGTCATAGAGCATCAGCCGCAACTCCGACGGACTGGCCGTCATGATCTTCGTCTTCATGTACGGGTTGGACTGGTTGAACTGCATTGTTCGAATTTCAAAAACTCAAACGGGGCGTGGCCCGTTTGATATCGGTTGTGTCCGCCGCGCGCGTTGACCCGCCCGGCGCCGTTGCAGGCACCCGCCCCGCAACGGTTGCGCTTGTCCGATAAAGCCGGTGTTTTTGGATGCAAAGCACCGAATCACTTGAGGTCGATACCGCTGATCAGGCCAATGCCTGTGGTGATGGTGCCCATGAGTCGGGCTTCGGAGTTTGAATTGTGGGGCGGTGGCGCGTTAATGACACCGTGTACACGTCACATGCTCGGTGCGCATCAAGACAGAATCGCCTCGTGATTGTCCAGGGCTTGGCACATCTGCCACCGTCTGGTCAGTCATCCAGAACGCTGCCGGCGTACAGCCCTCGCCACCATTTGGTCGCGTCGTCCGACTGCTGTTTGGACGTGCTGTGCCGATTCGGCGGGTCGGGAAAGTTCGCGCCTTGACGCGGCGGCCAGCACGCTTCGGACGAACGAGACAGCAGATCGTAAGCCCAGCAGGCCAGTGTCCGCTCATACATCGCCCGCAAGCCCTGCGGTACGTCGCGCGGCGCAATCCACACCGAGTTGGGACCAATCACACGCATGCCCGCCCCAATCCCTGGAAAGATGGTCATCCATGACTCATGGGATTATCGGCACATCCCGATTCTGGTATCGACACCAAAGTGGTATGGGCTTGAACTCCCGGTGCGAGCAAGGTTCAAACCGTACAGACATGTCTGGCACGGGGGTGCTGCGGGATTTCACGCGGGTTCGGTCAGCCCCAGCCGCGCCATCGCCTGTTGCAGGTCCGACCACACCTTCGCGCGGTTTTCTTTCGTGTACGACCGCAGCAGATACGCCGGGTGGAACGTGGGCATGACCGGGATCGGCCCGCCATCCGTGCCCGGCGGGTCGTACTCATGCCATGTCCCACGAATCGACGTGATGCCCTTTTTCGTGTCCAGCAGCATGCTCGTTGCCGGTCCGCCGACGGAAACGATTACCTTTGGCTGGATCGTCTTGATCTGCCGGCGCAGGTAGTCCCAGCATGTCTGCACCTCATGGGGCGTTGGCGTGCGGTTCTGTGGTGGCCGGCACTTGACGATGTTCGCGATGTAAACCTGTTCGCGCGACAAACCCATCGCAACGATCATCTTTGAGAGCAGGTCACCTGCCCGGCCAACGAACGGTCGGCCTTGCTCGTCCTCATTGCGACCCGGTCCCTCACCAACGAACATCAGGTCCGCATCTGGATCACCGTCGCCGAATACCGTGTTCGTTCGGCTGTGGCACAACTCACAGCTTGTGCAACCGCGCACCTCCTTAGCGTCCATGTCCTGGAGAATCGTCAGCTTCGCCGCCGCACCACCGCGGGGCGCGTTCACAGGCGCAACCACAGCTGCGTCCTCCGTGTTGTGCACAGCGTTTTCTTCATCTTCAACCGCCGGCGCAGCGTGTCCAACTACGGGCGCCGCCTGCCCAACCGGCACCGCGTCCACACCAAACAGCCGTTCCGTCTCGAGATGTTGTCGCATAATCCGATTTCGCGTGACATCATCCATGGCGGATGTCAGCGTACCACTGCAACAACGTGACGCAAGTTGACAGGTGCACCTTCGGTGCAACCGTTCCGCGCATCGCGATTCGCCGTCCACGTGCCTCCGCAACCGGGTATTTGGGTGCCTGGGTACTTCCCGCTCACAATCCCACTGCGTCGCGTGCCCGCCGCGTCACCTGACTGACCTTGGCTCGTGCTGCGTCGGCGCCGTCACGCAGAACCTTTTCGATGTAACTCGGGTCGGTCATCAGTTCCGTGCGCCGGCGACGTGCCTCACCAAAGAGGTCCATGATCAGTTCGAACAGCGCTTGCTTGGCATTGCTGTACCCCATGCCGCCGGCGCGGTACTGGTTGGCCAGATCGGTCGTGCGTGTGTCGTCCGGGCCGGCGAGAGCGCGGAAGATCTGAAAAATCGTGCACCGCTGCGGGTCCTTGGGCGCTTCAACCGGCGTCGTGTCGGTCACGATCTTCATGATCCGTTTGCGCAGCGGCTTCTCGTCCATGAACGGGTCGATCGCGTTGTCGTAACTCTTGGACATCTTCCGCCCGTCAATACCCGGCAGCACGCCCGCCTCTTCTCGAATCATCGCGTCGGGAAGGCGAAACACGTCGTCACTCTCTTGGCAGTAGCAGTGGTTGAATTTCTGCGCCAGATCGCGTGTAATTTCAATGTGCTGGCGCTGGTCTTCGCCAACGGGCACGAGATCAGGGTCGACCGACAGGATGTCCGACGCCTGCAGAATCGGATACGTGTACAGCCCGACCGACGCGGGCAGACCCTGCGCGACCTTGTCCTTGTAACTTGTCGCTTTGTCCATCAGGTTCTTGGGGCACACGCACGAGAGAATCCAAGCCAGTTCGGTCACCTCCGGAACGTCCTGCTGCAAATACAGATTGGTTTGGGACGGCTCAAGCCCGAACGCCAGGTAATCGATTACCACCTGACGGGTATTGCCGCGCAGTGCGTCCGCATCACGTCCTGACGTGAGCGCATGATATGACGCCACAAAAATGTACATCTCGTGGTCGTGCTGCATCTGCACGAACTGCCGGATCGCGCCGGCATAATTACCAAGGTGCAGTTGACCGGAAGGCTGAATGCCCGACAGAACGCATTTCATCGCGAACCTTTCACAACCTGAATAAAGGCACTTGGCCTGCCCTGATATCGGAGTGGACGCGGCGACGGCTCAATGAATTGGCACAGGCACCAGCGCATCAACGCCAGCGGCGGTTAGTCAGCACGATGGCATTGATGTGAGCATGCAACGTGTGGTTAGATTAGCGCGATCGAGACGACTGTCAACACGCGTGTGGACATACGGAGCCTGCGTATCGCATAACATCATTGCATTCAAGTGGTTACCTATTATTCTACGCATAGCGGATCGCTTGCCGTGCACACCCGAAAATCTGTGCGTTACTTGCACCAGCGATCCGGTGGACGAGGTCAGCGGTCGCGCTGCTCACCGCGATGACTGCCATCGTGGCTGTGGCCAGTGCAGCCAACGCCGTTTCGATCGACGACGGCATTTGAGGCGACGTCAATTCAGAAGTAGAAATGACCGGCAACGGTGTGCCCGAGTATCGATGCAACGTGACGAACTTGAGTGAGAGAACGGAGCGATTCATTCAACCGCCGTGCGAGGACGAGGTTTACTTTGATTTGCTGATCCCCAAACTTTGCCTGCCGTTCTTCGATGAAATGGAAGGCATTGACGTTGAGGTGTCCGGCAACGACATTGAGGTACTTCCCTAAGTGCCCCCCAATGGAATGGAATCGATTTTCGTGGCCTCCGGCCGGCCCTTTGAATTCATTACGACCGAGTTGACCGCGTACGTGTACGATCGGGCTGACGACGAGAAGTGCCGCACGTACGACGTCGATGCGCATGTGTTTGTGGAACCGCCCTTCGTGCGTCGCTTTTTTGCTGACCCACCCGAGGCAGGCATCATGCCCGGGCAGACGCTCGAAGGATTCGGTTTGATCAGCACGTGGCTGAATACTGAAAAACAATTACAGCCGCATTGACCTTCGGCAGGCGGCGCCGCTTTGTCGTTTCCCGCCTAACACATCGTACCCAAGGGGAACGGTTCGCACGCAAACACTAACCCGCATCCGCATCCGCCTCGCGCACCGCGGCACAAAACGCGCGGATCAGTTCGTGATCCTTCACCCCGCGGGATGATTCAACACCGCTGGAGACATCCACCGCCCACGGGCGTACTGTGCGGATCGCTTCGCCGACGTTGTCAGGCGTCAGCCCGCCGGCAAGAAACAGCGGCAGGTCCATCGGCATCCGCAGCGACGTCAGCGCCGACCAGTCAAGGGCGTGACCCGTTCCACCGGCAAGATCGCCCTTCGCAGGCGCGTCAACCATGATGGCACTTAGCGTGACCGTATCGTCGTCCCAATACTCCAGCCGCCGCTCGATATCCGACGCGTCGAATGACACCGCCTTGATGATATTCATGCCCGCCAACGATGCGACGAACTCTAGGTTCTCTTTGCCATGAAGTTGTACATCGTTGAATCCAACTCGCTCCGAATAATTAGAAACCTGCCCATTGTCCTGGTCCTGAAAAATGCCGATCGGCGTGACCTGCGGGGGCAGCGCCTTCACAATTTCGCGCGCCTGCCTGCCCGTCACGCACCGCGGTGACTTTTCGACGAACATCAGCCCGATCGCATCGGCGCCGGCCTCGGCCGCAACATGCGATGTCTCGACGTCACCCACACCGCAAATTTTGATCTGGGTACGCGACGGCTTCACGGCGAAACCCTTTCCAGCCGCGCGTATTGCAGCACGAGCGTTTTAACGCCCGCAGTGTTGAACTCGACGCGCGCACGTGTCTGAGAGCCGACGTTGTTTACGGCGATCACACGGCCGAGGCCGAAACTTGGGTGCCTCACCATCGTCCCTGGCGGGATTTCGTCGACTTGACGCAACGCGTCGGCGCGCCGAGCTGCACGTGGGGTCATCAGATCATTGTCCTCTTCATCGAACTCGCCATACGGGTCAAACGCATCGGACAAGTCGCGCGTGTCGACGTGCTCGGTCGGCAACTCACGCAGAAACCGACTGGGAATCGCAGGCAACGTCTGCCCAAATACGGTGCGTTCACGGGTAAACGTGAGCATCAGGTTCCGCATCGCGCGTGTCATACCAACGAAGAACAGGCGGCGCTCTTCTTCGATGGCATCGTCGTCGTCCTGCGAGCGTGCGTGCGGTAGCAACCCATCTTCAACGCCCGCCATCACGATGGCGGGAAACTCCAGGCCCTTGGCCGCATGCAGCGTCATCAGCGTCACCGCGCCCTGATTGTCATCGATCGCGTCCACGTCGCTCACGAGGCTGACCTGCTCAAGGTAACCCATCAACTTCTCGGTAAACGTCGGCATCTCCTGCGTCTCACGCTCCAGTTCATCCTCGAACTGCTGGGCGGAGCTGACCAGTTCTCCCAGGTTCATGATGCGCTCTTCACCCGGGTCGGCGGTGTCTTTACGGTAGTATTGCTCCAGTCCCGACTCACGCAGCATTTGCTGCACAAAGAAACGCAGCGTCGGTTCGTGCTCGCCGGCGTCAGCGCACACGGACGACGGCGCCAGCCCCGCCTGCACACGCCAGGCATTCACCATCTTGTGAAACCGTTCGATGCTGTTGACAGCGCGTGTGTTGAGCGCCGGCACCTGCGCCGGCTGCGCAACCACAGCCGCCATTGTTACGTCGTGCGCCAACGCGTACGCCTGCATCGCCTTGACCGATCGGTCACTGATTCCGCGCGCCGGTGTGTTGATGATTCGCGCCAGACTCACCTCGTCATTCGGGTTCGCAATAATGCGCAGAAACGCGATCGAGTCCTTGATTTCCTGGCGTTCGTAAAACGCCGTCCCACGCGCGATCTGATACGGCACGCGCGCTTCGCGCAGCGCGTCTTCAATCACCCGGCTCAAACTGTTCACGCGGTAAAACACCGCCATCGCGCCCCACGCCAAGTCCTCCTGCTGGTTCAGTTCGGTTAACCGGTCGACGAGCCATTGCGCTTCGTGACGCTCGTTATAACACTTGACCAGTGCGACGTGATCGCCCTGGTCGTTCTGCGTCCAAAGGTCCTTGTCCCTGCGCTTGCGGTTGTGTTTGATCAGCGTGTCCGCGACGGCGAGGATGCGCTTGGTCGAGCGGTAGTTCTGTTCGAGCCGGATGGTCCGCGCCGCCGGGTAATGCGACTCAAACTCGAGGATATTGCGAATGTTTGCGCCACGCCAGGCGTAAATCGATTGATCGGGATCGCCCGTGACGCAGATATTCTGGCTCGAATCAGGCCCGCCGGTGAGCGCATGCGCGATCATGAACTGTGCGTGGTTCGTGTCCTGGTATTCGTCGATCAACACGTACTGGTAGCGATCGCGCAGCGCTGCCGCAACCTCCGTGTGATCGCGCAGCAGCTCGACCATTTTGATCAGCAGATCGTCAAAATCCAGCGCGTTGTTCTTTTTGAGAACGCTCTGATACTTTGCGTATACGCGGGCAACACTCTTCGAATAGAAATCAAATGCGGTTTTGGTGAATTCGTCCGCATCAATGAGTTCGTTCTTGGCGTTGCTGATCGTGGCGAGCACGGTCGCAGGCGGGAAGTTGCCGGCGCTCAGGTCCAGCGATTTGAGCGCCGACTTTACGGCCGCCTTTTGATCGGAGGTGTCGTAAATCGAGTAACCAGGTGTCAGCCCAAGTGGCTCAGCGTGTGCGCGGATGATCCGCGCGCACAAGCTGTGATAGGTGCACACGGTCAGCGCGCGCGCCTGGCGCTCGGACATGAGCTGAGTCACGCGATCGCGCATTTCGCCGGCCGCTTTGTTCGTAAACGTAATCGCCGCGACCTGCCACGGTGCGATGCCCACACGCAGTATCAGGTGCGCGATTCGCCGGGTAATCACGCGCGTTTTACCCGAACCGGCGCCCGCCAGCACCAGCAGCGGCCCTTCCACGTGCGTGACCGCGTCCCGCTGTGGCGTCGTCAAGTCATCCAGAAGCGGGTCCGTTTCCGCCGTCGACCTACGAGTGGTGGTTATCGCATCGGTCATCGCAGGCAAGTGTAACGCACTTGTTGAGAGTTGTTGGGCACCATGTCGGGTGTATCTGCGGTGCGCCCGCTACGCACAGCGCTCAATTCAAGCTCACACCGTCGTCGTCGACCGTCTGACCGCAACGCTGCGCGATGGACATGGACGTGCGCGTGTCGGAAAGCATGCGCACGAGCTGGCGTGTGCGTACCCGGACACTGTCTTCGGCGAGCATGCGATAGCGCTGGTCGGTCGTTTCACAGACTGCCATGAGCGCGAGGTCGATCAGCGCGGCCGTGGAGATCTCGATGCTCAGACAGTTTCGGATCACGTTGATCGCCGAGACTTCCTTCAGAAGCGGGTCGTTGAGCATCTGCTCGATCTGCTCGCGCTGCTCTGAAAGGTCGATCTCCAGGATCGGTATCGGCTCCGTGGGGTCCAGCTCAACGATGCGGTACGGTTCGTGGTCGATCTCTTCGACGATCCTCGCACGGCAAACGCCCTGGAGCCATATATTGTAACGCCCGTCATCCAGCTCCTCGTGCTTAACGACATAGCCCACGCACACGTGATCGCGCACGGTCGGGTTGCCCATGTACTGCGTCTTCCAGTCATCGCCGTCGAACGTCGCCATCGCGATCAAGCCGTGCGAATCCAGCACGTCTTTGGTCATTTGCCTGTAGCGAGGCTCAAAAACGTGCAGCGGAACCGTCGCGTGCGGCAGCAACATGCAATTGGGCAGCGGAAAGATCGGCACTGGCTGGTCGAAGTTGATCTGATGGGCTTCAATCATGATCCGTCATGCTGCTACACAGAAAAATCGAGTTGCTCTTGCTGCGTCGTCGTTTTTGCTCTCTGCTTGCGCTCTTTGATATCCAGTTGTCCCCTCTTCATGGAGACGGTGTGATTCGGCGGCACTGACGTGGTCAGGAAGACGGACCCACCGATGGTGCACCCCTGACCGATCACGGTGTTGCCTCCAAGAATGATTGCGCCACCGTAGATGGTGACATCGTCCTCGATCGTCGGGTGCCGTTTTCTCCCGCGCCATGCCTGGCCCCCTTTGGTCGATAGTGCGCCAAGCGTCACGCCCTGATAGATCTTGACGTGCTTGCCGATCTGTGTCGTTTCCCCGATGACGACACCCGTACCGTGATCAATAAAGAAAAACTCGCCGATCTGCGCCCCGGGGTGGATGTCGATGCCCGTGTTGCCGTGTGCATACTCGGACATGATGCGCGGCAGCAGCGGCACGTTCATGCGGTACAACTCGTGTGCGATGCGGTATGTGAATATCGCGTCGATACCCGGGTAGCAAAAGATGTTCTCATCGGTCGCGGTGGAGGCGGGGTCGCCGTCGAACGCAGCCTGCACGTCCGTTGCCAGCACGTGACGAATCTCGCAAATGCGATCGAGCAGCTCGCGCGTGATGCGCACCGCCCGCACGTCACAGTCGTTGTCGCCATCATCAGCCGCATCGCATGCGCCCAAGCGATTTTTATCATAGCGCAGCGCCTGGCGGATCTGGTCGTACAGGAGCCCGTGCAGGGTATTAATCAGGTCCCCGACATGGAACCGCGCCGTCGCGGTCGTCAGTTTCTGATCATCAAAGAACCCAGGGAAAATAAGCCGGCGAAACAGCTCAATGATTTCGATCGCACCGTTCCGCGTCGGCAGAAAAATCGCGTCCAGGTGATGCATGCGATCATCGGCCTGGTAACCGGCGACGATCCTGTCAACCAACTCGGGCAACCATGTGGCGTTGTCGGCATCGTGTTCCGCCATACCGATATCGTAGGCGGCAGGCGACGCATGGCAAGTGATGGCTAAGCCATGCGTCGGTCCGCTTCAAGTCCGCGACCGCACGAGCAACGAGCTGTGGCGAGGTGGTTGTCGTGACCGGAGCCATCCGGTCCGCCGGATACCCGCGCGGCAGTCCGCGGACGGATAACCGCAGGCTTGGCGATCAACATCGAAGGAACCCAAAAAAAACGGCCCGTCCATGACGAGCCGCTATGGAGATCTTCCGGTTTGTTCGGGCGAAGCCGGTGCATTTGCTCGAACCCCAGACATAAGTGGGTGCATGTGCCAAGTCGCTCCGGCCTTCCACTCAATGGTGGCTTGGCCATCCCGCCCAGTGCAGCTCCCGTTGGGGTCGTGTATCGGTTCGAGCAAATGGATAAACACCAGCCAACGAACCCGACGAACCAAAAGGCCTGTTCAATTGTCTTTGCCCAACGCATTATACATCGGACCAGTAACGATGCCAGCAAAACAAAGGTCAGCTTGTAATTTTTTGAAAAATGTCGTCACTTGCGCATTTTTCTTGACATCGCAATATTTTTCGTTCACGAAACTTTTCTCTTGACCTGCCAAGACTTCTTGATCCACGCCCGGCGGCGGGTGGCCGCGTGTTTCGTTTTCGCTTGCGGTACGCATCAGCGCACGGGCAGCATCTGCTCGGCGATGCACACCGCATGCCGTAGCCGGTCGGAGCTGGTCGTGTCAATGGCGACGCTGGTGACACCCGGATGTTCAAGCGCAAAACGCAGCGCCTCGTCGGCGCGGCTGCGCAGGCGGCCCTGATCGAACACCTTCTTCACAACGACGCCGATTCCCCTGTCACACGCGCGTGTGATCACCGGTTCAAGCGCCCGGCGATTCAGATTATATTCGACCATGAGCACGTCAGCCCACTGCATGGCAAGCTCGAACGCGGCGGGTGTGTAACCCGAGAACCCGACCGCCCCGATCTCGATCGGACCGCGCCTGCTGCGCAGCGTCTCCAATGTAGTGCACACACCGTGATTGGTAAGCACCTCGACGTCGTCACACGTCGAATGAACCAGCACGACATCGAGCCGATTCGTTTGCAACTCATCTACACTGGTTCGCAAACTTTCTTCAATTGCCGCGGCACCGAAATGATGCGCTGACCCGTCGGCTGGCGACCACACCTCGCCCGCTTTGGTTATCAGCGCATATTCATCGCGCCGGTTGGCCAGCGCCTGTCCGACGCGATGCTCGGACAGGTGATACGAACGCGCGGTATCGATCAGATTGACGCCCAGATCCAACGCCAGATTCAGCAGCGCATTCGCCTGGTCGCCGGTCGGTACCTCGTACTGACCGACGCCGGCATCCTGCCGGCCACCGATCTTGAACGCACCGTACGCGATAGGCGTGACCGCAATTCCGGTTTGACCTAAAGGGCGTTTGACCATGGCAGATCGCTGTCCCAGGGTGGTTGTGCGACGTCCGGCCGTGGCCAGTCGCACCATCGCGTCGTATCGAGTGCCGGTGTGCCGGCTGGTGGCTGGCCCAACGCCTGCCGCACCAGCGCACTGGCACGCGGCGCCAGTACAAGCTTGGTTGGCCACACGGTGAAGACGTTGCCATCGCAAAGGACAGCCGCATCATCGGGCCGGCGACCGCCCCGCGTCACCCGTTCGGCGCGGTCGATGCGATAGGTCGCCCACTGCAGGTCATCAATGGCATCGATTGTCATCACCGCGCGCAGTTCATCCTTAGTATGCGCGACGAGCGCTGCGGGGTCCATGTCCACACCGACCTCGGCGATCTGCCCGCCAACCTGCCACACGGCGCGACCGGCGACATCGACGTCACTGGTGATCGTCACGCGCGTGTGCGCCGCGTCGATGCAGTGGCCACTCAACGCCGGCAACGCGCCACGCGCCAGCACCATGTGCAACGGTCGTCGCTGCATCACCGCCGAGTCAAGACCGACACGGACGCGTAGTGACTCGTTTCCCTGCCCGGCGGCGAACACAACCCAATGGGGCGAAAACCGGCATGCGTCTTCCTCGCGTTGCACATGAACGAAGCGGACCTCTCCGCGATCATCGATTTCGAACTCAACACCGGCATCCACATCTACCTTCAGAATCACATCACGGTGCGCATCGGCTAGCGTCGCACCGAAACTGCGCGGGCTGATAACTTGTTCTTCAAGCAAGTAGACCTGCTCTGCGCGTTCGCACAACGCCTCTGGCCAATCGTCTCGCGGCAGTTTCGTCGGCGCCGCCGCCAGTCCCGCCCGCGCGCCGACCATTCCCGCACGCGATGACAGGGACGCCGTGTGCCACAGAAAACATTGCTCGGCGCGCACAACCGTGTCCGACAAGTCGGGGGTTGCCTGACCCGCCAGGCACTCGCGCCACACACGTGGCATATCGGCAATCGTCTTGGCCGACCGCGTGAGCAATCCGCGCAGCGTGTACTTGAGACCACCGTGCAATATTCCCTGCGATGCAACCGTTTGTCCGCCACCCAACGCGTGCGCTTCGAGCAACACCGTGCGATATCCTTCGCGGCGCAGATCATCAAGCAACCACAACCCCGCCGCACCGCTGCCGAAAATCAACACGTCCAGTTCGATGGCTTCTGGCATGAAAGCGCATGCTAACGCATTGCGAGTTCATGGTGATCCGCCGACAGCGATCTGTTAAGGATTCGTGGGTCAGTGGTATGTCGGCGTGACGCGCGCCGTTTGATAAACCATTCGCCTACACAGGTTCACCACCAACCCTTTCCCACCGTCATCAACGGCGCGCGAGCCCATCGCAGTGTGTCACCCGCCTGTCTTGCCGGTCGGCGCCGGCGGGACAGCGATCTTCATGCCGACCCTGATCCGATCCGGGTCAGGACCGATGGCGTCGCGGTTGGCTGCGTAAAGCACACGCCACATGGCGGACACACCGTAATGTTGTTTGGCAATTGTCGACAGCGAATCTCCACTGCTCACAGTGTGATACGTGTTCGCCCCGTCAGTCGGCAGATGCTCAGCGATCAGGTCGTAGGCGCGGTCATCGTCCTGTACGGCGAGCTGCGCGATGCGA
>NZCH01000124.1 GCA_002688155.1 Phycisphaerae bacterium
GCCGACGGTTCGTTCCGACAGGATCTGTTTTACCGGCTCAACGTCTTGCCCCTTGTCCTGCCACCGCTTCACGATCGGATCGAGGATCTGCCGCTGCTGTCAGATCATTTCCTCACACGTGTCGCGATGCGCGAAGGGCGCGATCCCAAGCGGTTCGATGATGCGGCGCTTGAGGTGATGGCTCAGTATCAATGGCCGGGCAATGTGCGCGAACTCGAAAACATCTGCGAGCGCGCCAGCGTGCTGACTCATGGCCAGGTGATTCATGCGGACACGATCATCCCGTGGCTGCCGATTTCGCAAACGCCGCGTATCGGCATAGACGCGAACCGGTTTGCCGTCGTCCCGGCTCCTGGTCCCGGCGTGCCGAGCATGGCTTCGGTGGAGCCGGTCGTAGTCAGCGATCAAATGCCGGGGCACGCGATGCCCGTCGCACATGACCTGGCGGAGGGTCACTACCAGCCTCGGCCGCTCGCGGACATCGAACGTGAGCAGATCGTCCAGACCTTGCGGCATTTTTCCGGCAATCGGCAGCAGACCGCGCGGGCACTTGGCATCGGTGTGCGCACGCTGGGCCTGAAGTTAAAAAAATGGAAGGAGGAACACCTTGTCGCTCAGACGATTTGAAAACGCGCAAGTTGTCACACAATGGCGGGTACCGGTAGCGCAACAATTGCGCGATGTGCAACGATTGCGCACGTACGCGATGTGTGCAATTGCTTTCGCGGTCAGCGAATCGCGATTGTGGCTTCCCTGGCACGTCGATTGCATGTGGTCCGCGTTGCATGGTGCGCCCGGCAGGTGGTGCGCGCGGGAGTGTTACCGATGATTTGCGGCATGTTTGACAGTGGTGCGCTGCCCGCCCTTACGCGGCTGGTGCAGTTTGCCCACGTGCGGCATCAGGTGCTCACGCACAACATCGCGAATCTTTCGACGCCGTATTTCAAGTCCAGGCAACTTGATCCCAGGGGATTTCAGGCTTCACTGGCGAGCGCCATTGACCGGAGACGCACCACGCCCAACCCCATCCGCGGCCCACTGAAAATTCGCGACACACGAACGTTTCAATTTAAGCCCGGCGGGATCGACGCGAAGCCGCAAAGCGCCAATGATAACGTCCTGCTCCACGATCAGAACAACCACGGCCTGGAGCGCACCATGCAACGTCTGGCCGAAAACACGATGGCAAACAACGCGGCGCTGGAAATGATTCGCAATCAGTTGGGCATGTTGCGTCTCGCGATACGCGAGCAGGTGTGATGGGGGCAATACCCCGATATCCGAGGCATGATTGAATAAGAATGTTTGGCGCTCTTGATATTTCGGCTTCCGCACTGGTCGCGCAGCGTACGCGGCTGAACGTGATCTGCGCGAACCTTGCGAACCGCAATTCGTTGACGGATGCAGCCGGCAACTATGCGCCATTTCGGCGTCGTGTACCGATCCTGGCGCCCGGCGACCCGACGTCGGGCAGCGGTGGTGGCGTGCACGTAAAAGATGTGCTGCTCGACCAGTCGCCGCTGCAGATCAAGCACGAACCGAACCACCCGTTTGCGGACGACAAGGGGCTCGTGTACTACCCGAATGTCGACCCCATGGTGGAAATGATCAACGCGATGGAAGCCCGCCGCGTGTATGAAGCGAATATCACCGCCGCCGAGGCGACAAAATCAATGATGCAGGCAAGTTTGCGTTTGCTTGCGTGAAAACGATTGAACCATGGTTGACTCACTTGGCCTGATCCAACAAGGCAACGGCTCCGGCGCGATCCACAACGCGGCGTGGTCGCGCGCCTCGGGGACCAAACCCAATGATGGGCCGAGCTTCAATGACGTATTGAAGCAGAACCTCGAACAGGTCAACCAGTTGCAGCAGAACGCGGAGATGGCGATCGAAGACCTGGTCAGCGGCCGGCGAGACGACGTCGCTTCCGTGATGATCGCCAAACAAAAGGCCGACCTCGCGTTTCAGATGCTGCTGCAGGTGCGCAACAAGATGCTCGCCGCACTCGAAGAAATCAAGGAGATGCGCGTCTGACCGCTCGCGGCTTAGCGCGACACGGACGTCACGTACATGCAATTTATTCACCGACAATGGGCCCAGATCAACGCGCAGTGGTCCGACCTGCCGGTTACCACCCGGTGGCTGATCGGCACGCTGCTGATCATTCTGGGGTTGTCGGGCTATTTGATCGTGCAATACGCCGGTCGATCCCAAACGGTGTCCATCTCGCAGTTCGCGTCGCAGCAGCAGCAGGGCGCGATCGTCACGCGCCTGGAAACCGCGGGGCTCAGCGTGTCAACGCAAGGCAACCAGATTCACGTGCCCGTCGACCAGCAAGTGCAGGCGCTGGCGGTGTTGCAGGAATCGGAATTGCTGGGCTCGGACGTGAGTGACGCGTTCGACGCGTTGGTCAAACAGCAGAACCCGTGGACCAGCGAATACATGAATCGCCAGGCATTTCTGCTCGCGAAGCAGAAGATGCTCGGACGCGTCATTTCGGGTAGCCCGGGTGTGCGCCGTGCGACGGTGTTCCTGTCGATGCCCGATCAACACGGATTCGCTGACAATTACAAACACCCAAGCGCCTCGGTCAACGTTGTGATGCAGGGAAAGGGCCGCGTCAACAAACGCCTGGTCGACGGCATTGCCGGCCTGGTCAGCGGGTCCATCGCGGAAATGCGCCTGCAGGACGTCGTCGTGATCGACGCCAACCACGGTGGGCAGTTCACCGTCAAGGACCCCCACGACATGGCGCCCAGTGCGACGCTGGCCTTGCTCCAGCGCAAAGAAGACCTGCACCGCGCCAGGATCACCGAGCAGCTCAAATACATACCCGGCGTAATCGTCGCAGTGAACGTGCACAGTGAACCGTTTCGCAAGCGACTCCAGCGGCAGATTGAGTACGCACAAGAGGACCAGATTGAGCGCGAACGTACGAGCAACTCCGAGCGGTCGGATATGCAAGTCGCCGTCGAGCCGGGTGCGCACGCGATGACGGGGTTGGCCATCCCCTCCGGCAATACGTCGGGAACCAGTGAAACAACAAGCGAATCGGAAATGAACTTTCGCCCTAAGCCAATCGTGCGCGAGACGACGACGGAAGAGCCCGGGCACGCGACCAAGAAGATCAACGTGACGATCAACGTGCCGCGGCAGTACTTCGCTGTCGTGCATCAGCGTGAGCACCCGGACGAGACCGGCCCGCTCGACAACGCATCGCTGGCGCCGACCATACAGTCGGAGGTGATGCGGATCGAAGAGGACGTCAAGACGGTCATCAGCACCGCCGACGCGCCCGGCGTTGTGCGGGTAAGCATGATCCCGGACGCCCAAACGCTAGCGAGCATGGCCGGTGGTGAGCCCGTCGAAGTGTCGGGCGTAGTGGCCATGCTCGAGTCGGGCTGGACGAAACCCCTCGGCCTGGGTGTATTGGCACTTGCGAGCCTGGCGATCATGTTCTCCATGGTGCGTAAGGCGACGCGTGCGCCGCCGCTTCCTACCGTTAAAGAGCTGACCGGTGTGCCCCCGAAGCCGTCCGGCGATGACGACGAACTCATCGGCGAGGCTGCCGAGTCCGAATCGATTATGACCGGCATCGAAGTCGATGAGGGTGAAATGCGCGTGCGCAAAGTGGCCTCACAGATCAGTGACTTTGTCCGTAATGATCCCGAGGAAGTGTCGCGACTGCTCAACCAATGGGTGCAGGCGGAAGTGCAGCCCCCAACGAACGGATCGAAGTAAATCATGGCGCGTATCCGTGACGATTTAACCAATGTTGACGAATTGTCCGGCCTGACGAAGGCATCGGTGCTTATGCTCACACTCGATGATGACGCGGCTGCGATATTGCTCAAAGCGATGGCTCCGAAGATCGTCGAGGAAATCACCCGCGAGCTGGCGAACCTGGGAGAAATCCCGCAAAAGTCGCGCGACAAGATCGTGCAGGAGTTTTACGACCTGGCGATCGCGCAGCAGTGGGCGACCAGGGGCGGCCTGGACCACGCCAAAGCGATGCTGCGACAGAGTCTCCCCGCGGACGATGCGGAAGCGATCATTCAGCAGCTGACCCAACAGGTCCGCAAGAAGCCGTTCGCATTTTTGCAAAAGGCCCAGACGCAGAACCTGCTGACGTTCATTCAGGATGAGCAGCCGCAGACGATCGCGCTTATCCTCAGTCACCTGCCTTACCACAAGGCCGCCGAAGTGCTCGCGGGGTTGCCCTCGCCAAGGCAGATCGAAGTCGTCAAGCGTGTGGCCAGCATGGAGCAAACCAGTCCGGAGGTAATCTCCGAGGTCGAGTCAGATCTCGAGGCGCGCCTGGCGGGCATATTGACCCAGTCGTTCGATAAGATTGGCGGCGTCGACACGGTCGCCGAGGTGCTCAACCTCGTCGACCGCACGACGGAAAAGGGCGTGATGGAAGGCCTTGAGACCGAGGATCCGGACCTGGTTGAAGAAATCAGGCGACTCATGTTCGTGTTCGAGGACATCATCCTCGTCGACGACAAGGGGGTCCAGGACGTACTCAAGGAGTTCGAAAACGACGAACTGAGCATAGCGCTCAAGACTGCCAGCGACGACCTGAAGGACAAGATCTTCAAGAACATGTCCGACCGCGACGCGCAACTCATCAAGGACGACATGGAGTCCACGGGACCGGTCCGGCTCAACGATGTCGAATCCGTACAGCAGCGCATCGTCGATATGGTGCGGCGACTCGAAGACGCCGGAGAAATCATCATCTCCGGCCGAAGCGGCGACGAGGAACGGGTCGTGTAAGTCAGTGAAACGCCGGGATACACAAAGAACGAAAACGATTAACGAGAACCCTTTGCCCCTGCTCAAAGCCCAATTCGCTGAAGCTCAGACGCGCGACGCGATCGTGCTGGACATGGACGATCTGGCGCTGCAGGCCGAGGCGATTCTGGAGAATGCGCGCCGGGAAAGTCAGGGCGTTATCGAACAGGCGCGGCAGGAGGCCGCGCGCTGCGCCAAAGAGACGACCGATCAGGCGTTTGCACAGGGCCACGAGCAGGGCATGCAGCAGGGTATTGAGCAAGGCCGCGAGCAGGCCGTACGTGAAGCCGGCAAACAGTTTCAGCAGGTGCAGTCGTCGTGGACCGAGGCGCTCGACTCATTGAACCAGCGCATGGGTGCGTTGTATGACGGCGGTCAGCGCCGCGTGCTTGACCTGGCGATTGCCCTGGCAGAAAAGATTCTACATCGCGCGATCGCGGTCGATCATCAATGCGTGGTCGACCAGGTTGATAATGTGCTTCAGCACGTGCTGAAGCCGCTTGGCGTGTCGGTGGGCATCCACCCGGACGATAGGCTGATCGTCGCCGACGCGATGCCCGCGCTGCTGGCGCGCATGCCCAACTGCGAACACATTGAACTGATCGACGATCCGTCCATCACACGAGGCGGGTGCGTGGTTCGCTGCGGCCAGGGACGGATCGACGCCACGATTGACAACCAGTTGGATCGGATGGTCACGTTGTTGGTCCCGGGCCAGCCTGACGACAACGATGCGTCGGCGCTGAACGACGACGCATGACAAGGTTCAAGCATGGTCAGTTTCGCCACCGAATACAAGATGCTGGAGGTTGCCGAGCCACTGGAGTTTTGCGGTGTCGTGGAGGAAGTGCGCGGCTTAGTCGTGCGCGTGGCGGATTTGCCGGTGCCGGTCGGTGCGATGGTGCGTATCGAATTGGACCAGCACGCGTCGCGTTGTGAAGCTGCCCGTGTGCCAGGTCGACTCAATGACGCTGCGCGATGCCCGCACGTGCTGGGCGAAGTCATTGGATTCAACGAGCATCAAACGATCATCATGCCGATGGGCGCGACGACGGGCGTGCGTCGCGGCAACCGCGTAATCTCTGGCCAATCGGCGCGACATGCATTGGTCGGCGATGCGCTTCTGGGCCGCGTGGTCAACGCGATGGGGCAACCCCTGGACGGTGGTGCGCCGATTGCCCGCATGGCGCCGTGGCCGCTGACGCCCGACCCAATCGACCCGATGGACCGGCCGACGATCGATCAGCCGCTGGGCACCGGTATCCGAGCGATCGACGCACTTGTCACCGTCGGTCAGGGACAGCGCATGGGTGTGTTCTCGTCGCCGGGACTCGGCAAGAGCACACTGCTTGGCATGATGACCAGACACACGAGCGCCGACGTGTCGGTCGTCGCGTTGGTGGGCGAGCGCGGCCGGGAAGTGCGCGACTTTCTGGAAAAACATATGGGCGCAGGCGGCCTTGCGCGCAGCGTCGTAGTCTGCGCGACCGGTGACGAGCCGGCGGTCGTGCGTATCCGCGCGGCGCTGTATGCAACGACGATTGCCGAGTATTTCCGCGACCAGGGCAAGGACGTGCTGCTGGTCATGGACTCGATCACGCGTTTGTGTCAGGCGCAGCGTCAGGTCGGTCTGGCAATCGGTGAGCCGCCGGCGACGAAGGGTTACACGCCCAGCGTGTTTGCCATGTTGCCCGCACTGTTAGAACGGTCGGGAAGGACGTCCGCCGGTTCGATCACCGGCATGTATGCCGTGCTGATTGAAGGCGACGAGATGACGGACCCCGTGACCGACGCGGCGCGCGGCATCCTTGACGGGCACATCATGCTCAGTCACGACCTGGCGAAGCAAGGGCACTGGCCGGCGATCGACGTGCTCGAATCGGTCAGCCGCGTTGCCGACCAGGTGACCGACAAACCGCACCAGCAGGAGCGACAGCAGGTGATCTCGCTGATCAACGCCTACCGCGAGGTCGAAGATCTGTTGAACATCGGGGCCTACGCGGCCGGCAGCAACCCGCGGTTTGACCTGGCCATCGCCAGTCGCGACGTGATCAATCAGTTGCTCCAACAGGGATCTGATACCGCGATCACGCAAACGTTTGAACAAACCAGGCAGATATTGCACGCGATGCAGCAAAATCTTGAACACACCAAACGGCAATTGGAAAAGACGATGCGTCAGCCGGTTCAGACGGTGCAGGGGCCGCAGGTCGCATAAGAACACCGCGACACGTACGGTGATCGAACATCCATGGCTGGATTCCGATTCAAACTCGATCCGGTTCTCAAACATCGCGGGATGATTGAGAACCAGTGCCAACACAACCTGGCAAAACTGATGCGCCAGCGACACATCATGCACACGCAGTTGCGCCAGATGCAGGAAACGATCAGCAGGTCGAAGCATCAGTTGGCCAGCGCTCTGGTCGGGCGCGTCGATGTTAATCAGATACACCAGTTCAGCCGGCACAGTGGACCGGTCGTGCTGCGAGAGCAGAAGATTGTCATTGCGCTGGCACAGTTGGAGGTTCGCATCGACGCCGCGCGCCAGGCACTGCTCGACGCAACGAGAAATCGAAAAGCGTTGCAGTTGCTGCGTGACAAAGAGTTTCGGTTGTGGCGCCGTTTGACGAACGTGCGCGATGTCGCGCGGGTTGATGAGATCACGTCGCAACGTTACGCACGTGAATTGGCGGAAGCCGGGCTGGAGGCGCCGTCATGAGAACTCTCTGGTCACTGTTTGTCGCGCTTGTGGTACTGCACATGCTGGCGCTTGCGGGGCTTGTCGTCTGGCTGCGCGTCGACGGGAGATTAAACCAGGACCGCGCACAGCATGTGATCAACATGTTCAGCAAGACGATCGAGCAGGATCAGAAGGAACTCGCTGCGGCACAACAGGAGGCGATGCAACGCGCCGCCCGGCAGCTCCACGAGAAACGCATGAAGCCTGTCGGCGAAGGGGCCAAGGCCATGGCCGACCGATTGGCGGCGCATGAACAGACGCTTGAACTGCTGCGACATCAGCGCGAACAGCAGAATCGCATCATCGAAAAACTGCAGCGCCAGGTGCAGCTGGCGCGTCAGGAACAGATGCGTCAACAGACGAAGCTCGACCAGGAGCGAGCTGATTTTGAAGAGAAGGTCCGGGTCGACGAAGCCAAACGACTGGACGAAGACCTGAAGAAGGCGATCGCACTACTTGAATCACAAAAGCCTGCCCGGGTCAAAGCCATGCTCCTGAACCTGCTGCAAGATGGTGCCGTGGATCGTGTGGTTGACTACCTGGCGCGCATGCAACGTCACAAGGCCGCGAAAGTCATCGGCGAATTCAAAGAGGATACGGAGATCGATATCGCGATGCGATTGCTTGAACGCCTGCGAGCACGAGCCGCCGTGCCGTCTGCGACCCCCATGCCCCCCGGTACCTCCGGTGACGGGGGGGCGGCGACGCAAACCCGGGCTGGAGACGTGTAATGCACTTGCCAGAGGTTATTCATGGAGGTCGTTCGCAGTCATCGCCGCTGCAGCGCGCCGATCATGATTGGCGCTTGTCCGCAGCGTTTCCCGATGCACTGCGGCAGGCGCGCGCGCGAGCGGCGGTTCGCGCAGGCAGAGGCGAAGCAGCCACATCGTTGGTTCAGGTTGCCGCGTCAGCCGGCTTGCCCAGCGCGGGTATCAGTTCCGCCGCAACGGACATGGCGCTTACCATCACGGCGATTACAGCGCCGCCCTTTGACGGCGGCGCGGGTCCAACATCCGGCAACGCGACAATGCTCACGCCGGGCGATGACACGCGCGGTGCGGGAAACTTGTCTCGCGTGACGCGCGGTCTGCAGACAATAGTCAACCAGCGCGGGGGGTCGCTGTCGCTTCGGTTGTACCCGCCCGCAATGGGCGCCGTACGCATTCGCATGTCGATGATGGACGGCGTTGTGCGCGTGACGCTCACCGCCTACCAGTCTCAGGCGCGCGCTTTGCTCACACAGCAGATTCACCAGTTGCGTGATGCGCTGGAAACTCAGGGGCTGTCGGTGGATCGGCTGCAAGTGCTGGGGCCGTCCGCCGCCGCAGAAGCGTTCGTCAGGCAGGACACCGATGAGCAGGAGACTGATGGTCGCAGCCGCGGGAAATATCGCCCGCCGGCACGCGAGCATGAGAACAACGATGGGGACGATCGCGGGGAGCCGCGTCGTTCAGCGTTCGAGCGTGAACTTGTCGGCGCCGATACGTAGTCGCATCGGTGCGGGAGGCCATGACATGTCAGCAGACGCATTCAGCGGGATTGCGGGCGCGCGAACGCCGTTCAAGGCGGCATCCAGCGCACAGATTCGCACACGCAATCGCCCCTTCCCGGCACCATCAGCGAGACGCCCTCGCCCTCGAGGTAGCCGGTGACGGCGTAGGTCGTGACGATCTCGCCGGAGTCGAGTTGGATCGACGTCGGCCAGCCGGTGTAACAGTTCAGCGACAGCGCCAGCTGCACGGTGTGGGTCTTGTCCCACGTCTGGCCGTTGTCGTGGCTGAACATGGCGTACGGCCCGTAAGGCTGCGCGTAATTGGCGTAACTGCAAAGGATGCGTCCGTCGTGGAGTCGCAGCAGGTGACCGTGCGGCTGCGCATAATCCGTCAGCGGCAGCGGCTCGGTCCAGGTAAGGCCTTCATCCGACGACGCCATGATGATCATGTGGTCGCCGGTTTCGTCACCTCTTGGCGTGGGAATACCACGCGGCGGCGGCGTGTCGCCGATCGGTATGTCGCCAATGACCCGGCCAACGCCGA
>NZCH01000125.1 GCA_002688155.1 Phycisphaerae bacterium
CTCTTCTGCAGGTCGATCACGATCATCACGTAAGATGAAAGGTGCCACCCCACGGCCCCCTTCCACACCCACATTGTCTGGTGCTCTGCCCCCGGCTTGAAAGACTGCCCATCGGTCAACTGCACGGCGTCGCCTTCATCGGTGCAGTGCTTGTAGGACGGTTCTGGAGCGATGGAGTAGGGCTTGCCCAGAGAAAGGAGGCCGCCGAGTGCAGGCGGGCAAAAAGCCAGGGCGAGGCAGAATAATCCAGCGATGATTCTCATGATCAGGTGAAGTATACGCTTTGTGCAAAACGCGGACTCCTACTGTCGTTGGCAGGCGTCGGGCAGGAACGTCACTGCGCATTGGTGTGATGCGCAAAAAAACCGGCACGTTGCAGATATCTGCAACGTGCCGGTTCAGGAAAGGTCGTTTTGAATCATGAAGGCCCGGCCCTCTAAAGGGCTTCAGGTCGCGATCTCATTTCAGCGTCGTCGCCTGAGCAGTCCCAGGCCGCCGATGCCCAGCATGCTCAGCGTCGCCGGTTCGGGCGCCACGAACGTGCCGACGCGTGTCGGAACATCGTAGGTGGTTTGCGAAGGGTCGTACTGAACATTGTCGCGGAACACTAAGTCGTCGATATAGCCGTTAAAAACAGAGTTGGCATTACCCCAGCCGCTAATCCACATGTCATTCGGCCAATCGATCCCGGTACCGGCGGCCACCTGCTGGATCCGATCTCCATCCATCCACGACGTATAGGTGCTGCCATCCCACGTGACTGCGATATGATGCCAACTGCCCGCTTCCCAGTACTTCGTCGTACCTAGCTCATGCCCCGAGCCGTGATAATTACTCTCCAAGAGCTTGTTGGCACCGTCCGTATCCCTGATAGCGACGAAAAGCTGGCCGCCGTCATTCGGGTAGTTGTTGTTGTAGATGCCGACGTTCACGCCTTTAGTTGCATCGACGGAGTGACCCCCAAAGTGCGTGATGTCCTCGAAAACACCCGACCCACCAACGCCTGGCCCACCTGCGGCCGTGCCAGCCCAGTTGGGACTGATCCAGAACTCCATTGTTCCCACGGGCCCAGTGACTTTATTCATGCCGTGGGGGGGGCAGGTCCCAAAACCACACCAATTTGCAGAGCGGCCTGAGTGGGCCAGTGCACCACCGAACCCCGGCTGACCCGCGCCAGCAACTACATTAGCATGAGTGACCACGTACGGGTTGTCGAAGTCGTAATGCAAGTTTCCTGTTGTGTCATTTTTGTCGACGTCGAAAGGTATGTAGGCGGTTATCGCTCCATTGGCGACCTGGGCACTAAACGGCGCAACGAGTACGGCTGCAAGCAGAACTGTCGCGAATGTCATAGTGACTGTTGCTTTGAGTGCGTTCATCTTTCTGTTCCCTTTCCTAAGAGGTTGCAGTTGCCCCGTGTGAGGAGGCCTTAATTGCGGTTCCAAAGCGTGTGTTTTGGACAGTTATGCTTCACACGTTTGAAGCGTTACACACGACGCTGGGTACTTGGCAAACCGCGGACCACGAACCAGATGGGACGCCACTTGTCAGATATCCGGACACGCAGCGGCGGGGGATAATTATTGTAAGCAGTGAAAACTAAAAGAGATACATCGAAATGGGGGCAGGGGCAGAGTCCTAATAACAATATAACGTTATCGGACTATACCATTTTGGCTAGCCATATTGGCGCGAAGATTGGGTTCCTGACAAACCCCGATCACGCAGTGCCGGCGCGGTGCGGTAGCGCGGTCACCGGCTAAGGCGACCTCACCCAAGGGCAGCTTAAAACAACTTAAGCGTTTGATACAAAACGCTTAACGACTGCCAAGACCGCCCTTGCGAGCGGCAACTCCCCTTACGCGACCGCGCACGGTCGGATATTGAGGTTTCACTGTCGGGGCATGTCGCAAATCACCTGCGATGACGTGGACTTTGATACGCCCGGCGACGAAATCGTGGTACTTGCCGACCGGATCGACGAATTCCAGGTTCGAGTGTTCAACGTGAGCAGCAGCGCGTTCATTACTAACACGAAGTCAAACGCCGCCCTGGCCGCCCTTGCATTGACGGTGGACATCGGTCAGACAACGGGCCCGATTCCCGAGCCGCCGATGGCCTCGCTGGTGGGGACAGGTGCCCCGGCGGGGCTCATGCGGCCAGGGCACCGAGCGAGAGCGGATCAACTACGATCCGGCGACCGGTTGTATATCATGGTTCAATGCCACATGCCCCGACGCCAGGAAGATTACTGCCGATCACGGTCGTCTTTGGTTTACTGATGCTGGGCTGGCCCGGTGGCAGTGCGACGAGTCACGGTGAATCCGCAGGCGAAGCGGCGGTTCGGGCCGAAGCCGGATCAGGAGCGGATCAGTTGCAGCACCAGTTGTCGATGATCGTCCTGCCCAACAAGCCGACGCCCGCCGAAGAGCACGCGGCCGAGGAGTTGGCCAGGTTCATTGAGCGCATGACGGGCAAGCGGTTGCCCGTCCTCAGCGAAGATGAACGGGGCCGCGCCAAAAACCCGGGCCGTGGCCTGATCGTCGGTCGAACCGAGTCGAATCTTGCCGCGCACGACGTCGACCACTGGCCGCGCGACACGATTTACATCGGGTACGGTCGGCCGGCGGAGGGGGCCGGGGACATTCCCATCATCGGCCAGGGGTCGCAGGGCACGCTGTTTGCCGCGTACGAGTTTCTGCGCGATCAGGGCTGCCGGTGGTACGCCCCGGACTACGTCTGGCCTGACGATCAGTTCGTGCCGCGACGCGCGGCGCTGGACCTTAATCGTGAACCGGTCAAACACACGCCGAGTTTCGTTGAGCGCGGGTGGCACCCGGCGCCGGTGGCACCGCACGTGTGGCAGGCGCACATGAACGACTGGGCGGTGCGCAACGGGCTGAACACGTTTAGGCCCAGCACCACATTTGACTACGGCGCATCGCGTGGGCACGGCCTGCAACTGCGCGGTGGGCACACGATCTGGGTGCTGGTTCCCTCGGCCGATCATGAACTTGCCAGGCAAACCTTTGACGAGCACCCCCAGTGGTACCCACTGGTAAACGGCAAGCGGGTGATGCAATACACGGATGGCCGGCCCGTCCAGGCGTGCCTGTCCAACCCGCAAGTCGTCGAGCACGTGGCACGGCTGGTCAGCGCGTACTTCCGTGAACACCCCGCGTGCTGGCGGTTCTCTGTGAGCCCTAGCGACGAACCGACGTGGTGGTGCGAGTGCGACGCGTGCATCGCGATGGACGGGCCCGGCAGCACGTGGCGCGCCAACGACCGTTACGATGCGTACGGCCTGCGCTCGCCGACCGGCCCGGGACCGATGAGTACGCGATGGGTCACGTTCGTGAACCAGGTCGCGCGGCTCGTCGCACGCGACTGGCCGGACAAGTACGTCAGTTTCTACGCCTACGGGTCTACCGTCGCGCCGCCACGCGATGCCGGCTGGAAGCTCGAGCCGAACCTGCTCATCGAATTCGCGCACGGCGACGGGTGGTGCATCAAACACGATCTGCTGGACCCCGACTGCCCGCCCAACGCATCGATGCACCAGTGGCTGTCCGGCTGGGCGGAAACCGGCAACCCGACCCTCTTTTACGACTACCCGCCCAACGGCTCGCGATTCGACGTGCCGTCGGGCGTCACGCGGCGGTACAAGTCGCTGCTCAGTTACACGAAAGAGGCCGGCGTGACAGGCTGGGCCGGCGAGAACCAGGGCAGTTGGGCCGGCGCCGGGCTGCTGCAGAGCCTCAAGGCGCGCCTGCTTTGGGATATCGAAACCGACGTTGATCGGTTCATCGGCGAGTATTGCAGTGACGTGTACGGCCCGGCAGCCGCCGCGATGCGGACGTATTACGACGAACTTGAACGCCGGATCGACGAAGTGCCCGGACACGCGGTGTGGGGCAGCTGGGCGACCAAACTCTCGCCACAGGCGCTTGTGCAACTCAGCGAACACCTGGACAAGGCAAAGGGCCAAGACCTCGGCGACTTCGAGCAACGAAACGTCGCCATGGTGCGCGTCGCGTTTCATGCGCTCGTCATGGCATGGCTCGAAGAGACGGACAACGCGCCACGCGCTTCGGCCCTGCCGTGGGACTACGACCAGGTGCGCGCGGGGGCGCAGCGGCTGCTCAAGCGTCACGCCATCCCCGTAACCGATCGCTGGCGCGATCAGGTTTCAGAGAATCGCTACAGCCCGCCGTTCGCCGCGCTGGGCGGCGAGACGGTGCTCGAGCTGGCGGATGGCTGGCGGCTGCGACTCGACCCCGATGACGAGGGACTTGACGCGCGGTGGCACGCTCACCCGCCCATCGATGACGGCCAATGGCGTGACGTGCGCGTCGACCGATATTGGACCGAGCAGGGCTTGGACTACCACGGCGCCGCATGGTACGCGACAACGTTCCTGGCGCCTGCGAAATCAATCGGGCGGATGTGGTTGCTGTTCGGCATGATCGACGGTGACGCGCAGATTTGGGTCAATGGCCGATCCGTGGGGACGATGTCGGGCGATCCGTGGGACAAGCCCAAGGCCGTCGACATCACAGGTTCCGTCGAGCCCGGCGATCGCTCGCAACTGGTCGTTCGTGTTTACAAACAGTTGTACGCGGCGGGCAACAATGGTTTTGTTCGCATCACGGCCAGCGAGAACTGATCCAGGCGCGGCGAGCGATCATGTCGGCGTTCGAACTACTCGCAACGGTGTTTCATGAACACACGCATCATCATGATGGACTACGCCGGTGGGCACGTTCCCAACGCAGGCATGCGCGGCGGGGTGTACGGCCGGCGCGAAATCGCTGACTTGTTCAGTTTGTTTCGTGACGTGGGGTTCGACACCGTCTGGTTTCGCACGTCGTTCTGCGGGGCAGTCTGTTATCACAGCAAAGTCATGAAGCCGTTCGACGGCGAGTATCGATTGTTCGTTGACGAGCCACTCAAATGCGCGATGGCGGAGTTTGATCCGCTGGAAGTGGTTTTGCGCGAGGCCGATCGTTGCGGCCTGAAGGTGCTCGCGTGGATCACGCCGCTGGACAACTATTACCCCGGCATCGAAGATCCGGTGCTCGCGCGAAATCCCCGATGGCTGCTGCGCAGTCGCGACGGTCGTCACGCGATGCGCGGCATGCCGTGTTTCGCGTACCGCGAGTACATGGACCTTCGCGTCGACGAAGTGCGCGAAGTGATGGAATACGGCTGCGACGGCGTGTTTCACTCGTGGGCCACGCACTGCGTTTGCACGCAGGCCGAGGGCGACCCGCCTGACGTGCCGGATTCGTTCGGTTTCAACCAGCCGATCCTTGACGAGTATCACCGCCGGCACGGGGAGCCGGCGGGCGAACAGGATTACGAAATCGAGTTAATCGCCGAAATCCACAGCGACTTCATGGACGACTTCGTCGAAAGCGCGGCCGGCGCGGTCCACGCAGACGGCGGCGAATACGTCACCACGACCACGAGCGGCGTACTGACCACCGACGATTACAGTTGGTACACCTATCGCCCCCAGGGTGCCAAGGTATTCCGATTGCCCGCGCACTGGCGCAAATGGGTCAAGAAGGGCTGGGTCGATCGCATGTCGGCCGGCGCCGGTGGTCACTGGCTGGCGGAAAACGAGAAGGTCGCCCCGCTGTCGGTCCCCATCATCGGCACAATGCACGCGGCATGGGGCGATGATCCGAACCTGCCCGCCGAGATGCAAGCCAGTTTCAGTGACCGCGTTCAGCGCTGTCTCCAGGGGCCGTTCGGCGCAGTCGCGCTGCAGGAGTCCGATTCGATTGAAGCGTCGGCGCCGGAGCTTTGGGCGCAGCTGAAAGCGTTGTTCCGCCAATGCGAGTCGACGCGCTGCGATTAACACGTAGCGATTGCGCCGCAGATGCACGTTGTGCCAATCGATGCGCACGGACGCACGTCTTCACCCTACCGTGACAAGGTGCGGCCGCTCAAGCAGTCCTGCCGGTGTGAGACAGTACTCGTCCCGGTGCGGCGGCCGATCCAACGCTTGCCTCTCAAAGTCAAACGGCGTCACGGCGCCGCCGCCGCCGGTATCGCGCTTGCGGTGCAACGGGCCCAGCGTGTTGCCTCGGCCAAGTATGACTTCGATCGTGAGCTTGTGTGTTACGCCCTCGCGGACCGGTAGTTCCAGTTCGTACGGTTGGAACGCGATCGTACCGACCTCGCAACCGTCCAGGTACACGACCGCACACGCGCCCGACCACTTGGCCAACACCAGCAACAAACGCTCGCCTGCGGTCAGTTTTGGAAAAATGTCGCATTGGTACGTCACACCGGCACCGTAGTACGGCATGCCCTGCCGCGTCATGTCGCCAATGCGCAGCTTCGCCGGCGGATCGATCAACGCCGCCGGCCGCGTGCTCGCATCAACTGCGGTATCGCTGAGCACGAACATGTTCTCGAGTCCGGACCTTGCGCTGTAGTCGACGGTCATCGCCAGTTCATTGCGGCCCCGCTTGAGCCACCGCGGATCCACGCGATGTCGACGCAGGCATGGATCAATCCACCAACCCGCATCGCGCTTCAGGTTGATGCGATGTCCGTTCAGTTGTGCGGCGCGCAGGCCGGGCATGTGTTCGAGTGCGAGCCCGACTCTCCTGGCCGCGCCTGTCCGTACGTTAAAGAGGTATCGCACGCGCACGCCACGCGTCGTCGCTGTCCCGCGCGGCGCCGCCCAGGGTTGTACGTCGTGGTATCGCCGTGGCGTGATACCCAGTCCAGTGCGCAGCCACGCGTCAGCTTCGAGCGCCTCCATCACGCCTGACCATCGCCGCCCTGGCGGCTGCACCCGCACCTGATCGAGCACGAGCGGATTCGGTTCCGACAGTTCGTAGTCCCACGCGGCCGGCAGCACAACGCGGCGTAAAACGCGGCGGCGCCGCACAGGCGCGCCGCGCCGAGCGGCCCGACTCGGCGAGATTGTGAACAGCCCGCTGCCGTGGCCCGGCAACCTCACCGTGAATCGTGTTGCGGCGTTTGCCAATGTACCAGGCACGTTGTGCACGTCGCCGCTGTGCGCGTCCCACTGCCGCACCTGGCCGCGCGGTTTGACCGTCACGTCACAAGTGACGCCGCTTGCCCGCGTATTGGCAAGGAACAGGTAGTGCCTTGAACGGTCCCGGCGCAGTTGATGCAACATGTGAGCCGAGCCTCGGCCGCCGAGCCGCACGTTCGCGTCACCCGCGAGCCTGCGCGCCGCCTCGCGCGGCGTACGAACACATTCGCAGTGTCTTGCCATTTGCTTTGCCCGGTCACTGGGTTTGGCGTCCACCCACCTGGGCGGCGCACCGATCCACAACACCCGCCCTTTTCGGCGCACAAACGCTTCAATGAGCGCAAGCGTCTCTGAGCGAATGGTCAACGTGGCCGGCACAACCACCGTTCCGTAACGCATCTTTCCAACGACGAGTTGGCCTTCACGCACTTTCGCCCGCCGCGCCATGATCTGCTCATCGCCGAAGTCGAAGCTGATCTGTTCGGCCAGCAACGTGCGCGTGAGTCGGTGAAACCGCTCCTCGAGCCGGGCAACGTCCGCCGCGCTTCGCCAGCCC
>NZCH01000126.1 GCA_002688155.1 Phycisphaerae bacterium
ATGCCGATGCCGATACGCCCCTCTTAATCAATCAGCCCCCACAGACATTTCCGATCGTCCGACCACTACCCCCGCTGGTCGGCATAGACGTGTTTGTGATTGACGGGTCGAGACGCTGGCGATCGTGCCACTGAACAACCCCGGAGGGGCCGCGCACTGCAGACACCACCGGGGCTTTGGGCCGGTGCCCCTGGGGGCTGATGAACCGCAGGCTTCGTCCATAGACACCCAATGCATCCGTGAAGCATTCAATATCACGCACGTTCGGTGCCACGCACCGATGTCCAGACTTACCGTGATCCGTATGATCGCGCACACATCGCATATGTGTATGAAGATGCTGCGCGCCCGGTCACATACCCGGCGCGTAAGGGCCGGGTATGGGTGCGCGCACTACGGTGCGGGCGGATACTCGTGAACGAGATGGTGACGAGCCGGCACGTCCTCTTCGATTTGGCAGAATCGATCGCACGGCTCGAGCCAGCAGTTGTCCTCCCAGTCGTCACAGACACGGCTGACCTCGCCGCTGACGGTGCATCGCTTGTCGCCGATGCGAAAGCCCGTGCCCTCTTCACCCCAGAACTGATGAATCGTGCGAGGCGGGATACACAGGCTCTGCCCCGGCTCAAGGCGCAGTGTCTCGCCAGCGTTCACGTCACATGTCACGCCGTCGAGTTGCATCGTGAACGACTCATCCGATGGCTGGTCATCGGCGGTGCACTTGAACAGACGTACCATGACGTTCCCCCCGCCGCGGTTGATGATGTCCTCCATCTTGTTGCGATGATAGTGCAGCGGAGGGCGCTGGTTCTCAGGGTCGAGGATCAGTTTCTCCGCGTAGTCCTTGCCCGAACCGTACTTCGACGAACCGTTGCGCAACGTAAAAAGCGTGCGCCCGAGTTCGTCGAACCGCCCCTGCCCAAAGTCCGTTACATCCCAGCCGAGCATGCAAATGCGGATCTCGTCCGCCTCGCCGCCATGCGACTGCCAGTCTTGCGTGGTCCACTGAGCAAACGGTGGCATTTTAAAGTTCACCGCGGCGAAGGCTTCTTTCGCTGTTTCGATGGCATCGTTCACAAGCGATCGTTTCATCGTGTGTTCTCCGCGCCCGGTTTAAGTATTACGCACAACGTCACGGCGTCAGCAGCGACCTATACCAGTCCCGCATCCCTTCGGCTGCCGCCGAATTGTCCATTACGTTAACGATGTGCCGCACGCAGTCATTGTACTGTTGAACCTGACTGGCCGTGAATTTTGAACGCGTCAACGTCAGCAGCACATGACCCTGCCGGCCGCGGCGCCACGCTTCCCAGCGCCCATCGAAGATGTCGTGCCATCACGTCTCCACGATGATTTGGCCGTCTTCGACGAACGCGCGATAGGCGGCGACGGCAAGGGGGGTCGGATGGGTCAAGCACGTGCCATGATCGAGGTCGTACTCCCAGTTGTGCCACGGACATCGAATGACCGGCTGATCCATGTTGACGTGATGCTCTCCCACGCGGGCGTTCTTCCGTGAACAACTCATCACGCCATTCGACAACTTCGCGCCCTGATGCGGGCAAACGTCGCGCAGTGCGAAAATGCGGTCGCCGTGCCGGGCAATGACCACATTACGGCCGCCAACGTCGCGGGCCTGAATCGTGCCGTCCTCAATATCTTCCAATTGGCCCAACACGTGTCGCTTCATGACATGTCAAGTAAGGCCGTAGAACTCAACCGCGTTGCGGTACATGATACGGTCGCGCAGATCGCCCTTGATGATGGACGGCAAAGCGCGCGTTGGCGAATCGAAATCCCAATGCGGATAGTCACTGGCGAACATCAGCATGTGCTCGCCCGCCATCTCAATGATCCGCAGCAGATGGTTCGGATCGTCCGGCTCCTCGATCGGCTGGGAAGTGAATCGGACGTGCTCATACACATACTCGCTGGGCGGGCGTTTGAGCCAGGGCACTTCGATACGGCACCCCCGCCAGTTCTTGTCCAATCGCCACATGAGCGCCGGCAGCCATGCGAAGCCGCATTCAATCATGACCGCACGCAGTTTCGGACACGTCTCAAAGACGCCTTCGCAGACAAGGCTGACAAGTTGCGCCATAGCGGTCTGCGCCAGGTTCGTGTGGTATTCGAGGTAATACGACGGTCGTTCACCCGCGGCGAACGCCGGTAGCCTGCTGCCCCAGTGCATCGCGACCGCCAGGTTCTTTTGCTCGGCCGCCTTCCAGATCGAGTGAAAGCGCCGCTTGCCGAAAAGCACGCCCGAGCCGACGAAAAACAGCAGTTGGACGATCTTCGGATGGTCACCGATACGCTCAATCTCGCGCACTGACGCCTCGGGATCGGTAAACGGCACGAACATCGACCCGAATAACCGGTCGTCCACCTCGAGCCAGTGCTCGATCATGAAGTCGTTGTACGCCGAGCACATCGCCGCCGCGAGATCGGCGTTGGGCTCGCAGTCGGCGCCGTACAACGGAGTGAGGACCGCGCGGTCGACGTGGTACGCATCCAGATGCTGTCGAGTAAGGAACTTGCGGTCAGACCCCGGCCGAACACCGCCGGGCGGATGGGCATCGTCACGCATGGCCATCGGCTTGACCTTGGGATACTCGGGCGCGGGCGGGCCCTTGTAACCCGTCTCGCGCACGTAACGTTGCCACACATCCGGCAGGTAAGGCACCAGGTCGTCAATCGTGTTGTGGCCCGCGTGCACGTCGCAGTCAACCAGTGCGATGTCCGCTGGGTCGGTCAGTGCGCAAACGGGATCGTGAACAGTGGATGACACAACGGTCCATTCTATTCACGCCGGTATCCCGATACCAGTCGCGACCGAATCGTTGGGTGACGTTGGATCGGCGCATCCGCCGGCTTGGCTCGCGACGGTCGCGGTCTCGAACTGCGCAAGATAATCATCCTCGAGCCACACCACGTGCGGCAACCACGGCCGAATCGATGTCCGGACACAACGCCGTCAACGCATTCACGATCGAATGGCACTGATCCACCGATGCCACCGGCTGTGAACCCTTCTGATCTACTTCCGCTCGTGATACTCCTGCTCGACATTCACCGCCCAGACATTCTCCTTGCCCGTACGGCCCTGAGCGATGTTGTCAACGGCGGTCATCGCGGCGAGCATGGAGTGGTCCTGATTGTTGTAACGGTGCTGGCCGTTGCGCCCGATCAGGTACAGGTTTTTGAAGCTGTCAACAAAAGCACGCACGCGGCCCAACTGATCATACGTGCCAAAATACGCAGGGTACGCCTTGGGCATGCGAATCACCGTTGAATCGCGCACTTCGTCGGCGTCGATGATGTCAATGCGCTCCAGTTCCTCGATCCCCAGCGCGACCATGTCCTCGTTCGACAGGGTCCACAGGTCATCGCCTTCGTTGCAAAAGTATTCCAGACCAAGCCAGACTTTGTCCGGATCGGCGACCATGTGCGGGCTCCAGTTGTTGAAGATCTGCAACCTTCCAAGCCGCACATCGGGCTCCTGAATATAAATCCAGTTGTCTCGCAGCAGCCGGTTGCCGTTGCGCGACGATTCCCGGACGCGCAACTCGCCCAGAAGCAGGCCAACAGTCAGAAAATCGCGGTAAACGAGCCCCTCGCTGATCTGTTTGACGTCCTGCGGCGGCATGTCACCCATCGCTCGGATCAGGTCCTTCACCGGCATGGTTGAAAATACAAACTCACCTTCAAAGGTCGTCGACTCGCCCGTTTGCGTGTTGACGGCCGTGACGGCGTGAACCCTGTCTCCCGCCGCGTGGACCTGCTCAACGCGTTGGTCCGTCAAAATCATGCCACCAAGTTCAGTCACGCGTTGCGCGACCGCTTCCCACATCTGCCCCGGACCGAACTTGGGGTACAGGAACTGCTCGATCAGCGTCGTCTCGGTTCCCTTTTGTGCAATGTCGCCGCTGCGGCGAAACGGTTTGGCCAGCGCGTGCATGATCGTACGCGTGATCGACAGGCCTTTGATTCGCTGCCGGCCCCATGCGGCACTGATGTGCGTACAGGGCACGCCCCACACCTTTTCGGTGTATGACTTGAAGAACGTCTCATACAACTCGTGCCCAAACCGGTTGATGAAAAACTGCTCAAGTGTCTCGACGGGCCGAATGGGGGCAACGACGCTGCGGGCGTAACTGGCGCCTATTTTAATCGCGCGCCACGCGCCGAGCTTGTGTAATGTGTCAATACTGAGTTGAATCGGATAATCGAAAAACCGGCGCAGAAAGTAAATGCGCGACTTTCGACGGCGAACCAGCATCACCTGATTACTGTCCACGGCATGCGCGGTATTCGACGCGGTGCCCGCGGTGCGGGCCGCGCCCGTCGTATCGATGGTGCGCGTCTGGTTCTGATATGTAATCGCCAGCGCCGCGTCAGCCTCAGCTGGAGGCAGAAAGCCAAACCACCATTGCATGACGCGGTCGGACTTGGAGAAGAAGCGGTGACCACCGATGTCAATTCGGTTGCCGTTGTGATTGACCGTACGCGCCAGGCCGCCCATATAGCGGCTCATTTCAAGCACAATCGGTTTCACGTCTGTACGGGTGAGCAGCTCGTACGCCGCGGTCAGCCCCGCAGGACCGGCGCCGATGATGATCGCGGTCTTTTGGGTCATGGAATCAATTTCTCGCCGGCCAAGGTCCTGGCGCGTCATGCGCGGACCGTCTTAGCCATCATACCGGCGTCGCCCCAGGACCCCAAGCAGGAACAAACGCAGTGTGCGCCGCCCGTCGCGGACCGCAAAATTCGTTTCACATCATACCTCGCGCAATGACTTGGCCGATAGACATCATGAAGCATCCGGCCAGGCGCCGCCGTCGCCCGTACGCCCCCGGGCCACCGAATGGGGCGCAGTGGCGATAACCTGCTGAAAACCCGTGCGATGAAACTATCCGTCATTATCCCGGTCTACAACGAAGAGCAGACAGTCGAAGAACTGGTGGCCGAGGTTCTCGCCGTGCCTGTTGAGAAGGAGATTATCCTTGTCGATGATTGTTCGACCGATAATACGTCTGATAAGCTCAAGGCGCTCGAAAGTCATCCGAACATACGCGCCTACCGCCATACGGTCAACGAGGGCAAGGGCGCAGCGCTGCGAACGGGGTTTCAACACGCCAGCGGTGATGTCCTTTTGATCCAGGACGCCGACCTGGAGTACGACCCGCACGACTACTCGAAACTGCTCGCGCCGATCGAGTCAGGGCGGGCGGACGTCGTCTACGGCTCACGGTTCATCGGCGGCGACTCCCACCGCGTGCTTTACTTCTGGCACTCCGTTGGGAACCGGTTCCTGACACTCCTGTCGAATATATTCACCAACCTCAATCTGTCTGATATGGAGGTTTGTTACAAGGTCTTCAGGCGCGAGGTGATCGAGGGCATTACGATCGAGGAAAACCGCTTCGGCTTTGAACCTGAGATCACCGCCAAGGTCGCCAAACAGGGTTGCCGAATCTATGAAGTTGGTATTTCTTACTCCGGACGAACCTATCAAGAGGGTAAGAAGATCGGCTGGCGCGATGGTGTGCACGCGATACGGTGCATCGTGAGATACAATCTTTTTCGCTAGGTTCTGTCGATGCGATGATCGCAACCGCCGCCCGCATCCGACTCACAATGACCGCGTCACCGCCGAGCCGCGGCCCGGACACAGGCCGGCCACGTATCCCACCGACCAGGCCCAATACTTGACGCAAGATGTCGTGCGAAACCGAGTTCCGGCTGGGGGTGAACGTTCAACACGGTTTAAGTTTTCGACGATGCAATACCGGTCAGCGCATCGAGTCAGCGTCTGATAACTGCCCACCGTCCTGACAAGATCATGGCGCACACCACACACCCTACGAATGCCTGCGACGCGCACCGTGCGAATTGGGCCGCGGTGGCCACGGCACTGATCCTGCTGGGGGCGTACGTGATCGTTTGCACATGGCAGATCGACCGTCCCATCTGGTACGATGAGGCGTGGCTCGTTGATGACGCGATGCAACCCGGGTTGACCAAGTCGCTGGGGAGCGCAACGGCGTACCGGCACCCGGTTTCGATCGGATTTCTCGCCATGGTTCACGCGGCCGTCGAGCCAGGTTCGAACCGGCCATGGATGGCGCGCGTGCCGAGCATGTTCTTCGGCGGGTGCACGCTGCTTTGCGCGGGCTGGCTTGTCGGTTCAGTGATTCAGCATCGCGCGGCGGGTTTCGCGTGCGTCGCGGTGTTGCTCGCGTGTCCCGCGTTTCAGCGATACGCGCTTGAGATCAAGCAGTACATACCGGCGGCAATGTTTATCCTGCTGCTTCTTTGTGCAGCGGCCGCGTGGTGCCGGACGGGCGGGCGCCCGGCCGCGTATCTCTGGTTGGGCGCAGCGGTCGCCGGCATACTCGTGGCGTATTCTGCATGGTTGATGGTCGCCGCGTCAGGGTTGATTGTGTTTTGCACGTGGGCGCTACGGCGCGATCGGCCGCAGATTTTGCGGACACTAGTTTTCGGTGTCGCGAGCGCCGCGGTCGCCGCGACGGTGTACTTCGGCTTCGCTCGCGAATTGATGTCGACGCAAACCGACGGCGCATACTGGCAAGGCTACTTTCTGCCCCGCAACATGGACGTTCTGGCGCAAACATTTCATCTCTGCGTCGACCGGTTCGCCGAAGCGTGGTATTTGTACGAGCTGCCACGCGTGGTATGGATCGCGGCGATTGCAGCGATGTTCGTCGGATGGGTGGCCTGGCTCGTTCGCGAACGGGTTGCGGCGCTGATTCTCCTGGCATTCTTCATCTTGTTGTGGCTCGCCAATGTGGCTGGCGTTTGGCCGCACGCCGTTCGAGTGAACATCGGCCCACTGCTGCTGGCGCATCTGTGCGTGATGTTCGGCCCGCTGCTGATCGTAAAGTTCCTGGTCGGCCGGTGGGCGCCGCGGATTTCTGACGCGGCGCAGCGCGCCACGTACTATGCCGGTCCGCTGGCATGTCTGTTGCTGGTGTCGGCGGTCCTTTTCGCCAGTCGAAACGTGCGATTCGAAACCGCCTCCGTCGATCGTTTGTTCGATCAGCTTGTGCAGCAGGTACGCGCGGATGACCTGCTTTTGTTGGATACGACGACTTTTGTGACGCAGCGGATCACAGGCACTCAGCTTCGAGGCCAAACTCGCCGCGTTCGCTGGCCGAGCAAAGAAACGGTGCTGCCCGAGTACCTGCCGCTCATACGCGGCGCCTCCGCGTCGCGCGTCCTGATCCCGTTCGGCCACTACAGC
>NZCH01000127.1 GCA_002688155.1 Phycisphaerae bacterium
CAACCTGCAAGGACCACTGGTTGTGCAGGTGCACAATCGCCAAGGTGAGCAACTGGTGCTTTCGGACAAGCGGTTTACCACGCGTGTGCCGCTGGTCGAGATCGCCGCGCCCGCACCGGTTGTCGAAGCGATGTCGGCGTAGTCGGCGATGGATGCAATCCGCCGCGGTCGGCGGCCCCACTACCGGACCGTATTGAAAAGTTGGACCGCGTCACCGTCGCTGCGAACCAGCGGCGATTTGGGATGGAAACAGTTTCGCATCACAGGATCGGCGCAAGGACGCGCCGGATCGAATCGTATGGCCCCAAGGAAGGAGCTTCTGATAAATGCTGGTGCTCTCCCGTCAGCGCGACGAAACGATCATGATCGGCGATAACGTGGAAATCACCGTCGTCGATATACGAGGCGACAAGGTCCGGCTCGGCATCACGGCTCCGCGCGAGGTGCCGGTGCACCGCAAAGAAGTATATGACGCGATCAAGCACGAGAACGCCGACGCCAGCCAGGTCCAGATTGATGATCTGAGCGTCATGAATAACAAGGTTAAACATCTTCGTAGACCAGGCGATGAGGGCGCCCTAGGACGACGCGATGACCCCGCATAAGCTCCACCGACCGTTTTGGCGCCTTGCAGGCATCGCGATGGGTTGAATAAACCACGCTGCGCCGGTGGCCAACACCTTTGCCTGCTGGCCAGGCGGCACACACGACAATCAAGGAAGATTGTCGTGTCAAGGACTTACACAAACGTTTCAGCACTGGTTGCGCAGCACAGGCTCCAACAGTCTTGTCGCAGGCCGGTACCCCAAAGCTGCTGACATCATTGAGGTGGTCATTGAGCCGGTTTCAGTCCTTCGCGGCCGGCTGGGTGCCTTCGAGCGCAACACACTGCAGACGACGATCCGAAGTTGGCAGATCGCGCTGGAAAACCTGACGGCGTCTTAGAGCACCATCTGCGATACAGATTTCTCCACCGAGATTTCGCGGTTATCCCGCGCCCAGTTTCTGGTCAACGCCCGCATTTCCACGCTCGCGATGCACAACGCTGCGCTCTATAATCGTTGCCGACACGACACGGAGGGCTCTCGTTGGCAACCGGCACAGCAACCCAGCAAATTAAAGTAAGCGATGCGCTGCGTGTCGCGCTCGATCATTTCAACAACGGCAAGCTCGACCAGGCGTACCGGTTGTGTTCGCAACTGCTCACGCAGCGACCGAAACACGCCGGAGGCACGCACCTGATGGGTATGATCGAGCATAAGGCCGGCCAACTCGAGCGGGCAGTTCAGCGGTTGCGCCATTCGATTCAACTGTACGACAAGAAACCGGAATGGTTTTTTCACCTGGGCATGGCGCTACGTGATTCGGGTCAGCCCGCCGAAGCGGCCAAGGCGTTTCGGCGATGCATCGCGCTGGCGCCTCGTTTCGCCCATGCGTACTACCACCTGGGTGTGCAGCTGTTTGCCGCCGGACAGTTTCTTCCGGCGATCAAGGCGCTCAAGAAAACACTTGTGCTTCAGCCTGAACATGCCGAGGCAATGGCGTCACTGGGCGGCGCGCTGACCAAGGCCGGCCAGCACGAGCAGGCGATCACGTTGCTCAAGGAAGCCGCGCGGCGCATGCCTAAATCGTACAACACACATTTCTGGCTCGGCAACGCGCAGTGGCGCGCCAAGCACCTTGAAGATGCGGCGATCAGTTACGCGGCCGCCATGAAACTCGACGATTCGGTTGCCGAGTTGCACCACAATCTGGGCGTCGTGCGGCGCGAGCAGGGCTACCTCGCTAACGCCGTCACGAGCCTGAAAAAGGCAGCGAAGCTCAAACCTGATTACGTCAACGCGCACCGCAGCATTGCGGTCGTGTGGAAGGAGCTGGGCGCGCTGGATCGTGCGCTGGACAGCTTCGAGCGGGCGCAGCAACTGCATCCGGACGACCCGGACACGATCGCCGCGATTGCCGGAACGTGGATTTTGCGCGGTGAGTATCAGCGCGCCTGGGATATGCTCACGCCGCTGGTGGACCGTAACCCACCCAACGTGAACGTGAACGTTGCCTACGCCGGCCTGTCCAGGCGGTTTCGGCGCCGTGCCGACGCGATTCACAGGCTTGAGCACCTGCTTGAATCCGGCATTTATCGCTCGAACACCGACGCTCTGATACACATCCACTTTTCTCTGGCCAACCTGCTCGACGATGCGAAGCGCTTCGACGACGCGTTTGTGCAGTATGTGAAGGCGAACGACTTGAAAAAGGTCGCGCGAACGTATGATCATGCGCAATTCGAAACCATCTTCGGGGCCAACAAGCAAGTGTTCAGTGAGCGGGGGCTCGCAAACCTGGCACGTGCCGACAACGATTCGCAGCGCCCGGTTTTTATTGTCGGCATGCCGCGATCGGGAACCAGCCTGGTCGAGCAGATGCTTTCATCGCACCCGCGCGTGTTTGGCGCCGGAGAACTTGGACACATCACGACGTTCGCGACGGCGATAGCGAACCGCAGGAACACCGACGAACGATACCCGCACGTTGCGACGCAGCTGACGACGACGGTCCTCAACCAGCTGGCCGACAAATACTTCGGCGACCTGGATGCCCGCGCACCCGAAAGTGCCACCCGCGTCACCGACAAGATGCCGACGAATTTTCTTTACCTGGGGATGGTGGCGATGCTCTTTCCCAAGGCGCGCATCATCCACTGCGTTCGTGACCCGCCGGACACTTGCCTGTCGTGCTACTTCCAGAATTTCACCGGCCGGCATGAGTACGCTTACGACCCCGCGACGCTGGGTCAGTTCTATGGCCTCTACGAACGATACCTGGAACACTGGCAACAAACGCTGCCAAACCCGTTCCTTACCGTTAAGTATGAAGATCTTGTTGCCGATCCTGAGGAGAACGCGCGCCGGCTCGTGCGATTCTGCGGCCTCAGATGGAGCAAGAAATGCCTCGCATTCCACGAAACGCAGCGCGACGTGATCACCTCCAGCGCCGACCAGGTTCGCCGGCCGATTTACAAGACGTCCATCAAGCGCCACAGGAAATACGAGAAGCATGTGGCCCCGTTTCGCGCCGCACTGGGACTTGAAGAGGCGCCCAAACCCGCGGCGCAAGGACGCACCAGAAAGAAAAAGTCGACCACGGTGTTGGGCACACGCAAGAGAAAGGCGACACGAAAGAAGAGCGACTGACTCGGATGACTTTCTCGTGTCAAATAGCGCCGACGATTGAATCTGCAAACACTTAACCGCCGCATCGGTCACTGTGACAAATGCCCGCGCTTGCGCAAGCATTGTGCCAGGATGGCCGTCGAAAAACGTGCCGCGTTTCTTAACGACCATTATCACGGCAAACCCGTGGGCAACTTCGGCGATCCAGATGCACGCCTGCTCATCGTCGGGCTCGCGCCCGCGGCGCATGGCGCCAACCGTACAGGCAGAATGTTCACCGGCGACCGGTCGGGCGACTTTCTTTTCCGCGCCATGCACGAGGCGGGATTTGCCAGCCAACCCGACGCGGTTCACGCGCGCGACGGTCTGAAACTGACCGGGGCGATGATCACCGCCGCATGCCACTGCGCACCACCGGCCAACAAACCCACACGCGAAGAACTGCAAAACTGCGAGCCATGGCTCGACGCCACGTTCGACCTGCTGCCGGACCTGCGCGTGGTGGTCTGTCTGGGCAAGATTGGAATGGATGCCCTGCTGCGTTTCTGCAAGCGCCGCGGCTGGATCACCAAACTCGCCCCGTACAAGTTTGCCCACGCTGCCGAGTATCACATCAGCCCGCTTGTGGATTCGCAAAAGCCGCCGCTGACCGTGTTGTGCTCATATCATCCCAGCCAGCAGAACACGTTCACCGGAAAACTCACGGCCCCAATGCTGCACGACGTGTTCGAACGCGCGCATCAACTGACGTGCACAGATGGTGTGGTCGCCGTGTGAGGCTATGGCCGATAGGTCGCGGTGCAACCCGGCGCTTCGCCCACTTCGACGCTGACGAGCCGCACTTTATTTGCGAGGTGTTTGGCGACTTCGGTGCCAATCCACCACGCAACGCGTTCGGCGGTGGGGTTGACGGCCAATCCGCCGGCTCCGTCGCAAAACGGCGTGATCGCATTGAGGTTATTGTTGTCGGCGCGGGTGATCAGGGCGTTGAGCTGGTTTTCGAGGTCGTGGAAGTCGGTGACGACTTCGATTTCGTCCAACTCGTCGCGCCCGACGGTTACGCGCACGGACCAGTTGTGCCCGTGAACAGGCTCGAGTGAACCGTCGTACAGACGGATCGCGTGCGCGGCGCTGAATTGGCGTTCGATCGTGATTTCAAACATGACTCATTGTTACACTTTCGCGTGATGTCGACAAAGAATCAAGACGACCCCATCGTGGGCATCGACCTGGGCACCACCAACTCGCTCATAGCGTACTGCGACGAGTCGGGCCCGAGGATTCTGGTAGATGATACGGGTGAGCGGCTGTTGCCAAGCGTCGTGCGTCTGGGCGCTGACGGCGCTGTCGCGGTGGGGCGTGAGGCGCGTGATCATGCCGTCGAGTTTCCGCACCAGACGGTGCACAGCGTCAAGCGGCTGATGGGGCGGGGCAGTGTGGATGTCGCCGACGAGTTGGCGCTGCTCCCTTATGAGGTGGTCGAAGGTGATCATCAAACGGCGCGGGTGCACGTCGCAGGGCGCGTCTGGTCGCCGCCGGAAATCAGCGCAATATACCTGCGTACGTTGCGCGATCGCGCCGAGCATGTGCTTGGACTGCCGGTGCGACGCGCGGTCGTGACCGTGCCCGCTTATTTCGATGACGCGCAGCGTCAAGCCACGCGCGATGCCGGCCGAATCGCCGGTCTCCAGGTCGTTCGCATCGTTAACGAGCCGACCGCCGCGGCACTGGCGTATGGAATTGGGGCCAGGGGCCCGGGACCTGGGGCCGGGGAAGTCCAGTTGGGCGATGATTCGCGCGATGGCGCGCGTGGTGGCGTTGTGAGTCTAAATACAAAGTTCCGGCCCGAGGCGTGTACCCACAGCGCGGATGACGATGATCAACGCCGTTCCGATCCTACCAGCCCCCAGCCCTCGACCCCGAGCCCCTGCTCAACCATCGCCGTCTTCGATCTCGGTGGCGGCACGTTTGACATTTCCATTCTGCGATTGCAGGTGGCGGCCGGCGGTGGCGGCGTCAGCCAGGTGCTGGCGACCAGTGGCGATACGCATCTGGGGGGAGACGATGTCGATCAGATGATTGTGCAACTTGTGTTTGACGAAATCCACGAGCAGTTTGGCCGATCGCTCGATTTCCCCGCCAGTACGCGCCAGGCGGTGCGCCAGTTCGCCGAGGCGACGAAGATTCGCCTGTCGCAGGCCGATTCGGGGAACATTCAGGTCGATCTGGGCGACGGTCGCGTGTACGAGCGCACGCTTACGTGCGATGAATTTGATCGCATGATCACGCCTTGGGTCGATCGCGCGATGTCATGTTGCGAGCAGGCGTTGCGCGCGGCCGGCGTGGAGGTCGTTGAACGCGTTGTCATGGTTGGCGGGTCGACCCGTATTCCGCTGGTCCGCCGGCGAGTGGCGGAGTTGTTCAATGTTGAACCATATACCGCGCTCAACCCCGACGAGGTCGTCGCGCTGGGTGCTGCCGTGCAGGCGTCGATTCTCGCTGGGGTGAACCGTGACATGTTACTGCTGGACGTGATCCCACTGTCGCTTGGCATCGAGACGATGGGCGGGGCTGTCGCGAAGTTGATCACCGCGAATACAACCATCCCCGCCCGGGCTACGGAGATGTTCACCACCTACGCGGAAGGACAGACGAACGTGAAGATTCACGTGCTCCAGGGCGAGCGCGAGTTGGTCAAGGACTGCCGTTCGCTTGGCGAGTTTGACTTGCACGGCATCCCGCCGATGCCGGCCGGGCTGCCCAAAATCGATGTGACCTTTCTGATCGATGCCAACGGTGTGTTGAACGTCTCGGCGGTCGAGCGGCGCAGCGAGAAGGCGGCGTCTATTCAGATCGTGCCCAATCACGGGCTGACGAGGCAGGAGGTCGACCAGATCACCGCCGCCAGCATCGAGCACGCGCGCGAGGATATGACCGCCCACCGCCTGATCGACCTGCGCAATCAGGCCCGGCTGGACATGCGTGCGATTGAGCGACAGCTGGCCAAGGTTGGCAGTGACGTGGATGACGCGTACCGCCAGCAGATCAAGGTGAAACTCGCGGCCGTGGGGGCATTTGCGGGTGCGGACCAGCCTGACGCCGACGCATTCTCGGTGGCTTTAACGGACCTGGACCACTCGACAGTGCGCTTGGCGGAAATGGCGATCACCAGGACCCTTCAGGAAGATAAGGCCGGTGCGGCCGGCGAGCCGCCGTCCTGATGTGGCACAAATCCGACGCTCAAACCCAGCGCGGCCGACGCCGGTCGCTGTGCGTTCGGTACCAGCGATACAGCCGGCGCTCTACAACCGGTTCTGTCGCGCCCAGTGCCCCCGTTTCACGCCGTACAGGCGATTGACATGTTACGTTCCTGGCGATGGGTGCCCGCAGCATATTGTTTAAAGTGTGCAATATCAAATACTTATAACATGGATAGTGCCACAGAACAGCGCTGATGTTGCACCGAGACCGCACGCCCGCACGACCTGTGCGACCGGACCGGACGATTATACATCGGGGAGTATAATTTAAGTCTTTTTGTGAAAGCAGGTTATGAAATATACGCCGTGTGTGGCATGACTGCCCCGTCGTGTCGGCGCGGGTCTTGTGGTAGCTTTTGCAGTCTTCGCTGACACGGTGCAAAGGGGAGAAAACGAAATGGACGAAGCGACCTTCCACAATAAGCTGGCCGAGTTGATGGGCGAGATTTCTTCGCTTCCCAAGGCCGAGCAGGACAAGCTCACCGCCTTGGCGCAGAAGACTCAGGACCGCCACGACAAGCTCACGAAGACAGTCTCAGACCTGCAGGAGAGCCTGGACTACCTACGGCTGTCCATCAAGTACCTGGTATTTGATCTGGAAGCCACACGTCGCGAGAATGCGTATCTGCGCAAGATGCTCGAAGAAAAGCACACAGACGCGGACGAGGCTGACGACGATATCGAGCAGGTGTAATTGAGACCTGATTCAGGGACCCCGTCCACCTTCGCGAGTGGGCATAACGCAGGGGCATTGCGAGATCGGCGCCCGGAGGGGAACCGAGCCCGGAGGGAATCAAGAGACCAACCAACTAGCCTTTGCCCGCATGACGACGGATGGCCTTACGGTCGTCCGTTTTGTCATTTCGAGATTCCAGTTTCGGGTTTCGGGCCGGGGGGCTTAAGTCCCCCAGCCATTCGCGAATCAACAATCCGTCATCAATAGGTATTTGCGTGTGTCATCATCTGTCATTTGGCGCGCTGCGCCCTGACCAAAACGCTATCATGCGCAAGGATACCGTGCGACCCTGCCTATACAAGGATGTCTACATGAGCGACCACCGAGCCTTCAATCCGCATGCAGATCCGGCCGCGCATCTTGCGGCAGGCGAACCCGGGGCCTGGCCCGCGTCGGTCAACATGGCCCCGCCAGCGCCTTACCACCGGTATCGCGAGATGACCATCGACGAGATGCTGCTCGAGAACCGGGTCATCTTTCTCGTCGGCGAAATCAATTATAGCTCGGCGACCGGGGTGATCATGCGACTGCTTCACCTGCAGAACACCAAGGCAGGCATCGATATCAACCTCTACATCAACTCGCACGGCGGCAGCGTCGATGACACGCTGGCCATTTACGACACGATGCAGTACCTCAGTTGCGACATCAGCACGACATGCATCGGCCGGGCGCAAAGCGGCGCCGCGGTGATTCTTACCGCGGGCACGAAAGGGAAACGCTTCATTTTGCCTCATGCCAGGATCATGATCCATCAACCCTTCGGCGGCGTAACCGGCCAGGCGTCCGACGTGATCATCCAGGCCGAGGAAATCCTCAAAGCCAAGGAACAGATCAACACAATCATCTCTAATCACACAGGCAAAGACATCAAGCAGATTGAGGAAGACTCAGAGCGTGACCGATACTTCTCCGCCGAGGAGGCGAAAGATTACGGAATCGTTGATGACGTGCTCGTCGAATCAAAGCAAGTGAAAGAGAAATAGCCACTCGCGGCTTTGCATGGTCGTCACGCGCGCACAACCAAATCAAACACGCTCTGTGCGTGCCGATCGTCGCCCGGGAATTCGGATCGGTTTTCAAATAACGCACGAAGCGCGCCAGCCAGCGACATGGACATGTGGTGTTCCAGATCAAGCGCGATATCGTGAGATCGGTACGTGTTGCCGGTTGGCCGACCGCCTCGTGTATCAGTGCCGCGCCCGTAAATCCGGCGAGGTAACGAATCATCAGCAGTCCGTCGGTCAGCGCGTCGACGTGTCCGTTGGCACCGGCGCAGTCGAAGCGGCCTTGATCCGAAAACAGCAGCAGGACGTTGAGTCCTGGCATGGTGTTGGCTGATTTGAGGATTAAACCGCGACACAGCATACTGCTGCACGAAACGTGCGCCACCTGGCGCCCGTGCAGGTACAACTTGCGTTATGTATGTTGTGTTCACCCTTGTCACCTCAGTGAGTCTTTATCATGAAACGGTTGATCCTGTTATCTGCCCTGACCCTGCTGACCGCGTGTGCCGTCAGGCCGCGCGCGCAGGTTGAACCGACACCCTTTGTGCGCATTGACGGCCGGCCGCGGCTTGTCATCGGTCTGTATGAGCATCTTGATGACGAACCGTCGCTTACCGAGGCAGCGGCCGCGGGGTTCAACCTGATTTACTGCGGTGCCAGCCGGACATCGCTGGACCGGATGCAAGCGCACGGCCTGTACGGCTGGGTCAACCTCGGCGGGACGCTTGCGCTGCAGGAGGGTGACGAGGCGGGCAGGCAGAAACTGACTGACACGGTCAACCGGCTCAAAGATCACCCTGCACTACTCGTGTGGGAAGGCCCGGACGAGCCGTTGTGGAACATCTGGTACGCGCCCTGGCTTCGCATTGGTGACACGGCGATGCCGGCGCTGCGAAAGGTAATCGATGAGCAGCCGCCCGGGCAACAAGCGCAACTCATCGCGATGGCGAAGCGATGCGACGATTACTGGCGCCGCGCAATGTGGGCCGATGGCGAGAAACTCTACGATGACATTTGGCGGCGCATGAATCAGCCACCTTTCGAATGGTCACCGCGCATCACCAGCGCCCGACAGCGCGCCGATAAACTCGGTGACGAACTATCGCGCGGGTTTGAACTGGTGGGCGTCATCGACCCCGGCCGTGTGCGCTGGCTCAACCACGCGCCGCGCAACAGTGTCGGCGCGATGCAACACTACAACCGGCACGTCGACATGGCAGGGTGCGACATTTACCCCATGCCCGCCAGCCGCCCCCCCGGGCACTCGGACCTGCCTGTGCCCAACGCGACGGCGGTGGGTGCCTACACCGACCGGATGCGCGAAGCGGCGCCGGGCAAGATCATCGCCATGGTGCTGCAGGGTTTTGGCTGGGTCGACTCTTGGGGCACGGACCCGCCGAGCAATAAGGACTTCCGCCGGCCCACGCGGCGGGAGTTGCGATTCATGTGTTACAACGCGCTCGCGCACGGCACCGGCGCGATCCTGTTTTTCGGAACGTCGCACATCGAAAAGGACAGCCAGTTCTGGCGCGACCTGCTCGCCGTCGCACGCGAGTTGCGCACGCTCGAGCCCGCGCTCGTCGCCGGGCCGCGCGATGGTGAAGTGACGTGCGTGGCCGATGAAGGCATGCCATCGCAGGACGGCGATGCCGTGCAGCTGATGTTCAGGCAGATTGGCGAAGAGTTTGTCCTGGCGGCAATCAACGAACGAAAGGCCGGCGTGACGTTCACCGTTTCAGGCCTGCCGCCGGCGCTCAAAGGTCGAACGCTCTATCGGCTGGGCAGCGACGAGTCGCACGTGATTGGTGCTGGTCAACTGCGCGACGGCATCGGTGGCCACGATGTGCACGTGTATTCAACGTCCCGCGCGTTCGGTGTAGAACCGAATATGTGAATGTTCGAAATCGCGCGCACAGGCAACTACACCTCATCTTTCCTGCGCTTCGTGCCCTGCTGAAGTGTGCGCTTCTCCCCGTCGGTCAGGCAGTGCATGCCCTGCTCGTGGACTTTCTTGAGAATGCGGTCGACCTGGGCATCGAGTTGAGCTTCACGTTTGTGCATGCGTTCTTTTTTCCTGCGGGTGTGGGTTTGCCGCAGGCCGTCGAGGTTGATGCCGCGCGCCGGGAAACGCTCGACCCAGTTCAGACGTGCGACATTCTTGATGAGCAGGTACCCCATCAAGGCGCCTCCGAGGTGCGCCGCCTCACCACCGGCGTTGTCGCCGTTGACCATCACCATGAATACGGCGATGAGAATCAGCACGGTCGCCAGTGCACGGAGCGTGAGGGAAATGGGCGGAAACAAAAGGTGGATACGATCATTCGGCGCGATGATGGCGCACGCGATTAGAACGCCGTAGATACCCGCCGAGGCGCCAACCAGTGGTGTCGACACGTCTCCGGGTAACAGGAACGGGACATTGGGTTTGCCGGTCAACATCCACAATCCCCAGAGGATTACGTATAACATCGCACCGCCAATTCCGCTGATCAGGTAGAACGCCAGGTAACGCCGCGAGCCCAGATACGCTTCAATGCGCGCGCCCAGGTAAAAAAGGATCATCATGTTGAACAGAATGTGGAACAGGCCGGCGTGCAGAAACTGAAACGAGATGAACCGCCAGATCTGAAACTTGTGCAGTGCTGTCGCGACCGAGAAGTGTCCCCAGTCGGTCATCAGGCCACCGTGAGCCGAAAACGCCGACTGTCCCATGATCCGCGCGCTAAAACCGTCGATGAAGAACACCGCCACGGTGATCACAATCAACCACTTCGTCATTGACCAGCCTCGCATGCCAGGCCGGCCGCCGACAAGGCGACCACCCCCGCCGTGGTAACCGTCCTGGTTGTAATGACGATCCTGCCAGGCCATCAGTTGCGGTCTCGTATGAAGGTGTGGTAGTACAGCAACGTGGCGATTGTTTTGCCGTCGCGGATGGTGTTGTCCTGGATCATCTGCATCGTCTTTTCAATGCACAGGGCTTCAACGGTGATCTTTTCGGTCGCTTCGAGCCGCTGGTCGCCCGGTGTCAGATCATAGGCCGCGAATGTGTGCATCAACTCGGTGCAGAACCCGGGTGTGCTGTAAAATGCGGCCAGCGGGTCGATGCGGCCGGCCTGGTAGCCGGTTTCCTCGAAGAGTTCGCGGCCGGCGCACGCGGCCGGTGACTCGTCAGCGCAATCCATCGTTCCGGCGGGCAATTCCCACAATGTCTGACCGATGGTGAAACGCTCGTTGCGGATCAGTACGCATGTTTTGTCGTCCAGCAACGGCAACACGACCACCGCGCCCGGGTGCACCACCAGCTGCCGCGTGAATGTCCGACCCCCGCGGCGCAACTCCACTTGGGCTACGTCGAAGACAGCGCCGTGCACAATCGTCTTTGTGTTGTCGGGGGTTTGGGACATGTGAGTATTAAAGCCCGCGGACCGCTGTCCACGGGCGTCAGTGACGTGGCCACCGCGTCATGGCGGGTACTTCACACGCAATCGCCTGAACTCGGACAGATACGGCTCGCCGCCCAGCGCGGGGCTGAACATTTCCAGTTGCCGGACGGTCAACCCAATTTCCTCTGTTTCCTGGCCGAGTTTCTCCATGATCTGAAGGCGGCGCATCCATGCGTTCCAGTACTCGGGCGGGTATCGGCCGCTCTCGTCCTGGGATACACCTTCGATCAACCGGTCGAACTGACCCGCGGCGTCGATCATATTCGGCTCGCCGCCGGCAGTGAAAAGCGCTTCGCCCATCAGGTTCACCAGCACCGGGTCGTCGGGATACTTTTGCACCAGCGGCTGCAGAGCGCGGCGTGCGTCATCGGGCTTGCCCGCAAGGATCCATGCCTTGACACGGATCAGATCAAACGGGATCAGGTCGTCGCCCGCGACGCCCCGGCGGTGCGCCCAGTCGATCAGAATCTGCGCCAGCGGCGCGGCGGCATTGGCAAGGTTACGAGAACGTGCTTCGAGCGCGACCTTGTTGCGCCCCACCAGTTCTTCGTGTATCTGGCGGCGTATCGTGTTGATGCGCTGTTCGAGCAGGGTCAGGACGTCGGCGATGACGATCTCGGCGTCGTCAGGGAAGCGGTCGATCATATCGACGGCCGCCTTTTTCAGTCGTTCAAAGTCGCCCGCGTCGGCGAGCGCTTCGATGCGCAGGCCCACGGCTTGGGCGATCAGGTCCGGCTCGTTGGCGAACTCACGTTCGAACGCATCGATCAGATCCACCGCGTCGCCGCCACGCCCGTCCGCGATCGCGAGTTCGGCGTCGACCAGCCGGGCGACGGCCAGCGCGTCGTGCGCCTTGTCGACATGATCGCCGCCACTTTGAATGGCCCTTTCGGCCTCGCCTGACAGGCGTTGCGCGTGCTGCTGAATCGCTTCAGCTGACGCCTCGCCGCCCAGGTCGTTGCCCGCTTTGTACGCGCCCATCATCGTTTCGATCAGCACGCGATGGCCTTCGAAGTAATCCAGGTGGCCAAACGGCAGAGCGACAAGCACGCGGACCGCTTCCGCGAGTTCGCCCGCGGGAATCAGCACAAACGCGGCGTAATACTTACGGGCGTTGTGCGCCACAGGCTTATCGGCGTATGCGTCCATCAACACCTTCGCAAGTCGGCGGTACGCGTCGTCGGTCGGCTTGCCGGGACTTGTCATGTGTAACTGGCGCAGTATGACCTCCGCGTCGCTGATCGCCTCGAGCCCGACCAGCTGGTCGGGAAACTGCCTGGCCAGGTCGACCAGGATCATCATGCCTTTGAGCACGTTGCCATCGTTGTTTGGATCGATGTAGTAAATAGCCCGGCCCTGGTTGAACATGGCCGCGGCGTGCACGGCGGGCTTCAAGTCCTGGCGCTTCAGCAGCACCTTGCAGATTTCCAGCACCGCGTTGCCCGGGGCAAGCACGTCCTTTTGTTTCTCCTGCGCTTCGTCGAAACGCTCGGCCCTGACCAGTTCATTAACCTCAAACAGCACGTTCTGCGCCGCAATACGTTTTTGCTCGGTCAGTGCCAGGAGGACCATTGATGGTAGATCGCGGTAATCAGCATCCTTGCTCAGCGACTGCTCCCACCGCCGGAAGATGTAATCTCGAATCGCCGGCAGCGCATCGCCGAGCGATTTGTCGTTGAGGATCGTGGTGTACACGTCGTACGCATCGCTGACCGCCTCCTTGCGCGCCGTGGCGTCCTTTACCGCCAGCGCACGGTTGAGCTTAAGCCGATGCATCAGGTCTACGACAAGCACACGGTACGCCAGTTCATTGCGCACTGCCGGGTGATTGATCACCCGGCGCAGTTCGACGATCGCCGCCTCGTGATCGTCCTTTTTGTCGAGCATGACCATGTTTGTCAGGTCAGCAGTGAGTTCAATGGCGTCCCGAATCTTTGGCTCGCGGATTTGTTCGATCAGTCTGGCGGCTTCATCGAACCGGTCCATCGCGACTGCCGATCGCGCCGCCAGCGACAAAGCACGGCGCTGCAAGCCCTGCAGTTTCGAATTTTTCGCGGCGAACGGCTCAATCACACTCGCCGCCTGGCTGCGTAATCGCTCTCGCTCCTGCGCTGCGTCGCGTCGCTGGATCGGCATGCGCGGGTTGCCCAGTGTCTGGTAATACGCGTGGCTGACCGGCAACAGAGACACGTAGTGCGCCGCGTACGCGAGGTAATACTGCGTACGTTTCTTCCAGTAGTCGTTGATCATGCGATTCCACAGGCCCGAGTTCTCGTACTTGCCCTTGAAGTCGTCCTGCTTTGGCAGTTCTCCCTGGAGTTGGAAAAAGCGCAGGTCCGCGTCGGTGAGCATGACGAGAGATTCCGCGACGGCGGACTCGAATGCTTCGCGCTGGTCCGTCCGGCAGACGCCGAACTCGTAGAACAGGTCAGCACGTGTGTGCAGGTTTTCGATGTAGGCTTCAAGCAATTTTTGCGACAGGTCCGTTTGCCAGATGGGACGTTGCGCATGATCTTCGTGCGTTTCGATCAAATCTCGCTGCGTGCCGAGTATCTTGTCGAAGTGCTGGCGCGCCCGGCCGCGCAATTCTTCCCCGGCGGCGGGGTCGGACTGCGAGGCGCTTGCTGCCTCATCGCGCAGGCGGTTGTACTCGAGCCAATGCTGCGCGATCACGACCTGCGCCGTCGTCACCGGATCGTCGGGCGGCTCGGTCTCGATCAGGTGCTCGAGCAGCTCGCTCATACCCTCGCGCGCCAGGCCGTCGATCAGCGTTGACTGGTCAAGGTTCGACAGTTGGGCGTGTGCGGTGCCGGCCCCCAACGTGATGAGCATTGCGGTGATGAGTCCGGTGTGGATCAGTGCGCAGATACCCGCGCGGCAGTTCGCGAACGGACAACCGCGAGCCTGGGCGCTTTGCGCTGGGTGGTTGAACTTGCTCATCTATCGGCACCGCCTGCCTATTCCGCCTGCGCGAACGCGACGGTGCTGTACCGCGCGCGGACCGCGGAGTTGAACGCGTTGACCACGTGCTGCCATCGCACGTTGCCGTCGGGTTTGATGACCACCGGGTGGTCCGGCTTGTAGGGGCCGGTCAAGCCGCGCGACGGATCATATTGCATCTGAATTAACTGATCGGAAAGTTCGGTGAACGTGGCGTACCCGCCGATACTGTCGATCGAAAGCCGCGCGCCGTGCAGGCCGGTCGACGCGAGCACGATCTTGATCGGGCGTTTGGGTTTGGGCGGTACCTTCGTCGTGGGTTGGCCCGTGCCCTTTGGCAGGTTTGCCGTCAGCACGCCTTCGTCCTGCACAAAACTGGCGGTGATCACGAAATAGATCAGCAGGAGAAAGATCACGTCGATCATGGACGTGAAGTTGAGTTGGATTTTGGTGGGTCCAATATCGCGTCGTGACCGCGCTGTCGTGTGGTCCACGGCTTCGTCCGTTGGTTTAGACGCGGCGGGTTGTGTTTCGTTGGATTCGGACATTGTTGACCGGGCACAAGCGACCGGGGAAACAGGGTTAGTTGAAACGTTTCGCGTCGCGTTTGGTCTTTTCCGGCGTGAATGCGACGAGGTTGACCTTGGCGATATTCGCGGCGGTGATCGCACTCATGACGGCCTGGACCTCGTTGTAGTACAACGCGCTGTCGGCGCGCAGTACGACTTCGAGCGACGGCCGACCCTTGCCGTCTTTGGGACTGGCCTCGGCGGCGCTCGTCAGGTCCGCAGTCATGCTTGCCAGATCAGCCATTGGATACTCATCCATTCCGAGTTGAACCTTCGCGGCGGTGCCGTCGCGCATAAGCGGATTGTCGCGCGCCGTCTTCGGGTCAAACGGTTGTGGCGCCACGTTGATCACCAGACGATGCACTTCGCCCAACTCGCGCGCCTTGGAGTCTTCCAACTCCGGCACGATCATCTCCACGTTTTCTTCCGTGATGATGTTGTTGACCAGCATAAAGAAGATGATCAGGAGAAACGTCACGTCGATGAGCGACGTCATGTTCATCTCCGGAGTGGTCGGGCCGCGTTTGAAGATGCGTGAGGCCATGGGGGTGGACGATGGCTACGGGTTCGTGGTTGATGCTGTGCGGTGTCGGTCCATTGTCTGTTAGGCGTTTTGCCGTGGCCGTGGGTTTATGGTTGGGTACGCCGGTTACGACCCGTCGCCGGGTTGGGGCGTGGCGCGAGGTCGTGATGCTTTTTCGCCCCCGTCCCCGCCCCCGCTCGCGGACGTGCGCTTGCCGCCGGGTTTAAACGGGCGGAGCAGGTCCTCGGCAAGCAGTATGACGTCGCCGGTGATCGCGTCGATCTTGTTTCTGATAACTGAATAGCACGCCAGGGCCGGAATGGCGACGACCAGGCCCCACAACGTGGTGACCAGGGCGGTGGAAATGCCTCCCGCAAGTATCGACGGGTCCGGTCTTCCGCCGGCTTCGACCAGCCCCTGAAACGCACGAATCATGCCATACACCGTGCCGAACAGGCCGATCATCGGCGAGATGTTGCCAATTACGTTCAGGTATTCGACGGGGCGCAGAATTCTGGCCGTCTCCGCGTCACCTGCCTCCTCGATCGCGCGTTGCATCGCGCCGTAGCCGTTCGCCGCCTCGTTCAGAGCGGCGGCCAGCAGGGTGCCCAGATAACTGTCGTCACTGTTGGCAAAGTCGATCGCCTCGCGATAGCGTTTCTCGGCGAGCATGCTTTCGACCTGTTGTTGCGTATCCTCGGGCGCCATCTCCGTTTGTCGATAGCGCGTGAACAGGTAAATGGCGAAGCCGATGCTCGCCATCGATGCGGCGAGCAATCCCCAGATGATGATGTTACCCAGCAGGTCGGGAGTCCAGAGGAACATCTGGAAGAAGCTGGTTCCGCCGTCCTGCGCCATGGCTGGCGAGGCGGCGACAAGCAGCATCGCTAATGCCGATACGACTGTGGCCACGCGAGACGGACGATGACTGATTCGGTGTTTAAGCATGGGCTACTCCGATTGTGATTGAAGCTGCTCGAGCCGCTTCGCCAGGGCGGGCTCTTCTGTGGCGTCGATATCGTTACTGGCCGTGTCGAACAATCGATTGGCGATGTCATGCCGGCCGATCTTCTGATGCACGTACCCGGCCTCCATCCACGATGGGCCTCGCCAGGTGGTGCTTCTTGGGTAGTAGATCACGACGCGCAAGAACGAGATGCCGGCGGTCTTGTACATTTTCAGATCGTCTGACTTCTCGGCGAGTCCAAGTTGCGCAAGGCCACGTTTGTACAGCAGTCGTGACATGCGTCCCGCCGTGTCGCCGCGTAACGCCTGGTCGACCATCGTGAGCGCTTCGTCGAACTTACCGTTCCAGAGTGCACGGGTGATCTTGTCTTTCGGATCCAGTTGTGTGCTCATGGCAATGGCAGGGTCGCCGACTAGTCTGTTTTTGCTGATTTGCGCCCGGGCGCGCTGTGCGGCCGCCTGGGCCGCAGCACGCGCCGCAGCGGCAGCGTCTGGCAACACAGCGTCGTCGGCGCGCGGCGCCGTCATCGCATCGTGATCACCCGCTGTGTTGTCACCGTCGTCCGGCTCGATGACGATCGTCAGGTCGAGCACCTGCTTGACCAGCTTGCCGACCTCGTCATCGCCCGGCTCGACGCCCAGAAGGTCCGCGTGCTCGGCGATGTTCTGCTTCTGCTCGTCGTCGGCATTGAGCAGGCTTTCCAGCGGCGGCTTCTGCAACAGAAAGGCATCAGCTTTTTCGCTGACCATGTCCAGGTAAATCCGCGTGGCGGACTCGGCATCACCGAGGCGGTCCTGCACCTGGCCCAATTGATAACCCGCCCAGTGCTTGGCCCAGGGCTGGTGGGCGTTGTCGTACCACTGCTGCAGCGCCTCGGCAGCCGCCTCGTGATCGCCGGCATCCAGCGCCTCCTGCGCCGCGGCCGACGCCTTCTGGCGATCCAGCTTCAGTCCTTCAATCTGGTCCAGTCCCCGCTGCGCATCAGCGCCTGCGGAGGTCGTGTAAAACAGTTGTCCGTCCGCGATCCCCGACACGATCACCTCTTCCACCCAATACCCCGCGATCTTCACCTGGTCCGCAGGCGCGGCGACCGCCAACGTCATTACGCAAAGTGCCGTCCAAACCACGACTTGTCCGATCGGTCGGTTCATCGCATCTACCGTCTAAATGTTACCGATTTGTCCCGCCGTGCGTGCGCCCGGTCGGGCTACGGGCAACCTGCGGTTCGCCCGGGCATGTAGACACACTATTCGATCCCCAGTTCGCGCCCGTCGATGTACGTGTATTGCCCTTTGTGCTGCTCGGCAATCTCCTCGAGCGTCGGCTTGAGGCCCCATTGCGTCAGGCGGTCAGGATACAGGAATTGAATGGTGTTGATGACCGTCCGACTCCTGCTGTTGGCGTGCTCGATTCGCGCGAGCAGTTGCTTCTGATCAACCTCGTACCGGCCCTGGCCGGTGATGTTGTCCGAGAGCAGGAAGATCAGCTCAGGTTGGTACTGAAGCGCACGGGTGATGGCCTTCACCGGGTTCGACAGGCCGGTCGGGATCACGTTGCCGCCGGCAGGGTCGACCCATTCGATGATCTTGAGCTTGTTCTCACTGGTCGCCTTCTTGAGGCGCGGCGGCGGAACCTCGATGTGATCTTCACCCTGGAAGAAGATGACGGTAAACGACTGGGCATCCTTGAGTTCACTGATCGAGCGCTTGAGTTCCATGATGACGAAAGGGAAGGTGTCGATCAGGGAGCCTGATGCGTCAACAATGTAGATGATCTTCCTGGCGTTTCCGCCGAGGCCGAAGAACTGGGTCTCGAAGCTGGCGCCTCCCCCGCTGACGGCGGCAAATGCGCTGGGTTTGCCGCCCCCACCGCCCAACGCGCCGATGATCTTCATTTGACCCTTCGCCGGGGCAGCGATGTCCGACTGCGTCTGGCTTGGCGATCGGCTTACGGCACGCCGCGCCGCGGTGCGTCGTGTCTTGCTCGGTCGGCGCGTCGTCTTTTGCCGAAGCGGCGTGCCCGGCTTCTTGCTCAACACGGCGCTGGGAACGATGATCTTTTCCTCTTCATTCTTGATCGCAGCCGACCACACGATGAAGATCATCAGAATGACAAGCCCGACGTGCAGCAGGAACGACACACCCCAGGGCATGAGCGCCATCATCATGTCGTATGCTTCGTCGCCGGCGGTCGGATCTTCTTCCTCGACTTGCGCGTCGACCGGCGAGGGCGCAGCCCCGGGCGCTTGTGTGGGCTTGGTTGGATCGGCGAACGGGAACCAGGTCATGGTTGGTTGCTCCGAGCGTCCGGCAGCCGGCGGGTCAGTAGCGCCAATTGCCAGGCTGAGGCATTGGGTGCGACTCCAATCGCTATTTGGCCGGGCACCAGTGCCCGGCTGTTGTCGGCTGCACTATCGGACCACCAGTATTCAATCCGACTTGCGATGGATTGTCCACTCCACGCAGCCGCGGTTTCCCGGGGCCGGGGACATCGCCGGTTAACAGGCTGTTGCGATTGTCCGACATCCATATCGGGGAGGCTGTCACATGGACCGAACGTACACGATTCTGCTCGTCGCCGGCAACGCGATGATTGTTCGCGGGTTCGAGCATTTCATTCGGGCCCTGGGCCATGAGACGCGCGGCGCGGCGACAAGTTCCCAGGCCCAGGCTCTGGTGGCCGACATCCAGCCGGCGTGCATCCTGCTGGACATGCACCTGGACGAGGGTGGCCTGCCCGGGCTGCAAGTCATCCCGCGGTTGCACCGCAAGGCCCCCAATGCCGTCATCGTGGCAATGTCCGCGGATGCGTCGTGGAACCTCGCGGCCGACGCGCTGCAGGCCGGCGCCTTTGTCTTCTGGCGCAAGTACGCCGCGATGACCGAACTCGTTCACGTCCTGGACGTGTCTCTGACTGAGCACAAGCACCGCACCGCCGGCGGCCACGTCGTTCCGCTGGACGAACTTGAGCGCGAAGCAATCCTCGAACGCATGTCCGCCAACCAGGGCAACGTCTCACAGACCGCACGTGAACTGGGTAAGACACGCGACGAGATGCGCAGGCTCATGAAGCGGCATCACACTCTCGTTACGTGCGCTGCGGCGGTTGACCGCCACCACCGGCCGGATGCCGCATCCAGCACAACAGCAGAAACATTACGCTTGCGGCCACCGACATCGCCGTGATCAGCCAGAACGCGTGCGTCATCGACCACTGCGCCGCCACACCGGTAATTACCACACCGCCGATCCGCGCCAGACCCATCAGCACCTGGTAAATCCCCTGCATCGAGCTGCGGAACCACGGCTGCGCGTGATCGTTCACGTAGACCGGCGGCGCGATGTGCACGGTCAGCACCGTCGGCCCGTGAAGCACCTGCACGCCGATCGCCAGCAGCGGCACGCGCAGCACCGCCAACACAGCGCATCGCACCGCGTGCGCCACCGCGCCGAACAACATCACACCGGCCAGCCCCATCCGCCGGCGCAGTGGTGACAAGCCGAGCACGAAGAACACCTCTACCGCGACGCCCAGGCTCACGATCGGCCCGACGTGCCTGGCGGGCAACATCAGCTCGCCCGTCAGCAGCAGCGGGAAGAACGCGTAGAACGCGGTAATGCTCATTGTCATCACCGCAGAGCCAACGATGAACACGAGCATGTTCGGCCGCACCAGTTGCCGCAGCGCCGCGGCCGTCGGCAACATTGTCCGCACGGGTACAGCAGGCGCCGTGTCCAACCCCTCGCTCGCGCGGTCGTCCGGCGATCGACCAGCATCGGCGGGGTCGCCCACCGGCGCAGGTTGATCTGGTTCGGGTAGCGTCGCGCAGTTGATCATCCCCAACAGGCAGACCAACGCGCTGAGCATCACGCAGACCGACGTGTCGCAGTTGCGGCCTGTCGCGCCTGGCTCTGCGAGCAGCAGCGGTATCCCCAGGCAAGGCACAATGAACCCGATCGTGCCCCAGATTCGAAGATGCTGATATCCCAGCGTCGTCGTTGGCGCACTTTGCACGTGCCGATGCAACACGTCGAAGCACAGTCCGTCCTGCAGCGCGAATATGGGACACAGGGCGACGCTTTGCAGGATCAGCACCACCACGACACCCACCATCGAATCGACCACCAGCACCACCGTCAGCGCTACGCCTGACATCAAATACGCCACCGCCATCAACTTCCGCGGCGACACGCGCAGGTCCGCCATCAGCGTCATAAGGATCGGCGTCAGCAGCCCGCCCACGTGCCACGCGCCAAGTGCCATGCCGATCTGTCCATCACTGAACCCTCGCTCTTTTGACAGATACACCGGCAAATACGGCAGCAACGCGCCGATCACCGCGAACGAAAGAAAATATTGAATCTTGATGGCGCGCACGAGGCGTCAGACTTGTGGCCCCCGACGTTTGACTTTTCGACTTGCGACTACATTCCTGCATCCAGTTCCGCCAGAAAGCCCTTAAACAGCCGGCGATGTTCCTCCTCGTCGCCTTTGAGTGTGACGCACATGTCCTGCGTCACCGGGTCGACCACATCGGCGGCCTCGATGATATCTTGATACTGGTTCACCGCCGCTTCCTCGGCTTCGATGACACCCACGACGATCGACCGTACGTCCAGCGGGTCGTCCGGCGGCTGCATTTTCGCCTGAGCGAACTTCAGACCCATCGAGCCGGGCACCGCGCCTTCAAGCACTTTGATGCGGTTGCCCAACTGTTGCGCGTGCATCAACTCTTCATTGATGTCTGCCGCGAGTGCGTCCTTGATGTGCTTGGCACGGATGCCGTCCAGGTGAATCGAGTTGGCCACGTAGTTGATCGTCGTCTCGAGCTCCATACCGTACGCGGTGCGCAAGAGGTCGATGATTTGTTTGCGTTTGGCATCGTCCATGATGGGTCCTTCATTTCGTGCGAAGCCGCTTGCGGCTGCGTTTACCCGCAAGCGGCGGGGGGCAGGGCGTTTTACTTTTTGGCGGGCTCGCCTTGTAGTGCATGCTGGTACTGTTCAAACTGCAGCATTTCGTTCGTGGGCACCATAGTAATGCAGTCCCAGGGACAGACCTGCGAGCAAAGGGTGCACCCGATGCACCGAGGCAGGTCGATCGTGCAAACCGGCAACACCGACTCGTGATGCTGGCCGGGGAACTTGTCAATGCAGTCCACCGGACAAACACACACGCACGCCTCGCACCCCGTGCACATGTCCTCATCCAGGAGCGCCAGTTGTTTGGGTAGTTTTTTCGCCATTGCAATCACCAGACAAGTCGCAAGTGCCGTATTGTAGGCATGATCGGGAATCAGGTGTCACTCCCAAAGCCCGCGGACAGTCGCCCATGGACAAGTTGAAAGTCCCTGAATCCAAAGCCCACGACCGCAATCCGTGGGCTTGCGCACAGGCCATTCACCCCCTGACAGCCCCCCCTGGCCTTGGAACAGCCGGTGACCTTGCGGAACATCCTGGCCATGGCATATTTGGAGTCCATGCCGCGCGGCAGCACGTGTCCGAGATTGCGTAGTCGTTGATGTTCGGATCTTCATCGCCCAGCGGGCGATGGAGCCAACGACGACGGCCTCCTGCCCTCTGTACAGGTGGCAGAATCCTGCGATGCGCGGTTTGCCGGCAGCTTTGAGCGGTGCGGTCCTCGAACCGGCGGATCGCCTGCATTTGCAGCAGGTCGTCTGCCGACAGAGCGTCGCGGTGGCGGACGTCGGGGGTTTTACCTGTTGCGGCCGCCAAGGAGTCCTCGTGGCATGTCGGTATGGGCAGCGGGACCAACTAAACGCTCGGTGCCCCAGGGGCCGGGGCCTGGCCGGTTGGCCAGCAATGTCGTTATCGATTGGCGCGGCCTGACGTTCGATGAGGTTGTCGTATGTGACGTTTCAGTCTAGGAGCCGATAGAGACAGCAGCAAGTGAACGCAATTCACGCAGTGGGTGAGGCGTGGTGGTGTTGTGTCCGCACAGGACGCGGGGACCCAAGTCTCGCGCTTTGGATTTCAGGTCCCCCGCCTGAGTATGCTACACTCGCCGCCGATTGGAGTCCGGATGGTCACCGGCGCGCGCAAACGTCACCGTGCCGCGCCCGGCACGCACGCGATCAGGGAGACGGCATGCCCGTTCATTGTGTTCCATGGCGAATGGCCCGGTGGTTTGTGTTCGCAGCGCTGGGTGTCGCCTGCGCCGCGTCGCACGCCGGTGCGCTGGTGATCAATGCCACCGGCGTGGACCTGGACGGCCGACCCGTCGTGGAAATCAAACTTGACGGAATTGAAGACGTTCCCGAAACGCTCGTGCGCAATCAGGTTCGACTGCGCGTCGGCGAACCATATGACAGCGAGATCGCCGAGCAGGACATCGTCCGGCTGACGCACTTGAACCGCTTTCGAAGCATTCGCGTGCAGGTATCGGAAAATGATGAAGGCTCGCTCACCGTGACGTACCAGTTCGACACGCTTGCATTGTTTGAAGACGTCGCGTTCAGCGGGAACAAGTCGGTCGCCGACCAGCGATTGTTTCAGGCCGTCACTTTGCGCGGCGGCGATCCGATCGATGAGTTCCTGATCCAGCGCGGCGCCAAGCGCATCATCGACGTGTACAAAGCGAATGGCCATTTTTTCACCAGCGCGACGTGGGACGTCGAATTGCTCAAAGAATCACGGATCCTGCTGTACCAGATCCGCGAAGGCCCGAAAGTGCGGGTGCGCGAAATCGGGTTCAACGGCAACGAGGTGTTCACCGACAAGCAGCTTCGCGCGCAGATTCTTTCCAAGACGTTCATTCCGCTGATCCGTGCGGCGCCGCTTAACCAGGAGCAACTGGACGTTGACGCTGGACGTCTCCAGGAGTTTTATCACGCCCACGGCTATTTGAACGCCCGCGCCGGGCGTGACATCCAGGTCTCGCCCGACAGCGAGGACGCAAAGGTCATTTTCGCCATTGAGGAAGGCAGGCGCTACCTCGTCGCGAACATCACGATCGAAGGCAACGACGTATTTCCCGATCAGCAGATTGCCGAATCGATCTCGCTCAAGGTCGGCGACGTGTATTCGCGTGATCGCGTGGAACGTGGCAAACGGGCGATCCGATCGATGTACCTGAAGCTGGGGTATCTCGAAGTCAATGCCGCCATCGACACGCAGTTCCATGAGGCGGACCCGACCGTCGACGTGACGATCCGCATTCTGGAGGGCATCGCACACACGGTCGGGCGGGTGACCATTCGCGGGAACACGCTGACGAAAGACAAGGTGATTTTGCGGCAACTGCGGGGGATCAATCCAGGCAGGCGTTTCGACGGCACGGGCGTATCGCTGACGCGAAGGCGCCTCGCCGAGTCGCATTTGTTTACGCGCGAGGGCACGAACCTGGCGATACTGGGCCAACCCGGGGACCGCATCCGTGACGTGCTGGTCGAGGTCGAGGAGACAAACACCGGTAGCCTCGGGTTCGGCGCCGGGGTCAGTTCCGACGCGGGCGTGATCGGCGCGATCAACCTGTCGCAGCGAAACTTCGACATCGCCGACCCGCCCGAAACGATTTTGGAGTTGATTTCGGGCAAGGCGTTTCGCGGCGCCGGGCAGTCGATGAACCTCTCGTTGCAGCCCGGCAATGAGTCGCAGCGCTACTCGATCAGATTCAAAGAACCCTACCTGTTCGAAAGCAACATCTTTCTGGGTACATCGCTGTTCCTGTTCGATCGCGTGCGATCCGACTGGGACGAAGGGCGCACCGGCGGGTCCGTGCGACTGGGCCGGCGGTTCGGCGACGTCTGGTCCGCCTCCGTGTCCGTGCGCGGCGAAAAGGTCGAGATCGACAGAATCGACGTTGACGCGCCGGTCGACGTCTTCCAGGTCGCCGGGGAGAAAACACTCACCGCAGTGGGCTTTGTGCTCAAGCGCGAAACGACGAACAGTCGCGTGTTCCCGACGCGTGGCAACGTGCTGGAAATGTCGTTGTCGCGCGCCGGCGCGCTGGGCGGTGATTTCGACTTCACCAAAGTTTCCACCTCGTTCGTCAACTTCTGGACACTGGACGAGGACTTTTTCAACCGCAAGACGGTGCTGAGCATACGCATCGAGAGCGGGATCATTCTTGAGAACAACGAAGCGCCGGTATTTGAGAGGTTTTGCGCCGGCGGGCACCGCACGATTCGCGGGTTCGACTTCCGAGGCGCCGGACCGCGTGGCCGGGTCGATCCCGACCAGATACCCGACTCGGGAGACGAATTCGTCGGCACCGACGCCGTCGGCGGCGACTTTTTATTCCTGCTCAGCATCGAATACAACATCCCGATTTACCAGGACATCATGCGGATCGTTTTCTTCACCGACACGGGGACGGTCGATCCGGACGTCGACTTTGGCGATTATCGCGTGGCGGTGGGCACGGGCCTGCGACTGAAGATTCCCGCCTTCGGGCAGGCGCCGCTGGCGTTTGACGTCGCATTTCCCATCCTGAAGCAGGACGGCGACGAAACCCGCGCATTCAGTTTTGACATCGCCGTGCCGTTTTGAACCGCCGCGTTTGGCGCAGGCCGCTTGTGGCTTCGTACTCCCGTCCGCGGCTTAGCGCCAAGCCGCAGGCGGCGGGGAGGTGTGTCGCACGCGGTATCCCACATTGCCCAACGCGCATCAACCTGTTAGAACATCACGTTGACTGATGCGTTGAACGCATGTCATCTTCACCGCCGGGCGGTGCGGCGTGTTACGGAACACGCGCCGGCCGCTGGCCCGTTCGATCGGGAGCCCCCATGTACGCCAAGCGTCTCGTTTTTATCGTCACCGTCTGCCTGTCCGCGGGCGCCTTGTGCCTGATGACCGCCAGGGCCGCGCAAGTCGCCAGCAAGCGGCCGACCGCCGTTGCGGTGGTTGACGTCGTACAAGTGTTTAAAAACCTGTCGGAGAAGACCGATAAGGAAGCCGAACTTCAGCAGCGGACCGCGGAGTTGCGCAAGGAAGAGGAAGCCCGCGTCAAGGAACTCGAATTGATCAAGGAGGACCTGGGCATGCTCAAGGCCGGCGGCCCGGAGCACAAACAGAAGCAGGAGCAGATGCTCATGAAGGGCATTGAACTCAAGACCTGGCGTGGCGTGCAAAACGCGTTGCTCGAACGCGAAAAGGCGATGCTGACACTCCTGCTCTACAAGAAAATGGTTGCCGCCATCGGCAACATCGCCGAGGGTGACGGCTGGGATCACGTCCTGTTCAAAGAGCAGCCACCCGCCTTTGAACGTGCCAAACCTGAACAGCTCAGCACGCTCATCCAGGTCAGGAAACTCATCTGGTCACGTGACGAACTGGACATCACCGACCAGGTCGTCCAGCGCATGAACGCCGAGTGGAAGGCGGCGTTGTAACCGGGCCGTGCGCATGTGGCCGGGTCCCCGGTCTTCCGGCGCATGGTCCTTAACCGTCCCGCTACGCGCGAGCGTGCGTGAATTCGGCACTTGAAATCCATGCCGCGGCCTGTTTACTGTTCGTCGATGTTGGGCACCCGCATGGGCGCCGGGACGACGGGTTGGGGCATGGGCGCCGGTGTGGAAAAGGCGGGGTCGGCTTCGCCGAGCAGTTGCGCAACCAGCGACGATTCGCCGACGGTGGTCTCGATTTCGGCAGGCGTCTGTGCGCCGGCGGCCTCGGCCTTTTCCGCGGCGGCGAGGATGTCCTCCTCGCGGCTGGGTGTTTCAGTCGACGGCGGCTCGGCCAGCTTCTCGACCTGAATCCGCGTGTAAGCCTTGAAGCCCGTGCCCGCGGGGATCAGGTGACCCAGCAGCACGTTTTCCTTCAGGCCCACGAGCGTATCCGAACGCGCTGCCAGCGCGGCCTCGGTCAACACCTTGGTCGTCTCCTGGAAACTGGCGCCTGAGAGGAACGACTCGGACTGGAGGCTGGCCTTGGTGATACCCAGCAGCAGCGTCATGGCGGTCGCTGGCCGGGCGCGGGTGCCCTTGGCGGGCTCGAGGCCTTCAGATTCGGCGCGGGCGTTGGCTTCCTTGATCTCGTTGCGCGGGACCAGCGCGTTGACCGGCATCGTCGTGCCGCCGGGCTCTTTGATCTTCGCCATCTTGCCGAGCTTGTCGTTGAGCTGGCGGAAGCGGTGGCGGTCGATGACTTCGTTGGGTAACAGCGCCGAGTCGCCCGGGTTTTCGACGCGCAGCTTGCCGAGCATCTGCGCGAGGATGATTTCAACGTGCTTGTCATTGATGGGCACACCCTGTGCGCGATAAACGTTCTGCACTTCGTCGAGCAGGTAGGTGAACAGTGCCTCGTCGCCCTTGACGCGCAGGATGTCGTGCGGGACCAGTGGCCCGTCGATGAGCGGATCGCCCGCCGTGACATAGTCGCCCGTGTGCACGAGCAGGTGCCTGTCCTGCGGCACGTGGTGTTCCATTTCGAGGCCGGCCTCGGATCGGACGATGATGGTCATCTTGCCGCGCCGTTTGTCGGACCGCAGCTCGACGGCACCGGAGATTTCCGCCATGACGGCGGCGTCCTTGGGCTTGCGCGCTTCAAAGATTTCCGTGACGCGTGGCAGACCGCCGACGATGTCCGACGAGCCGACGACTTCACGTGGCTGACGCGCGAGCATGTGGCCGGCGCTGATCTGCTGACCTTCCTGAACCTCGATACGCGCCTTGGCGGGCAGGTAATGAAAATCGAGGATCTTGCCCGTCATGTCCTCGATGATGATCTGCGGATGCAACTCGCCTTTGTGCTCGATGACGACCAGCGCCTCGCCGGCGTCTTTGTCCGTTTGCTTGGCCTTTTGCGGGCCGCCCGCTTCCTTTTCAGGACGTACGGTCTCGCCCAGCAGAACGTCCTGGAAGCGCACGACGCCTTGCTTCTCTGCGAGGATGGGCGTGCGGTGCGGATCCCATTGCACGAGGGCCTGGCCCTTGCGCACCTTGTCGCCGGTGGTGACGCGGATATACGCGCCGTACTGGACCTTGTACTTCTCCAGTTCGCGGCCCTTGTCGTCGTGGACCGACAGCTCGCCATTGCGCTTGAGCGCGACGAGCGTTTCGTTGCCGTCGTCATCGACTGTGGACACTTCGTTGGCGTCCTTGAGCTGGATGGTGCCGGCGTTCTGGGCGCGGTAGTCGGTTTCGACGAGCGTACGGTGGCCGATGCCGCCGGTGTGGAACGTGCGCATGGTGAGTTGTGTGCCCGGCTCGCCGATCGACTGGGCGGCGATGATGCCCACCGCCAGGCCCTGCTCGACCAGCCGGCCGGTGGACATGTCCTGGCAGTAGCAACGCTGGCAGATGCCCTGCGCCGACTCGCACGTCAGCGGCGAACGGACCATCACGCTGTCAATGCCCAGCGATTCGATCTCGCGCGCCGCGGCTTCGGTGATCATGGCGTTTTCGTCGACGATCAGTGAATCGGTGATCGGGTTGCGGATGGTTTCGCGCGCCGTTCGGCCAATGATCGCTTCGCGCAGCGGCACGTCGATCTCCTCGCCCTTGTAAATCGCGCGTTTGGTGATGCCCTGCCTGGTGTTGCAGTCTTCTTCGGTGACGAA
>NZCH01000128.1 GCA_002688155.1 Phycisphaerae bacterium
CGCCGATGACCCAGAAGACGATCGACAACCGAACGGCCCAGATGTTTGACTACGATGACCCGGCCATGCCGCAGGGCGTCACGCCGGCCATGGTTGGCGTCCACTTCGCCCATCGCGTCTGGGCCGTGGGCGTGATTGTCGCCGCCGGCTGGTTCGTGTCCCGGTTCGCGCGACATGGTGCAACCCAGCGACTGCTCGTCAGGCCGACAATCGCGCTGATTGTGCTGCTCGTTGTGCAGGTGTGTCTAGGGGCGCTGGTGATCTGGTCCATGCGTCACCCGGAGTTGGCAACCGCGCATCAGGCGACCGGCGCCGCGACGCTCGCCGTCGTCGCCCTTATCATGTTTCGCACGCACATGCTGCCGGTGGCGCCGGCGACCGAGCCGGCGCGCATCGGAGCGCCAAGCCCGTCCCTTCAGGGCCGGGACTGAACCATTCGAATTGTTTGAACGGATATGGCCCAACTCTTGCGCACCAGCCGGATGACGATGATCGCGCATCGACGCGTACACGCTTCGGTGTGGTCGCTGCTGGTTGACGTGGCACACCTGGGAAAGTTGCGCATTTCCGGGATGGTCGTGGGGGTGGCGTACATCGGTTACGTCATGGCGCCGGGCATGAGTTTCGCATTGAACGGCGCGGTCGCCGCAACGCTGGCCGGGATTGCGCTGTCGTGCGTTGGCGCGGGCATGTTCAATCAGGTGATGGAGCGTGACGTGGACGCCCAGATGCCGCGCACCGCCGACCGTCCGGTCGCCGCGGGGCGCATCTCGCCGCGCGTTGGGCTTGTTCTCGCGGCTGCGTGCACCGTCGGGGGGCTGGTCATTTTGCTGTCGCTTACCAATGTTTTGACCGCCGGCCTCACCGCCCTGACCATCGCCAGCTACGCGCTTCTCTACACGCCGCTCAAGCGGATCACGAGTTTGTCGACGCTGATCGGCGCTATTCCGGGCGCCCTGCCGCCCGTGCTGGGTTACGCCGCCGCGGCGGGCGCCATCGACGCGCGTGCGGCTACGATGTTCGCCATCCTTTTCTTCTGGCAGCTGCCGCACTTTTTTGCGATTGCGTGGATCTACGAAGACCAGTATTCACACGCCCGCGTGCCGATGCTGCCCGTCGTCGACGACGCTACCGGTCGGCGGACATTCCGCCAGATCCTCGTGACCACCATCGCCCTGCTCGTCGCCGCCACGCTGCCGACGGTCATCGGCATGGCCGGTATGCTTTACCTCGTCGGTTCAACGCTCGCCGGCCTGGCGTTTCTCGCGTTCGCCGGTGCGCTGTTCATCAAAAGAACCCGTGCCCACGCAAGGGCCGTGTTCTTCGCATCACTCGTGTATGTGCCTGTGATTTATGCGCTTATGGCGATCGATAAACAGTGACGGCAATTGTGCACCTTCATGTCTGTCATTACCGTTAACCATCTCTCGCACACTTATGATGGCGTTCGCCGTGCCGTCGATGACGTTTCCTTTGACGTGCAAGCGGGTGAAATTTTCGGCCTGCTTGGGCCCAACGGTTCGGGCAAGACGACGATCGTGCGAGTTCTTGCGACCATGCTCGCGCCCGGGGATGGGTCGGCGCGGATATGCAACGTCGACGTCGCGCAAGAGGCGGCGAACGTACGCCGCCGATTGGGCGTGGTCTTTCAGATGCCCAGCCTCGATGCGAAACTCACCGCGCGCGAGAATATGGCGCATCAGGGCCACCTGTACGGCCTGCGCGGCGCTTCATTGGCGGCTCGCATCGACGAAGGGCTTGCGCGGTTCGACCTTGCGGAACGGGCCGGTGAGCTGGTCGAGAAATTCAGCGGCGGGATGCGCCGGCGTGTCGAACTGGCCAAAGCGCTGCTGCACCGGCCAAGCGTGGTCATCATGGACGAGCCGTCGACCGGACTTGATCCGGCAGCGCGAAATGACCTGTGGCGGATACTCGACACCCTGGGCGAAGAGCAAGGCGTGACGATTCTTCTGACCACGCACCTGATGGATGAGGCCGACCGATGCGATCGGTTGGCGGTCATGGCACAGGGCAAACTCGTTGCGCTGGACACGCCCGAAGCGCTCAAGTCACGCGTTGGCGGAGACGTGATCGTCGTTGAGCCGGACGTTGAGCCGGCCGATACGCTCGCGGCCGCGATTGGTCAACGCTTTACCGGCTGGCGTCACGACACGGCGCCGCGTGTCGTGAACGAGCGCGTGCACATGGAACGCGACCACTGCGCGGCGTTCGTCGCCGAACTCAGCGCGGCGTTCGCCAACCGCATCAAGAGCGTCACCGTCGGTCGGCCGACGCTCGAAGACGCGTTTCTGCACCTGACCGGAAAACCGATGCGCGAAGCGGAGCACGCCGACATCGTACGTGCTTGACGATGTTGAACGGCCTTTTCCGGGGGGTGTATCGTGCTATCATTGTCACAATGAACACGGACGGCACGCCGCTTGGTTGGACATTTTCGCCGCTGGACGTGTTGCGCCGCTGGCCTCGCGACGAGCGCGTGGTCATGTTGCATTCGGGGCGGTTTGACGCGAACTGGGCACGATATTCGCTGTTAGCGCAGCCAATCGGGGTGTATCGGTTTGTCGCCGATCCGTCGGCGGGGCCGCGTGGGGGGTACAGCGAGTGGGAGGGCCCCGGGGCGTTGTTGGATGGTCAAAGCGCTAAGCCGCGAACGGTGTTTGTGAATCAGCCGTTCGCGGACCTGCGGCGGTTGTTTGGAAACGACGACGTGATGTGGGTGGGTCACCTGTCGTATGACGTTGGGCGGTGGGTTGAAGACCTGCCGTGGCCGGTGCGGGTGATCGATGATGCACGGTCATGGCCGGTTGTCGAAATGGCGTGCTGTCCCGGTTGGCTCGTGTATGACGCGGCGACACGACGGTGGTACGCATGTGGCACGTGGCGTGATGGGGGGATTCCGGCGCTCGATGACGTGCCCGACAGGGACGCGGCGCCATATACCGCGTCGGCTCCGCGTTCCAACGTGACGCGTGGGGCGTACGAGTCGGCGGTGGTGCGCGTTGCCGACTACATCGCCGCGGGGGACGTGTTTCAGGTTAACCTCGCCCAGCAATTCACTGCCGACTTCGACGGCACGTACCCGCTGGCGCACCGCGCGCTGTACGAACAACTCGCGAACGTATCACCGGCGTGGTACGGCGCGTACCTGGAGTTACCTGGCCAGCACCAGCGCGTGATCGCGTCGACCTCGCCCGAACTGTTCCTTGACGTGCGCGACGGTCACGTCATCACACGGCCGATCAAGGGCACCCTGCCAGCCGACGCCGACCCGGCGCAATTGCGCGACAGCGTCAAAGACGCCGCCGAGTTGCACATGATCGTCGACCTGTTGCGCAACGATCTTGGCCGGGTGTGCGCGTACGGGTCGGTGCGCGTGCGCCAGCCGCGCAGGATCGAAACGCACCCGACGGTGTACCATGGCGTCGCGACGATCGAAGGGCGGCTGCACGGATCAAAGGACCTCGTCGACCTGCTGCGTGCGACGGTGCCGGGCGGGTCGATCACCGGTGCCCCGAAGGTGCGTGCGATGCAGATCATCGACGAACTGGAGACAACGCGTCGCGGGCCGTACTGCGGCTGCATTGGTTACGTACATGGCAGCCGATCGACGTGGAACATCGCCATCCGCACGATGAGCTTTGACCCACCGATGCGGCGTGCTCATTTTTCCGTCGGCGGCGGTATCGTGTCCGACTCGACGCCCTCGGGCGAGTACAACGAAACGCTCGCCAAAGCTGCGGCGATGATCGCGGCGCTGCGCGCCGGGCGGTGCGCACCGGACCCCGTCTTCGTCCCCGGCACATGAACACGGTTCCACGCCGTGCGTGTTCGCTGTTTGATTGGTGCGAACTTCCTCTAACCGCTGTTTTTGCCGCGCGCCGGCTGTGGTGATGCGCTTGATCTGTCCGACATACATAATCCAGCGCGCTAAGTCGCGCGTTGTGGGTCTCAGGGCGCATGATGCGCTGTCCGTATGCGCGAGCGATCGCGCCAATACCGGAAGGGTCATGGATGACCAGACCAGACGATTGCACGTCGCCGTCGCCGCCCGTCAATCAAAATTCCTCATCGCTTGCTGACGACGCCGATGCGCTGTCGCAACTGATTGCACAGCAACTCAAGCTGTACAACGCGCTGAGCACGCTGGTTGAAGAGCAGCACGAGCTGGTCGACCAGGGCGCCGCGGACCAGTTGCTTGCGCTGCTTGGCAAGCGCCAGCGCATCGTCGATGACCTGGCGATGATGGACAGTGATTTATCGCCGTACAAGGCACGCTGGCCTCAGATCGCCGCGGAACTGAACCAGGCGCAGTGTGATTCGATCAACTCCATGCTCGAGCAGGCGCGCGACCTGCTCAACGGCATCATCGACCGCGACAACCAGGACCGGCAAAGCCTGCAGACGCAAAAGTCGCGCGTTGGCGACGAACTGTCACGTGTTACTCACAGCGGCGCCGCCCGGCAGGCGTATCAATCGTCGGAACAAAGGCCGGCGGACAATGTTTGTACAAATCAGCAGGGATGATGGGGTACCGAAGTACCCAAACACCCCAATACCCAATGATGGACGATACACGACAAGGCAAGTTGCATGCTCGTAGTGGTAGCACCGAAGGGGTACCCGTCGCCATCATTACGGACGGCAAAGATCAGGGTGCCGCGCGCCTGGATGAACTTGGCCGCATCGTCACTGCCTATAGCGAGGTGACGGAAAACCTTCAGCGCAGTCACGAGTCGCTGCGTGGCGAAGTGCGGCGGCTGCAGCACGAGCTCGTCAGTGCGGACGTGCGGTTGCAGCGGTCGCGGCGTTTGGCGTCGTTGGGCCGAATGGCGACCGGTATTGCCCACGAGATTCGCAACCCGCTGGCGGCGATCGGTCTGTACGCGGGCATGCTCGTCGACGACCTGCCCGCCGAGTCGGATAATCACGATGTGGCGCGCAAGATCGCCACCGCCGTCCACGGTCTTGACGCAATCGTACACGACGTGCTCGCCTTCTCGCGCGACGTCACGCCCAAACCGGTGTGGATACCGGTGTCGCGACTGTTCGATCGCGCGCTGGATGCCAACCTGCCGTTGTCGCAGCAGGCGCCCGTTCGCATCTGCCGCGATAACCAGGATTCAAAAATACGCGTGCGTGTCGATCCCGATCTAATGCACCAGGCGATGGTAAATCTTATGCGCAACGCGATTGAAGCGATGCCATCGGAAGATGGGGCATTGACACTACGAGCGCGTCAAGAGGGCGACAACGTCGTGATCATGGTGTGCGACAACGGTCCGGGCATCGCGGATGACGACGTTGAACACATTTTTGAGCCGTTTTTCACAACGCGCAGCGTCGGCACGGGGCTGGGGCTGGCGATTGTGCATCGGATCGTCGATGCGCACGATGGCGCGATCTGTGTGTACAACGACGGCGGCGCGGTGTTCGAGTTGAGTTTGCCCTCGCTGGCCGCGCAAGGCTCGTACGACAAACCGGAAACACCCGCGTCGCCGCACAACGACCATGACGTGCTCGCGCCGGTCAGCGAGGAGACACCAAAGTCATTGGCATTGCAGGGAGCAACACCATGAGCGCGAAAGTGTTGGTGGTCGATGACAAGCAGATGATGCGTGACAGCATTGGCATAACACTGCAGCGCGCGGGTTTCACGGCCGTCGCCGCGCACGACGGCGAAACCGCGCTCAAACTCATGGCGCGGCATCGGCCCGCGGCTGTCGTTACCGACCTGAAGATGCCCGCGATGGATGGGCTCGAACTGCTCGATAGGATCCGGCGCGTTGATGACCAGGCGCCCGTCGTACTCATGACGGCGTACGGGAACATTGAAACCGCGGTCAGCGCGATGAAGCGAGGCGCATTCGACTTTATACAAAAGCCGTTCGAAGGCGGCCAGCTCGTCATGACGGTCAAGCGGGCGGTCGAGCATTGCCGGCTCGTGCAGGAAAATGCGGCGCTGCGCACAAACGCCCACCCACTCGACAGCGCGCCGATGCTCGTTGGCCGATCGTCGGTCATGCGGTGCGTTGTGCAGCAGGTGCACCAGATCGCGCGCTGTCACGGAACCGTGATGATTTGCGGCGCGTCGGGCACCGGCAAAGAAGTCGTCGCCCGCGCCGTGCATGCGCACAGCCCGCGTCGCGACAACGTCATGCTCTGCCTCAACTGCGCCGCGCTGTCGAGCAGCCTGCTCGAAAGCGAACTGTTCGGCCACGAGAAAGGTGCGTTCACCGGTGCCGACCAGAGGCGCAAAGGGCGGTTCGAACTCGCCGACGGTGGCACGCTGCTGCTTGACGAGATCAGCGAAATCCCCCCGCAATTGCAGGCCAAGCTCCTGCGCGTCCTGCAGGAGCAGCAGTTCGAACGCGTCGGGTCGAGTACGACCATGCAGGTGGACGTGCGCGTGATCGCGACGACCAACCGTGATATGGGGCGCGCCGTCGCC
>NZCH01000129.1 GCA_002688155.1 Phycisphaerae bacterium
CAGCCTGATCACCGAAGCCGTGCGCGGCGAAGGGGCGCATCTGATCGACCGTGAAGGCAAGCGGTTCATGCCTGACTATCACGAGATGGCCGAGCTTGCCCCGCGCGATGTGGTCTCGCGCGCTATCCTCACGCAGGTCTCCCTGACAGATTTTACCCACGTGTACCTGGACTGCCGGCCCATCGGGGGCGAGCGGTTTACGCGGCGCTTTCCCGGTATTGCGCGACTGCTCGAGCAGTTTGAACTCGATCCGGGCAATGACCCGATCCCGGTCCATCCAGCCGCGCACTACATGATCGGTGGTGTGCGTACCGATGAACACACGCGCACAAGCATCGCCGGCCTTTACGCGTGCGGTGAAGCGGCGTGCAGCGGCCTCAACGGCGCGAACCGGCTGGCGTCCAACAGCCTGCTTGAAGGTCTGGTCTTTGGTGAAGTCGCCGGCCGCATTGCCGGTGCGTCGCTCGATGCGGGCGCCCGCCTGTCCGACGGCGCGCCGCCGCGCATCGTGTCGAACATTCCAGTGTCGGACAAAAGTGCGCTTGACCTGCATGACGTACGCTCGAGCCTGCGAAGCGTCATGTGGCGGCACGTGGGCATCCAGCGAACCGGAGATCGGCTCACCGAGGTCATGGAAATGATCGACTTCTGGTCGCGTTACACGCTCGACAAAATCTTCGACGATCGAGACGGCTGGCAGGTGCAAAACATGCTGCTCGTGGGCGCGCTGATCACCCAGGCCGCACACTGGCGCGAGGAAAGCCGCGGTACCCATTACCGCCTCGACCACGCTGAACCGCGTGACAACTACCACGTACACGAACTGTGGCAATGCGGACGCGAGGGTCCGGACGTTGAACCGGTGCAGGGCTCCAGCATGTCGCACGCAGCGCGTTAACGGCAGCCTGACAGCACGCCATCGCACCACCGCGAGCCCGACCGGTTACGGGCAGGATCCCGGCAGTCACCTTGGCCCGGATTTTCCATGGGGGTGTTATGCTGGCACCTAAGCGGCCTGGCGGTGGTCAAATGAGAAATCCCGGCTAAGTCTGCATGCCTGCAAGGAACTTTTGATGACCAGACACGTGAAAGTCAGCACCCTCGCCGCCGTGATGCCGCCAACGCAGCATGGCATCTTGCCCGCCGCCGTTGATCAGATGGTTGACTATTGGCGCGACAACTTGTCACAAGTGTTGCCCGATCAACCGGACCTGGTCGTTACACCTGAGATCTGCGACGTGTGCCGTGCGATTCCCGACGAACAGGTACCCGACTATCTGCGTGTCCGCGGGACGCGCTTGCTCGATCTGTTTTGCGAAACGGCGAAACAACACAATTGCTACATCGCTTACAGCGCCTACCGCGAGTTCGGCGAGGATACTTGGCTTAACACCATTCACATGATCGACCGCAACGGAGATCTCGCCGGCACGTATGACAAAAATCATCCGACTGAAGGTGAAATGACAATGGGTTGCATCCCCGGCGCCGACGGGCCGCTGATTGAATGCGACTTCGGCTCCGTTGCCGGTGCGATCTGTTTTGACCTGAACTTCGACCGGCTGCGCCTGCAGTACGTCAAGAGCCGACCCGACATGGTCCTGTTCACATCTGTCTACCACGGTGGGCTCATGCAGAAATACTGGGCGTACTCGTGCCGTACGCACTTCGTCAGTTGCATTGGTGGCGCGGAATTCAAACCTAGCCACATCATCGCGCCCAACGGTCGAACCCTCGCGTCCAGCACCAATTACACTAATTTCGCCACCACCACCATCAACCTCGACTGCGCTGTCGTCCACTTTGATTATCACAATGAAAAGTTCGAAGCCATGAAACAAAAATACGGCCCCGAAGTGCAAATCGACGACACCGGCCACCTCGCCGCCGTCCTGATCACCAGCGAGTCCGACGCACGCACCGTCAACGATCTGCTCGAAGAGTTTGAAATCACACGACTGGACGATTATCTCGCCCGCGCTGAGGCCGCGCAGGCGGCGAAGCGGCTGTAAAGATGACCCATGCGCGGACGTCGCTGATTGGGCCGGTCACTTCGCGCCCGATTCGTCGATCTTCTTCGTTGTTCTGCGGCTTGTCCGCGGGTGTTGCCCGCCGGTTGACGTGTCGTCGTCAGGCGGAGTGGATGCGACGTTTTCGCCGGGTCAGCGGCATTGTCGTCGCAGTTACCGCGTGCGGCAGGATAAGGCTGCTGTCCGCGAGCGGCAGCAGATCAAATCGAAGATAAACAATCAAATTTCACAACTCTGTAGAATCTCACACATGCCGGCCGGTTCACTACGCAGCATCACGTTTCCCAAAGGTTTCCGCGCGTCGGCCGGGATGTGCGGGATCAAGCCGTCGGGCAAATCGGACCTGGCGCTGATTGTCGCGGACGGAGATTGCAGCGCGGCGGGTGTGTTTACGCGTAATCGTTTCCCTGGAGCGCCGGTGGAGTTGTCGCGCCGGCACGTGCGTGGGGGTACGGCACGGGCCATTGTGTGCAACAGTGGGATCGCAAATGTAGCGACGGGCGAACAAGGGCGGCGCGATGCACTGGTGATGTGTGACGCGGTGGCGCAACTGGTCGGCTGCGCGCGGCGCGATGTGCTGGTGTTTTCCACGGGTGTGATTGGCCAGCCGCTGCCGATGATACTTATTGATCGCGGAATCACGCAGCAGTGTGCGAAATTAGGCCGGGGGCCTGCGGCGGATGCCAATGCGGCGCGAGCGATCATGACGACGGACCTCGTGCCCAAAGCGGCGCGCCGCACCGTCAAGTTTGGCGCCCGCACCGTCCGAATTGCGGGCATCGCCAAAGGCAGCGGCATGATCGCGCCGAACATGGCGACAATGCTGGCGTTCGTCACCACTGATGCAAACATCAGGAGCGGCATGTTGCGGGCGGCGCTCAAACACGCCTGCGATCACAGTTTTAACCGGATCAGTGTTGACCACGACACGAGCACGAGCGACGCCGTGATCGTGATGGCCAGCGGATTGGCGGGCAACCGCCCAATTACAGCGCCCGGGCGTGCGTTTGATGCGTTTTGCGATGCGCTCACGGACCTGTGCCGTGACCTGGCATATAAAATCGTCGCCGACGGCGAAGGCGCGACGAAGATATTTCGTGTCGCCGTGAAAGGCGCGCGCAGCGTGCGCGACGCGGACAGGGTTGGTCGTACAGTTGCGGGCAGTCAGCTGGTGAAAACGGCAGTTCACGGCGGCGATCCGAACTGGGGCCGGCTCGTCGCCGCGGTCGGCCGAAGTGGGGCGGCGGTGCGGCCGGACCGGCTGACGATTCACATCGACGACATATGCGTCCTTGATGGCGGGCAACCAATGCCATTGTCGCGCGCACTGCATCGCAAACTCAACCGTGTGATGACACGGCGCGAGATGACATTCACAATCGATCTGCGATCAGGACGGGCGCAGAGCGAGTGGCTCGGGTGCGACTTGTCGCGTGAGTATGTCGCGATCAACGCAAACTATACGACGTGAATTCGTGCGTGCTGAAAACCCAAATAGAAAATATGTAAATACCCGATGAAAGATCGTGTTAACCGAATAACGCGGGCATCGACGATACGTGCCTGACTCACATCGTCACCGGGGCCCCGCCGGCTTGCGCTGACTCGAACGCGCGCAAAGACACGCGCGACGCACGCCACACATCATCCTGCGAGATGGCGGTGGGCCGGCGGTGGATAAGGTCTTCGCACTGGCTGGTTGACCATTGTGTGGCATCGGGCAGTGCGCCGATGTCAAGTGGTCGTTGCGTCTCTTCGTGAGTCCATATACAGGCCGACACCTCGTCACCGATTCGGATTTCTATTTTGCCGGCCGTGCCTTGCAACCACAGTCGCGTGTCACCGAAATACTTCATCGAAGCGGGGTTAAGCCAGTCGACCTCGAAGTACGCCAGCGTACCGCTTTCGAATCGCATCATGCCATGCGCGAAGTCCTGAAACTCGTTGTGATCGGGTTGGCTGAAATTGCCATGCTGGGCACTGATCCATTGCGGCGACTGGTTGGCAAACCAGCAGCAAATGTCCACGTGATGTGAGCCGATGTCAATCAGTGCACCTCCGTTGTCAGACGCGGTCCAGTGCCATGCGGGTCGACCGGGTGCGTTGAGTTTGTGCGGTCCACATGAAAACACGCGGACGAGTTTCCCGATTCGACCCTGCTCGATGGCCTGCTTCGCCGCGAGCACCTCCGGGGCGCCGCGGTAGGGGAAGAACACCATCACCGTTTTACCGGTCTTTTGTTGTGCGGCGATCACGCGGTCCAGGTCGGCATCGGTGACTGCGAGTGGTTTGTCGATCAGCACCGCGGCGCCCGCTTCGATCGCGCGGATGGCCAGATCAACGCGCTGGAGGGGTATCGCGCCGATGAGTACCAGCGCGGGATCGCAGGCGAGCAGCGCATCGAGGTCATCGTATTCGGGCACATTAAGACTTTGTGCGGCGGTCTGCCGTACGCCGGCATTGGCGTCGTACAGGCCGACGAGGCCGGCGCCGTCCACCTGCGCTGCCTCCTTCGCGAATGTCAGCACGTGCCCGTGCGCAGCGCCGGCGACGGCGATCTTGTGTTGAGGGTCGGACATGGGATGCTCCTTTGTTACGTCGCCCGATCCGAACGCATCAACATGATTAATGATGTGTTGATGGGCGATGGCAGGTGGGGTCGTCCCGAGTGCCTTTGGCAGCGCTGCTATGCGCTTTTCACGTGCCGGGATGGGCGATCGTGTGCGATTTGCTCGTACACGTTGCAAATGCGTTCAAAGTTATGTTCGATGGTGTTACGTTGCGCCAGTTTACGCGCGGCGAGGCCGGCGCCCTGGCGCGTCTGTGGGTCAAGGTATTTGGTCAGGGCCTGCACCAGTTCGTCGATATCGTCGGGATTATCGATCACGTGGCCGTGCAAGCCTGATTGCATGAGTTCAGCGGCGCCGTTGAACCGGGTGGTGATGGCCGGCAGCCCGCACGCGAGTGCTTCAAGCACGGTCAGACTGCACGAGTCGTAGTACGTTGGCTGGACGTACGCATCGGCGGCGTGGTAGTAGCGGATTGCGTCCGGCTGCGCGCCAACGAAACGCACCGACTGGCGACATCGGCACCGCTCAGCCAGCAACTCGTAACGCGATGTCTGCTCCCGGCCGACGACGATCAGTGCAACGGGAAGATCACGTTCAACCATGGATCCGATCGCGTGAATGAGCGGCGTCAAACCCTTGAGACGAAAGTCGTGCGCCACCAGAAGAAACACAACCCGCCCGTCTACGCCTAACTCATATCGAAGCACACGCCGTAATTCACGTCGATGGGGGTACGACCCAATGGGGTCGAACAGTTCGGCGTCGACGCCGTTGTGGATTACGCGGATGCGCTCGGCGGGTACGTGGTGATAATGCTGCATGTGCCGGCCGACCATGTCGGACACGGCCAGGTATGTCGTGCGGTTGTCCGGCGCATACTGGCGTTTCTCCATCGCTTTGAACAACACGTAGCGCGGCAACAGGTGAAACGCCGCGGGCCGCATCCAGCGGTGCGGCGGCGTGAGAATTTTCGTCCGCTGGTTGTACACCGCGCGGCGCACGCCGTGGTGCGGCATGAACAGGTCGCAATACCAGCCGTCACCCATGTCGTGAATCACGTCGACGTCAAGTTTGCGCAGTAACCGCTCCGCGGTGTCAGCAAATTTTAATCGGTGCGGGCGCATCGTGCTCGCCGCCGGGTCGACGTGGTGGCACGTTGCTTCGTGCGGCGCGCCATCGAAGTACTCGGCTACAAGGTGCACTTCGTGGCCGGCGTTGATCAGCATGTGCGCATGGTGGTGCGTCCACCGCTCGGTGCCGCCTCCGGTGGACGTGTAATGCGCAAGGACGAGCGCGATCTTCATCCCCTGCCGTCCTTCCAGTGGTAGAACCATTCCCGGACGCCGGTCGCGGCGCACAACAATCTGTCGTGCGTGCTCAACTGTTGCACACCGCGATACCGCGCGAACCAGTAGTGCAGGTCGTCGCCGTTGACGCTGGGCGGTGCGGAAACGCGGAACTGAGCAATGTCCTTGACCCGCCATCGCAACTGTCCGTGCTGCGCACGGTGCAGGCGTTGCAGGTCGATCAGATACGTCTCGAACTGGCCCGTCGCCGGCTCGCGAACGAAGAAGTGGCACCAGTACAGATCGCGATGGAACAGGTGCGCCGCGTGCAAACTTCGTGCGGCGTGGGCGAGGCTGGCAAGCAGTGCCCGGCGGCGAGCGCCGCCGTCGCTCGACTTGTCGCCGACGATGTGGCTTTCCCAGAACCAGTCCGCGGGCAAACCGTCCACGATTTGCTCGCTGATAAAAAACGAGTCAATCGCTCCTGGTGTGTCGTTGCTGACATGCTGGCCGGCCGCGATTACGTTTGCGACCGGCACGTTGTTGCACTGACACACGGCCACCGCGAGTGCCTCACTCAGACCAGGACTGATGACGGGTTGTTTGCCACCTTCACGAAAACCCCGACATTTCCGTCGGTGCGTCGTATGACGTTTTAGAAACCCGCGCACCGTTGCGTCGTGACCTGCGCGCGACGGGAAATCGACAAAACAGTTTTCGCGATCGTGCCGGCGGCGGTCCAGCAGCACGCTTTGGTCGACCATCACGTCACGGCAGGTCAGCCAGCCTCGCTGCTCGAATAATTGCCGATAGTCACGCCGTACGTACATTTGACCGTCGTCGAGCAGGTCGAACTCGTCGGGGAAGCGCAGGACGGTTAGAGCACTGCGGTGCGTCATATCACCCGCTATCTTGGTTGGGATCACAGCGGCATCATCCGATCGTGTCGTGCCGGCGGGTTCGGGGGGCGTTGGCGTGATGGGGGCATGGGCGTGCGACATGGCTCTGTCGTGTATGTTATGGCATCAGCGCAGGGCAAGCGATGTGCGGAAGTATCCAGATTCCCAATCACGATGAATGAAGAATCCTGAATCTGATGCTTGAACGGGTGCCCGGGCTCCCGCGCGGTGGTCTGGATACGGACCGCCACGGGTCTGGGTTTCCTGATGTGCGACGTCCCGGTTTTCCGAATTGATCTGCGAAACCATGTCTGATATTTTCGCGACCAACTTCACGGCGGCCGATTGGATCATCGTCAGCGTGTACCTGATCGGCACCGTCGCCGTTGGGGCTGTTGTGAACCGTTACGTGCACAGCGTATCCGACTTCATGGTCGGCGGCCGCGCGTCCGGTACGGCGCTGAACACTGCAACGTATATCGGCACGGGCCTGGGGCTGGTCACGTTGATGTACGCGTCGATGGAGGGGTTCAACAACGGTTTTGCGTACATGGCCCTTGCGGTGATCGCCGCGATTGTCAGTGTGTTCATTGGTTCGACAGGCTTCGTAATCGCGCGATTACGCGAGCTTGAACTGACGACCATCCCCGAATACTTCGAACGTCGTTTCAGTCGGGCGACGCGCGTTACAGCAGGCATCATCTGCGCCCTGGCAGGCATTTTGAACATGGGCCTGTTCCCGAAAATGGGCGCGACGTTCATCACTTATGCCACCGGGATAGCCGAGCATGGCGAGTCCACGGAGATGCTGGTTAATGTAATAACCTCGCTGCTTATCGTTTTTGTGCTTGTATACACCGTACTTGGCGGCATGGTGTCAGTGATTGTGACGGACTATATCCAGTTTGTCGTGCTGGCAATCGGCATGGGCATCGGTCTGGTCATCTTTCTGACACATCCGCAGATCGGTTGGCAGCAGACGATGGACACCTGGTCGTCGGCGAAGGGTGAGGCCGCGTTTAACCCGTTTCACAAGGACTCATACGGTGGGGTTTGGGTTGTCTGGCAGGTGTGTGTGTTCCTGACGGCGATGATTGCCTGGGCGCCTGAAGCGACGCGCGCTCTAACGGCTCGGGATGTTCGCACCGCGAAACGGACATTCTTGTGGGCCACGCCCAACGCGTTTGTACGGCTGGCAATTCCGGCGTTCTGGGGTATTGCGGCGGTTACTTTTTTTGCGTCTGAGCCCACGTTAAGCGAGTACTTTTTCCCCGATGGTGTCGACGGTTCCGCGACGCATGCGATGCAAGCGATGCCGCTTCTGATCGGAAAGATCATCCCTACGGGTCTCATCGGCGTGCTCGTCGCCGGCCTGTTGGCCGCGTTTATGTCGACTCACGACAGTTACTTCCTGTGCTGGTCGTCCGTGATCGTCCGCGATGTGGTCAATCCGCTGCGCGGCGCGGATTTGAGTGAGCGAGGCCAGATCATGCTCACACGTTTTGTCATCGTCGGCATCGGCGCCTTTCTCATGGTCTGGGGTGTCTGGTACGACACGCCAGACAGCGTGTGGAATTACATGGCGGTGACAGGGACCATTTACTTAAGTGGCGCCGGCGTGACGTTGATCGGCGGCGTGTACTGGACAAGGGCGTCGAGTACCGGCGCGATCGCGGCGCTCGTTGGCGGGCTTGTCGCGATATCCAGCCTGTTCATTGACAAGATTCGCGCATTATGTGAAACCTATGTGGATGGGATTGCCCAGTACGTCACCACCGCAAACCTCGCGCTTGGCAATTTTGTGTTTTGCGCTATCGTGTTCGTCGTATTCTCACTATTGTTTCCCGATCCGTCGAAGACGGCGCGTGAACTACGCGACGCGCCAATAACAACGCCTTAACGGAGGTGGCGACATGACGCGACCGGAAGGTTGGATTTTGTTCTGGACGGTGATGTGCACAGTTTGCTTCGGCGCGTTTTACCTCACCGCGCTGGCGCTGGTCCCGCTGGGGCTGCGTGATCTTCTTCAGTTGGTTCGCACGTTGCGTCGTGATGACGACAATCGGTGATTCCGATCTTGAGAGGTCGGGCTTGGAAACTTGTGCCGTAACTTCTGCGCACGCCTCGCTGAAGATCGGGCGATGGATCGTGGGCGATGGACCTGAGGATTCGCCAGCGAGACGATGAACGCCTGTTGGCTCCCTTGCCCCGAGCCCACAGTCCTTGCGGGTAAAGCCCGCACAAGGGGAACGATAATGGCGCTTTATACGCGGCGAGGTGATGATGGGACGACGGGGTTGTTCGGCGGCCGGCGAGTGGAGAAGGACGACCTGCGCGTGCACACGTACGGGGAGGTGGACGAACTGAACGCGGCGTTGGGGCTGGCGCGTGCGGCCAGCGGGGACGATGAAATGTTGGCGATGTTGTCGCAGCTGCAGGCAATATTGTTTGTCGTGGGCGGCGATTTGGCGACGCCGCGCGATGGTGACGGCGACGCGGCGGCCGCGATTGAGCGCGTCAGCGCCCAACATGTCACGCTGCTCGAAGCACTGATCGACGATGCGGACGGCAGGTCGCCGGCGCTTACGACGTTTATATTGCCCGGCGGGGGCGAGGTTGCGTCGCGGCTGCACCTTGCTCGGGCAGTATGCCGGCGTGCGGAGCGTGCGTGCG
>NZCH01000130.1 GCA_002688155.1 Phycisphaerae bacterium
CGGTGTAAATGTTTTCACCGTCCGTGCGTAGTCTCCACACGCGACCAGCAGTGACGCGATGCCACCGAACCCGTTGAGCAGTGCGACCATCTGCGGCATGCCGGTCATCGGGACCCGCAAGGCCAACAAGAGCCCGATGGTCGCACCGATCGCCACGGCGATCGCGATCCATGCCAGGCTCACCAGAAAGTTCTGGGCCGGGTTCGCGTCCTTATTGATCAGCAAAAACGTGACGGCACACGCCAGCAGCATGCCCAGCGACGAGATCAGGTTCCCCCGCGCCGCCGTCTTGACCTTGCTGAGCATCTTCAACCCGAGGATGAATAACACCGCCGCAAGCAGGTACAGAAGCGTTACATACGATGGATCGAAATTTGATTCGGCAAGTATGAGCATGGCGGAACGATTCAGATATTTCGATTCCCGAAGGCCAACGCGCCGAAGCCCGGCGATCCAACATCAAATCGGGAATCGGCGATCGCAGATCGCAAGTGACGGGTCCTCTATTTCGACTTGAACATTCGCAACATCCGGTTGGTGACGACATATCCTCCAACTACGTTGATGGTCGCGAAGACGACAGCGAGAAGCCCGAGGATCACGCCCACGTCCCCGAAATGGTCGCTGAACGAGCACATCAGAGCCCCCACAATGGTGATACCGCTGATCGCGTTCGATCCGCTCATGAGCGGGGTGTGCAGCGTGGCTGGCACCTTCGTGATCACTTCAAAACCGATGAAGATCGCGAGGACGAAAACGATGATGCTGACGATGAATGGGTCCATGGGGTTTCCAATTCTGGATTTTGGATTCAAACGTGCCGATGCCCGAGTCAAGAAATCGGCAATTACAGACCAAACATGCCCGGACGTGCCGGCCAGCGCTTGACTCAGTTACTTTCACTCATTGCATTTTTCACCATTTCGTTCACAACCTGCCCGTCGTGTGTGATGGTGGGGCCTTTGATGAGTTCGTCGTTCATGTCGAGTGCGAGGTTTCCGTTGTCGTCGAACAGTTCGGTCAGGAATGACCGCATGTTGTTTGCGTAGGCGAGGCTCGCGTGTGCGGGGACCAGCCCCGGCAGGTTTGTTTCACCGACCACAGTCACGCCCTGGTCAGTCACAACCGTTTGACCGGGCTGGGTCGCGGCGCAGTTGCCCCGGCCCGTGTCGGTGTCGGCAGCCATGTCGACGATGACGTCACCCGCGTGCATTTGCGCCACAACATCATGATCGATCAGCAGCGGCGGCGCTTTGCCGAAGATCGCCGCCGTGGTGATAACACAATCGGCGGCAATGATGGTCCTTGCCATGAGTTCCTGTTGTTTTTCGCGTTGTTCGTCGGTCTGCTCGCTAGCGTATCCGCCTTCCGTCTGCGCGTCCGCCTGCCGGGCAGGCAGTTCGATGAACCGTGCGCCCAGACTTTCAACCTGTTCCTTGACGACCGGGCGTACATCGTATGCTTCGACGCGTGCACCCAGACGTTTGGCGGTGGCGATCGCCTGCAGGCCCGCGACGCCGGCGCCGATCACGAATATTTTCGACGGTGCGATGGTCCCGGCGGCCGTCATCATCATGGGGAAAATCTTCGGGCACTGCCGCGCCGCGAGGATGACGGACACGTAGCCTGCCATGTTTGCCTGCGAACTTAACACGTCCGCCGCCTGTGCCCGGCTGATGCGCGGCAAGAACTCCATCGAAAACGTCGTCACGTTTCGTGCCGCCAGCGCTGCGATCAGCTCAACGTGCTTCATCGGCGCGAGCATGCCGACGAGCAGTGACTTGGGCTTGAGCGTTCCGGCTTGCTCCGTGCTGATCGGCCCGATGGTCAACGTCATGTCGGCGTCGGCCCAGTGCGTGATGGCTTCGGTTGCCGACGCGATCATTGCGCCGGCATGCTCGAACGCGTCATCGGTCTGATGCGCGCCGTCACCCGCGCCGGCTTCGACGACAATCTGCACATTCAGGTCGGCCAGACGTTTGACCACCGAGGGCACCATTGCCACACGCGTCTCATCACTGTCGGTTTGATTGGGGACCCAAATCTTCATGCAGGCGTTCCGCCAAAGTCCCGGAATGGGGGCAACACCTTAACGAAAATGACATGCCCTGTCATGTAAATCGTTATAGCGCGACACGCGTTACGCTCGCATCGTATGTTCACGTCCCCGCGCAGTATGATTTGCGCATGAACCGATTCAACGTAACGACCTCACAGCACAGCGAGATGATCGACATCACCGATCGCGTCCGACAGGTTGTGAGCGACGCGAACGTCAGCGCAGACAGCGTGATGGTTTACGTCCCTCACACGACGGCCGGCATCACGATTAACGAGAACGCGGACCCGGACGTCGTGCGCGATGTCCTCAAACAACTCAACGAGATGGTGCCGTGGGGTCAACCTTTCTACCGCCACGGCGAAGGCAACAGCGCTGCCCACGTCAAGGCGTCCATGATGGGTTCGAGTGTCACCGTGCTGATCGACGCCGGCCGGCTTGTGCTTGGCACCTGGCAGAGCCTGTGGTTCTGCGAATTTGACGGTCCGCGCACGCGGGAGGTGATCGTGCAGGTGCGCGGTGGATGAGGGTGACGCATGCCCAGGGATCCAAGCCGGATCCGCCAGCAAGCGACCGGGCCAAAAAGATCCGGGCCCCGGGCCCCGGGAGCATTATCGGACGGTCCAACTGCTTGGGTTTTTCAGATTTTTCCGGTTGTATGACCTGTGCGCTTAACCGGCGTCCCTTCCACGACGATACCGAACACGCCGCAGTTCGTGTACGTGCGCCTTTGTTCGCCATCTTTGCCGGGTCGAGGAACGTTTCTTATGAATCTGCCACGCATTTCCGTCGTTATTCCCAGCTTTAATCAGGCAGCCTATCTCGAGTCCGCCATCTGCTCCGTGGTGGACCAGAGTTATGAGAATCTCGAACTGATCGTGATCGACGGCGGATCGAACGACGGAACCCTGGATATTCTGAGCATGTATGAGCCGGAGATCAGCTTTCTGATCAGCCGGTCGGATCGTGGTCCGGCGCAGGCGATCAACAAGGGCGTGAGCAAAGCAACAGGCATGATCGTCGGGGTGTTGCACAGCAATGATCTATACATGCCTGGCGTATTGCATCACGTCGCTCAAACGATGGAAACCGACAATGGACTCAACTGGGTTGTCGGCGATACGCAATTGATCGATGAATACGACGAACCAGTGCACATCGAGCATGCGTCAACACCAGAGTCGTTTTGTTCGTTCTTGATGCATGACTCGGGGTTATTGCCATCAGGGTCGAGTTTTTTCCGGCACAGTGCGCTTCAGTTCGTTGGGTCGCTCGACGAGTCATTGCACTTTGCATTTCATTACGATCTGGCGTGCCGGCTGTATCGCAGCGGGCACCAACCGTATATCACGTCACACCCGCTGTCTGCGAAACGTTTGCGAGATTCGGACCAGGCAACGGGGTACACGATCGCCAACGGCATTGAGTTCATCGACACCGCCCGGCGTTATGCCGGCGAGCTTTCGGCCAGTAAACGCGCTGAATTGCTGCGCAACTGCGATGAGCGCGAACGCATCTACGTGCTCGCACAGTCGGAGTTCTACGGGCCGGACGGACGCGATTACCTGTGGGACCAACTGGTCGGTCACCCGTGCTGGGTGCGAGATCCTGCTTTCCGGAACGCGTTGGTGCACGGCTCGGCACGTCCTGTACCGCAGCCGGCGATGCGCCACGCGGCGTGAGATGCGATCATGTGACTGGCTCGGGACACACGTAAACTGTATCGTCGCGTTGCGCAGATCCGCCCCAACTGGCGCATCCTCGCATACCACCGTCAGCCTTATCCCGCATACCGCGGGCCACGTTACGACCCCGACCCGGACAGCATTTGCTCGATCCCGGGAATGTTCACACCGGCCGTGAGTTCACTGACCTGGGCACGGACGACGTCCTGGGTCTTTGCCAGCGCCGCGTTGAATGCGCCGGCGACGAGCTGTTCGATCATGCCCTGATCGGCTTCGTCACCTTCGCCCGCAAGCGTCGCGAGCATCGAATGGTCCAGCTTCACCGACAGGACCTGCATGCGTCCGTTCATCACGACGCGCACAGCGCCTGCCCCCGCGTCTGCTTCGACAGTTATGCGATCCAACTCTGCCTGAAGCTGCTCGTACTTTTCTTTGAGCTGACCGCTCTGACCCATCAACGCGGCCAGACCTTTTAGATTTTCGAACATACTCATTCTGTGACCTCTACGGCTCGGTGTTGTCTTTCGCCTGTCGTGCACCGACCAGCGATGCGTCGAAAACGTCCATGACTGCACTGACCAATGGTAACGCCATAACCCGGCGGCTCTCGACGGAACGTGATGGCTGGTGCTGAGTTTGCTGATCGTTAATGTGCGTTGGCGGGCCTGCAGCCGCGGCGGGCTCGAGGGGAGGCGCCGGCTCATGCGCCGCGGGCTTGAGGGCCGTCGGCTTCTGCTGCTCCGCGGCATCGTGCACGACATTCACACGCATCGGCCGGCCCGTGACCGATTCAAGCAACTTGGCCAACTGCTTGCAACGCTGATCGGTAATAAAACGCGCCAAATCGTTCTGGCCCGGCAGGGTGGCAACCTTGACGAAGCTGTCCTCCACGCCGAGCAAAGTCAGTTGCTTTACCCAGACAAGCGACGCCCGCTTGGCTGCGAGCTGTTGCACGGTCTGCCACAACTGATCCGCGTCAAACTCCTGCACAACCGGCGTGGACGCCCGGGACGATCCGGGCGCGGACGGTGACGGTCGTGGCGGCGCAACCGCTGCTTGGGGTGGCGGTGAATCAGCCGTGGTGCGCTCAATCGCCGGTGATGGCGTTGATGTCGCCGGTGAACGTGTCGCCGCGGGCCGGCCGGCGGCTTGTGCGGCATTGTCACCTTGCCGCGCTAGCGCGTTTTTTTTTACGCCTCCCGCGGGGGCCACAAGCAGCGCCGTGATATCCGCCAGTTTTTCCGACAGCGCAAGCCGCGCCACCCCCGCGTCAAGTAGCGCCCTTGGGTTGGCGCTGGATTTGAGCATGCGCTCCAGGCTCTCGCACAACGCGATCATGTGCACCAAGCCTTGCGCGTCGAATCGCTGCGCCTGCGCTTCGGCAGCATCGAGTGCTTCGCCCGACAACTCGACCAGTTCACTATCCCGGCCACACGTAACGATCCGCATCAACTGATGCAACCGATCGATCAGCGACTCGATGATCTGATCCATCGCCACGCCGTGCTCAAGCAGCGCGGCTGTCTGCTTGAGCGCGTCTGCGACGTTGCCATCCGCCAGTGCGCCGATGAGCGCGGCGACCCCTTCCTGTGGCGGCAGGCCGAGCATGCGGTTCAGCACGTTCATCGTCATCGGCTGCTCGCCGGTCGAAATGAGCCGATCCAGCAGCGACAGCGCGTCGCGCATGGACCCGTTGCCCAACTGCGCCAGCCGGTGCAGCACGGCGTCTTCAGCTTGCGCGCCTTCACCTTCGAGCACGTGGCGCAACTGCTCCATGATCACGCGCGCGGGGATGTTGCGGAAATCAAACCGCTGGCAGCGTGATTGGATCGTCTGCGGCACCTTGTGCGACTCGGTCGTGCACAAGATGAACTTGACGTGCGGCGGCGGCTCCTCCATCGTCTTGAGCAGCGCATTGAACGCCGCGCCCGAGAGCATGTGCACTTCGTCGATGATATACACCTTGTATCGCCCGTTGTCGGTGGGCGACAGGCCGGCGTTGGCGATCAGTTGCCTGGCCTGATCGACGGAGTTGTTCGACGCGCCATCGATCTCAATAACGTTCAGGTCCTCACCGCGCATGATTGCCTCGGCCATACGCTGCTGCACGCCCTCGTCGGGAAACTCGTCGTGGTTCGGCGGCTCGGGACAATCTTCAACCGTGTCCGGCGCATTGAGCGCCCGGGCGAAAATCCGCGCCATCGACGTCTTGCCTACGCCGCGCGTTCCGGTGAACAAAAACGCGTGGGCGACTTTGTCCTGCGCGATTGCGTTACGCAATGTCTGCGCGATCGGCTCCTGGCCGACGACCTGGCCAAACATCGTCGAACGATACCGGCGTGCCAGAACGGTGTAAGACATTTCCAATCCTCGAGGCGTCAGTTCGCTGATCAAACGATTGCCTGCGGACGATCACGCATCAAGTGCGTCGTTCGGCCCCTGGTTGTTTGGCCTTTAACTTTCGGACTTTCCAATACCGTTGCGAACCGTCCAACCAGACGGCCAGGACACCGACGGCACCGGGCAAACCGCACTTAGGGCTGCTCCGGTCAAGGCCTGACCCGGTTCATGGGCCTACCCGTGCACCGGGCCCAGCCGCCTGGTTGGGCGATTCGCGAGCATGTGCGGCCCGCAATGCACGTCGCAGCGTACGGCGCCGACCACATCCACGGATCGCCACATGTTCTAACATAATCGACATTACGATGCCCGCCCGTTTTAACAGCGCCGCACGATGGCCGCGAACTGGTGGATTCTGCCGACCCAAACCCTTGAATTCACGGCTTGGCCGGTACTTGATCCCATTAGACGGGTGTGTGATAATCTCAGCGTCAAGTCAGGGTCGGTTGCATCGTACTTGGCGCCTACGATCTCTTGAGGCGCATTGGCACTTTTGGCGGCCGAGTCATGGTTCTTTATTTTCTGCGCGGCGCATTTATTTTGCTGGCGGCGTCCGTCACGGCGCTGTACGTCTTGCCTTTCCAGCAGGAGAGCAAGGCGTCCTTCGGGACCACGGCGTCGATGATCGGTTTGACGATCGGCATCGCCGGCGTGATCGTTGCGATGGATATCTTTATCCGGCAAAAGCGATTGTCGGCGCTTGCGGGTGTGTTTCTGGGTTTGATCGGCGGGCTGGTCGTCGCGTGGGCGCTGGGCCTGATTGTCGATCTGATCGGTGTGCTGTTTGGCGAGGCCATGCCCGACCCGGACCGAAAGGCGTTTCTCGATCTGCTGCGCGGCATCAAGGTGCTCATCGGTCTGATCACCTGCTACCTGGGCACCTCACTCGTGATTCAAACGAAGGACGACTTTCGTTTTGTCATCCCGTACGTCGAGTTCGCCAAAGAGATTCGCGGCAATCGACCGGTGCTGCTGGACACCAGTGTGATCGTCGACGGCCGAATCCTCGACGTCGTTGGCACACAGGTCATTCAAAGCGCGATGATCGTGCCGCGATTCGTGCTCAACGAGTTGCAGACGATCGCCGATGCTCATGACAAGCTGCGCCGAGCACGAGGACGGCGAGGGTTGGACATACTCCAGAAACTCCAGGAGAACCCGATCATCGATGTGGTCATCGATGATACGGACGTGGAGGGCGGCACCGTTGACCAGAAACTGATCGCGCTGAGTGAGCGACTGCGTGCGCGGCTCATGACCAACGACTACAACCTGAGCAAGGTCGCGTCGCTGCGCAGCGTGGAAGTGATCAACATTAACGACCTTGCCAAAGCGCTGCGCCCTGTTGTCCTGCCAGGTGAAACGATGTCCGTGCAACTCATCAAACCGGGCGAAGGCCCGGGCCAGGGCATCGGGTACCTTGAGGACGGCACGATGATCGTCGTCGAGAACGGCAAGGCGCACCTGAACCAGAAGGTCACACTGGTCGTCACCAGTTCGTTGCAGACGTCCGCCGGCCGAATGATCTTTGGTAATTGTGAAGGCTCGACCGAGCTGGCGCCGCCCGCCGAACCGCTGACGGACACTGAGTCACCAGCCGAACAGGACGCTGCATCCAAGCCGAACATTCAGCCAAGCGTACCCCCTGAACGCGATCGTGCTCCCACAGCCACCGGCAGCGGTGCCGCGCTGTCACGGCGCAATCCGCGCCGACGGTGATGCGTGCCTGACAGTCAAAAGCCTCTGCATCTCGATGGAATGCTCGTCACGACAAATCGAGCGCTCGGGCCATCGTTGCGCCAAGATCGGCAGGACTGTCGGCGACGGCGACGCCTGCGTCACGCAGTGCCTGGACCTTCGACTCGGCACCGCCTTCACCACCTGAGATGATGGCGCCGGCATGCCCCATGCGCCGGCCCGGCGGCGCGGTGCGCCCGGCAACGAATGCCGCGACCGGCTTGCCCACCTGCCGGCGAATATAGTCAGCCGCTTGCTCTTCGTCCGTTCCGCCTATTTCACCAATCAACATGACCCCCTGGGTCTGATCGTCATCGTTCATCAGTTCAAGACAGTCGATAAATCCCGTACCGCGCACCGGATCGCCGCCGATTCCCACACACGTGGTCTGGCCGATCCCGCGCTGCGTGCATTGCCAGACCGCCTCGTACGTGAGCGTGCCCGAGCGCGAAATAATGCCCACCGACTTGCCCGTGTCGGCGTCGCCGGGCGGCAAATGGATGTATCCGGGCATGATACCGATCTTGCATTCACCGGGCGTGATGACACCCGGGCAGTTGGGTCCGACCAGCCGCGCGTGGCCGTTGAGCGACGCAATCACACGCGTCATATCCAGCACGGGAATGCCCTCGGTCACGCAGACGATCAGTGCAATGCCCGCGTCGGCTGCCTCCAGCACCGCATCCGCGGCGAATGCCGGCGGAACAAAGATCATGGTCGCACTGGCGCCCGTGGCGTCGACCGCGTCCGCACACGTATCGAAGATCGGCAACCCGTTTGCATCCTGCGTCCCGCCCTTGCCGGGCGTCACACCACCAACCATTTGAGTACCGTAGTCCAGGCAGACCTTCGTATGAAACGCACCCGCCGAGCCGGTAATGCCCTGGCAGATCACTTTTGTGTCTTTGTCAAGCAGTATGCTCATGTCGGTACGTCTCCCGCGCTTGCGCGTATCGTTGATCGTATTCCGCCGCGACCCTTCCAGTGCGTCTCGATGACCATCCAGCGCGGTCGCATCACATCGTTTAAGTCGGTGCAAATGCAGTTGGTCACCGCTTCGTAAAAAATGCCTTCATTGCGAAAGCCCTGGTAGTACCGCTTGAGTGATTTGAGTTCAACACACAACCGAGCGGGACTGTAACGCACGATGATCGAACCGAAATCGGGGTTCCCCGTCTTCGGGCACAGGCTCGTGAACTCCTCGGCGATATGCTCGATCACGTACTCGTGCCCGGGCGCCGGATTCTCAAAGCATTCAAGCAGGTTCTTGTCAGGCATGGTGGGTCAGCATGATACAGCAAACGAGAGAATTCGATGTGCTATATTGGTCAAGAAGGCGCTGTCCAACAAAGTGCTGCGTCGTGTGGGTGAGCAAGTATCCAAACACGCAATGACGAAGGGATGTTCAATGCCGAATGTCGAAGCCTGACGTGGCGGCAAAGACCTGCGTGGCAGCCTGCGGACGGACTCCCGCTGGCTCGGCATCACGGACTTTCGACTTTTGACTCTCCAACTTTTCGACTTGGCCCCGTAACCCGACACCCGAGTTAAGAATGCCCGAGCAACTGACCGAAGAACAGGTTCGCCGTGTCGCCAAGCTGGCGCGATTGACACTCACCGACGACGAAGTCCGCGACTGCGCGGGGAAACTGTCCGACATCGTCGAGTACGTCTCGAAACTGAGTGAATTGCACGTCGAGGGCGTTGAACCAATGGCGCACGCGATGGATGTGACCAACGTGCTGCGCGAGGACACGTCGGCGGACGGCATGCCGGTCGACGACGTGCTGGCCAACGCGCCGCAAGCATCGCCGCCGTTCTTCAAAGTGATCAAAGTGCTTGGCGACGCATCCGGGGCGTGATGTGCCAAGTGGGCAGGGCTGAATCGTGTCATCATCGATGGACCCAACCAACACCACACTGGTCGAACTACGTGACGCAATCGCACAAAAGCGGGCGACGGCCACCCAGGTTGTGCGCGCATACCTCGATCGCATTGAAAAGCACAACGCGCATCTGCACGCATTCCATGAGGTATACACGGATCGCGCGCTCGACTGCGCCAAACAGGTGGACGACGGTTCGATTACCGGCGCGCTGGCGGGCGTACCCATCGCGATTAAGGACAACCTGTGCACCACGTGGGGCCGCACGACCTGCTCGTCGCGTATGCTCGAAAACTTCCGCGCACCGTACAACGCGACCGTCGTGACCCGCCTGGAGGACGCCGGCGCGATCATCGTCGGCAAGACCAACCTCGACGAGTTCGCGATGGGTTCATCGACCGAGCATTCGGCGTTCGGTGCAACACGCAACCCGTGGGACACGGCGCGCGTGCCGGGCGGATCGTCCGGCGGATCGGCGGCCGCCGTCGCCGCCGACCTGTGCGCCGGAGCATTCGGTTCCGATACCGGCGGATCGATCCGCCAGCCCGCGGCGCTGTGCGGCGTCGTCGGGTTCAAGCCGACCTATGGCCGCGTGAGCCGTTGGGGACTTGTTGCCTTCGCGTCGAGCCTCGACCAGATCGGACCGTTTGGGCGAACCGTCGAAGACATCGCACTGCTCCTGCAAGTCATCGCGGGCGCGGACCCACTGGATTCGACGTGCGCCGACGAACCCGTGTCCAACTACCTCAATGAACTGAGCGCGCCCGCCGACAACCTGCGCATCGGTTTGCCGCGGCAATACCTTTCCGACGCGAATGATCCTGCGGTGAATGACGCCGTGGACCAGGCCGTCGACGTGTACAGGTCGCACGGCGCACAGGTCGTTGATGTCGATCTGCCGCACACCGAATACGGGATACCAACCTATTACATTGTCGCGCCGGCCGAAGCGTCGAGCAATCTCGCGCGGTACGACGGCATGCACTACGGCCACCGTGCCCAGCACGCCGACGACCTGGTCGACCTGTATTCCCGCAGCCGCGCCGAGGGCTTCGGAGACGAAGTCAAACGCCGCATCATGCTCGGCACGTACGCGTTGTCCAGCGGCTACTACGACGCGTATTACCTCCACGCGCTGAAGGTACGCCGGCTGATCAAACAGGACTTCGACCACGCGTTCGAGCGGTGCGATGCTATCCTTTGCCCGACCACGACCGGCCCGGCGTTCGCCATCGGCGACAAGACCGACGACCCGCTGGCGATGTACGCAAACGACGTCTACACCGTCAACGGGAACCTGGCGGGCATTCCCGGCGTGAGCCTGCCCGCTGGCCAGACGACGGCCGACGACGGTACTCACCGACTCCCGGTCGCTATCCAACTCTACGGCCCGGTCTTCGCCGAGGCACGGTTGCTGCAGATCGCCAAGTTGTATCAGTCGGTCACTGACCATCATCTGGGCCGGCCCGAACTTGAGACTTAGATGGCACAAGGGCCGCCCAATCAGCGGTTTAAAAGACACTGGTTCGAGCGCCACGGACCGATCGCCCGCCCTGTTCGCCAGCCGACCACATGTCCCGCCACTGCCGACAACTCCCCGGTCTCACTGCGGCGACCCCGCTGCGATGCTGCAACACCCGCAGGCATCACAAAAAATGTTGCTCTGGGTCAAACAGCCCTTGATTCAGGTACGGGTTTCCCGTAAAAGCTACGGGTTCGGGCACTGGTCATCGATTGGCCCGGCACAAAGCTGCTTTCTCCCCTCCGCCCCGTTGTCGCTTCGGTGACAGCGGGGTTTTTCATGGCGAACCGATCAACCCGCAGTGAACGTCGCTTACCGCGACCCGACGCAACACCACGGGCACGCGCCATGCATCGGCATCGCATCGATTGTAAGCTGGCACCGTTTAGTCTCAGCAGTAACGCGTGGCAATGAACTCCGCCACAACATACGGGAACACTTCCATGAAACTCAAAGACAAAGTCGTGATCATCACCGGCGGCGCCAAGGGTATCGGCTTCGGTTGCGCGTCGGTGTTTGACAGGCACGGTGCGACCGTCGTCATTCTTGATAAGGACGAGACTGCGGGCGCCGACGCCGCGCAACAACTGCAGCGCGGACACTTTCGCGCCTGCGACGTCACGGACCACGCCGCCATGCATTCCGTGATCGACAGCACCGCCGACACGCTTGGCCAACTCGACTGCATCGTCAACAACGCCGGCTGGCATCCGCCCGCCATGTCGATTGACGACACCTCCGTCGAAGACTTCGATGCCCAGGTTCGCCTGAACCTGACCAGCACATTCATGGGTTGCAAGTACGCACTGCCTCATCTTAGAAAGACCCGAGGCAGCATCGTCATCATCGCCAGCTTTGCCGGGGAACTGGGCCAACCCATGGCGTCCGCCTACAGCGCGACCAAAGCCGGCCAGCTGGGCCTGACCAGGTCGCTCGCGAGCGAATGCGCTGCGGACAACGTGCGCATCAACGCGATCAGCCCATCGAATGTGGACACCCCGCTGATGCGACAGTGGGCCGCGTCGCTGCCCAACCCGCAAAGCGCGCTCGACGCCGTATGCGACACCCAGCCCACCGGCCGCATGGCGAGCATCGAAGAAATCGGCGAAATCGGCGCCTTCCTCGCCTCCGATGAAGCGTCCTTCATCACCGGCCAATCCATCCTCGCCGACCTGGGCGCGTCGCTTGCATACGGTGTCAAACGCATCGAACGTGCGGCGACCTGACGCGATAAAGTCGCACCGCCCTGCCAGATCGCGCGTAGTCGAAGGGTTGCTTGCACCTTCCATGCTGATGGTTACGTGTTCAAATACGGCAGGTGCTGTTGATGAACCGCAGAGTTTGTGACCAGGCGGTGCAGTTTTTCACCTTGCCTGGCTCCCAAACCAATTCGCAAGGCCACGGCCTGGCAGAGTTGCGGGATTCGTCGAGACATCGTTCCTGCGTGGGTACGTGCATGCCGTGGAACAGATTGTGTCCGGCCAGGATGCCAAACTCCCCGGCGGACACACAACTGCATGTTTTGCCTTTGAGCCTGTCACTGCACAATTCAATATTATGATCCTGATATCTGACGCCCAACTTGTCCAGATTGTTTCCCAAAGTCAGCGTTTTTCGAGATTGAGTTCAAGTGTGAAGTACCCGGGTATTGGATAGACCATGCGAAGGCCCAACAACTGCATCGGCCACTATTAAATGCCCCCCCCCGCTGGTGGGGCCATTGGAAGATCCTGCGAAGCGTTCAACGTTGCGCAGGGCATGGCGCTTTGGATCTGACTACAACTGCACCTGCTGACAGGAGTTTCACCATTGGATTACAGCATGTTTGTCATGCCAGTCCACGATCCGGCCAAGCCGCTGGCTCAGTGCTACGACGAAGACCTCGAACTGGCAGTTCAATGTGAGGAGACTGGTTTTACCGATTTCTGGGTAGGCGAGCACCATTCGTCGACCGTCGAGAACATTGTCATGCCGGAGGTGTTTCTGGCCAAAGTGCTGGGTATGACCCGGACGATTCGGGTGGGAGCGGCGCCGGTTTGCCTGCCGTACCATCACCCGGTTCACGTCGCAAGCAGACTCGCGTTTCTGGATCATCTTTCGCACGGCCGGTTAAACGTTTGCTTTGGACCCGGCGCGATCCCGACGGATCTGGAAGTGTACGGCATTGATCCCACGGAAACGGGCGCATACGTTGCCGAAGCGATTGTCATGATCCTGAAAATCTGGACCACCGATCCTCCCTATGAACTGCATGGCAAGTACTGGAACATCTGTTTGCAAAAGACCATTGATTTAGAGATGGGCATGGGGACTCTGCACAAACCTTTGCAGCAACCGTATCCACCAATCTTCGTGCCGAGCATCAACCGCGCGTCGCGCGGGCTGCACGCCGCCGCCGCCCGCGGCTTTCATCCGATCAGCCACCACATGATTCACACAAACGTGCTCATCGATCAGTGGCGTACGTACGAGGCGGGCGCCGAGTCGGCGGGGCGCACGGCATCACCAGGTGACTGGTGCGTGTCGCGAAATATCTTTGTGGCGGATTCGACTAAAGAAGCCCGGCAACTGGCGCGAACGAACTCGCTCGGTGCGTGTATTGAGTACATCATTGAACTCACGCGCCGCACGTCTCCAACCGGCCTGAGCATGTGGAAACGCGACGATAAAATGGATGACGATGAATGCAACCTGGATTACTTCATGGACCAGGTGATTATCGCGGGCGACCCTGACACGGTAACCGCCAAGCTTCTGGAACTTCGCGAACAAATTGGGGCTTTCGGCACGTTGGTTTTGGTCGCTCACGACTGGGATGATCGCAACCACTGGATGCGCAGTCTGGATCTGTTTGCAAAGGAAGTCGTCCCGGCGTTCAATCAGAGCGTCGGGGCGATGGGCTAAGCGGCTCCCAAGGCCATCCCACGCCAGTCATACCAGGCGGCAATCGCGCGATAGCCATCTGGAATCTCATCCGGATCCATCGGCTCGGGAAACCGGGCACGCTCGACAAAGGCTTTATTTTCACACGACCGTGGCGGCACATTTCGCCTTAACGCGAACGACCGGACACGTCGTTTATGTCCCTTGCGGGTTCGCGGGCGGCTTCCAGCCCAAGCTGGCGAGAAAGGTCGTAAACGTCACCTGCGGTTGCCAGCCAAGAACGGCTTTGGCGCGATC
>NZCH01000131.1 GCA_002688155.1 Phycisphaerae bacterium
CGGAGGCGAACGCTGGAAAGCCGAATGTCCAGAATCTTCCGATTCGGGCGATTCCTGACTTTCAACTTGCAACTCTGTGCGCGACTCCTGTATTTGACTAAGGACCCCGATTTCGAGCGCCATCAGCGCGCGCCGCGCGTCACCGTCACACATCGTCGCCCAGTGAGAGATGGCCTCGTCGTCTACCTGAAGGTTCAGTTTGCCCAGGCCACGCTCGTCGTCGTCGATTGTGCGGCGCACCACCGTGGTGACCTGAGATTCGGTCAACGGCTCAAATGCAAAAATCTGCGATCGGCTGACGAGCGGCGAGTTAATGGCGAAGAACGGGTTCTCCGTTGTCGCGCCAATGAGCGTGACGATACCGCGTTCCACGTCGCCCAGCAGCACGTCCTGCTGAGCGCGGTTGAACCGGTGAATTTCATCGAGAAAGAAGATGGTGCGCTTGCCGTCGGTCTCGAGCACCCGCCGGGCGCGATCGAGCACGTTTCGCACTTCACGGACCCCCACTGCCGCGGCGTTGGCGCGCTCGAATCGGCGGTCCGTGTAGTTGGCAATCAGCTCCGCCAGCGTTGTTTTTCCCGTGCCGGGCGGCCCGTAAAAGATCACGCTGATGATGCGGTCGGCCTCAAGCATGCGCCGTAAGAGTTGGCCCTCACCGAGAAAATGCTCCTGCCCGACGAACTCGTCCAGGTCACGTGGCCGCATGCGGACCGCCAGCGGTTCCGCCGCCTTCAGGTGCGCCTCGCGATGTTTGGTGAACAGGTCGGACATGGGAATGTGAACGACGAGTGTATAGTCGCGACCCGTGGTCGCAGGAAAGTGCGCCCGCTTAGTTGATGTGGGGTTATCCTCCGATCCCCATTGCAACTGGATGCACACATCAACAGCGATATCATAATCACAATGAATGACCCCGCGACGATCATTGCACTGGTTGTGATTACGCTGATTTCACTGGCGACCAGTGCGGAGGCGCTGCTGCGTCTGCGCGGGTCGTCGAACACCGCGCGTGCGTCCGCGTGGCCGGCCGTCGGTATCACGGCCGCAATCCTCGGCAGTACGGCCCTGTTTTGCTATCGCTGGCTCGTCGTCAACGAAGACTATGCCCTGCTCCAGGCGCACGTTGACGGGTTACTGCTCGTCGCCGCATTGCTGGGCGCAATGGTGCTGGTGCTTCGCACGCGACGCGAGCTGCGCGGGCTGGCGGCGTTCATGTTGCCCGTGCAGACGCTCATTCTGTTGTGGGCGATCTGCGCCGCGTCATTCACGTTCGAGTTGTTTGCAGTCGCGACACCTGTGAAGACATTGCACCGAGTCGGCGTGTACCTGGGCACGTTGTGCGTGGCGGTTGCCGCCGCAGCGGGCGGGTTGTACCTGCTCACGCAGCGCCAACTGCGCAACAAGCGAGGGGGCGACCCCGGACAGCCGAGCAACCCCGGCGGCAACCTCGAAACCGTCGAACGCCTGATCATTCGCACCGCCACACTCGGGTTCGCACTCTTGACAGTCGGACTGATCACCGGCGCCGTGATCGTCGCCGCCTCGGAGACGACCAGACTCGGCGCCGGGTGGTGGTATTCGCCCAAGGTGTTGTTCGCACTCGCGGCGTGGCTGATGTATGCGATCGTGATGTGCGTACGGCACACGACGTCGTTCCGCGGCGCCCGAGCGGCGTGGCTGGCAATCGTCGGCCTGGCACTGATGCTCGGCGTCTTCGGCATCATGAGTGCAATGCCCGGCCAAAGCAAGACGAACACGAACATTCATCACGCGCCCAATCACCTGCCCGATGCGGAGGACCGCTGATGCGCATCCTCATGCTCGGCGTCAATTACCGCACCGCGCCAGTCGAGCTGCGCGAAAAAATATCGTTCGACGGCGACCGACTCGATCACACGCTTACCGGCCTGTGTGAACGATATCAGTCGACACAAATCGTGATCCTCTCCACGTGTAACCGGACGGAGTTGTACGTCGCCCGGCCCGACGGAAAACCGCCCAACGCGGCACAATTGATCGAATACCTCGCGGCGATGGGCGACGTCGATGCAGCGCTGCTCACGCCCGTATCGATCCAGCGCGAAGGTGAGGAAGCGGTGCGTCATTTGTTTCGCGTTGCGGCGGGGTTGGACTCGATGGTGCTTGGTGAGCCGCAGGTGCTCGGGCAGGTAAAACGCGCGTATGAGCGCGCCGCCGCGTGCGGCGCGGCGGGGCCGGCGATGCACGCGATGTTTCAGCAGGCGATTGCCGCCGCCAAACGCGTGCGCACGCAGACGGGAATCGCGGATGGTCGCGTGTCCGTCGGGTCGGTGGCCGCCGATTTCGCCAAACAGATCTTCGACCGGTTCGACGACAAAACCATCGTGGCGGTGGGTGCCGGCGAGATGATCAAGCTGGCGATGCGTCACATGATCAAGATCGGCCCGGGCAAGTTGTGGGTGATCAATCGGTCCGTCGACAGAGCACGGGCGCTCGTCGATGATCTGGGCATATCCGCAAGCACCGGCGGGGCGCGCGCGTTTGATGACCTGGACCAACTGCTTGTCGACGCGGACGTTGTGCTCACCAGCACAGGCTCGCGTAAGCCGATCATCGACGTGAAACGCTTTCGGCCGCTGGTGCGGCGGCGCAAGCATCGGCCGATCTTTATCGTCGATATCGCCCTGCCTCGCGATGTCGCCGCCGACGTCGGGCAACTGCCCAACGTCTACCTCTACGACCTGGACGATCTGCAGAAAGTCGTCGCACGCACGCACGAGCAGCGCAGCGGTGAACTCGAACAGTGCGAACAGATCGTCCGTGACGCGGTCAGCGCCTGCTATGAACAGTTGCAAAACCGTGACATCAGCGAACTGATCCGCAAGCTGCGCGAACTGATGCATGACATCAGCGAGGTCGAGCGCAGTCGTACGCTGCGCAAGATCGAATCGTCCGACGCGATGGCTATTCCCGACGCCGTGCGCGAAATCCTCAAGGAACACAATCACAGGATGATCAATAAAATCCTGCACATGCCAATGCACCAACTCAATAACGGCGGCAGCGATGTCCCCCTGGGCTTCTACGCTGCCGCGCTGCGGCGCTTGTTTGGCCTGGACGATTCGCAAGAATCCAAACCCTCCAGCGCGACAGCGCCCGCGCCGCCTGGGCCGCAGCGACACGACCCACCAAGCCCGCAGTTGTGAAGCTGACGCGCGGGTTCCAGGGGAACCGGCTAAATCCGGTCATTACAAACCCCACTTCCGAATCCCGAATCCATGTTCGGCTCCCACCTCTCCATCGCCGGCGGCCTGCACAATGCTTTGCTCGAAGCACAGCATTTGGGAATGGACTGCGTCCAGGTATTCACAAAGAACCAGCGGCAATGGAAGACCGCGCCGTTAACGAAGCTGCAAATCGACGACTGGTTCACAGCCCGCAGGGTGACTGGCATCACCGACGTCATAAGCCACGACAGTTACCTGATCAACCTCGCCAGCCCGGACCGCGCCGTGCGCGAAAAATCAATCGGCCTGTTCCGCGAAGAACTGCGACGTTGTGAAACCCTGGCGATCCCGTTTCTCGTAACACACCCCGGCGCGCACGTGGGCGCCGGTGAATCACAAGGCATGAAGCGCGTCGCACGCTCGCTCGACCGAGTGCACAAGTCATTGCCCGGCTACAAGACCGTCACGCTTCTGGAAATCACCGCCGGCCAGGGCACGACGCTGGGCTACACGATCGAACAACTCAAAACCATCATCGACCTCGCGTCCGACCCAGACCGCCTGGCCATCTGCCTCGACACCGCACACCTGCTCGGCGCCGGCTACAACCTGTCCAGCGCCACCGGCACACGGGCGGTCATCAAACAAATCGATAAAGTCGTCGGCCTCGACCGCATCCGCTGCATTCACGTCAATGACTCAAAAGTCGAGCGCGGCAGCCGCAAAGACCGCCATGAACACATCGGCCACGGCCACGTCGCGCTTGACGCGTTCGAGGTCATCGTCAAACACGCGGCATTCAAACGCGTACCCAAAATCCTCGAGACGGCAAAGGAGAAAACGCCAGATGGGCGCGAATGGGATGCAGTGAACCTGGAGGTTCTGCGTGCTTTGGTTCGAAGATGATCATCAGCCTGAATTCGGATTCTTCGACCGTAGCGCCGCGCGAATTTCGTCCATGGCCAGAGGGATGTGCACCAAGAACCTGCTGCGGCGTTTCACCGGCGGTGCGTTTGTTGAGGATTTACTCAACGGTGATCCGCGTGCCAAAGGCGACCGGTTTGCCCCTCATGATTGACGAACTCGGGGGGATTTGTTGTTCGCCCATGACCGGGTTCCTCTGCAATGTCCGTTTGGTCTGATACAGAATAACGTTACACCGCCTGCCCAGCCGACGCCACATTGTGCAGCAGCGTATCAAGCGCCTTGACCGTACGCGCCCGAACGGCGATAGCGATGATGGGCGCCACGACAAGCCAGAGCAGGGCGTTGCCCACGATGCTGGCGACCACGGACACGTGCCACTGCTCCTGGTTGAACACGGCCGAGTACACGACCGCGAAGGTTATGAACAGAAACGCCAGCAGTGCGAGCGGGAAGATGAACAGACGGCGGGTCAGGAATCGCACACCGCCAAGGTCGGCTTCCAGTTCGAGTTGGCCGGCGGTCGCGGCCAGACGAATTGTTGTCGCGCCCAGCAGTGCACTTTGATTGGTGCTGCGCATACCCGGGCCTTCAAACGCAACGGACGTGCCCCTGCGCGACGTGAGGTGAAACGATTGCGAGGCCAGGCTGGTGAGCGCCAAATCGAAGGCGCCGCCGACGTCGCCTGTCAAGGATGTGCTGCTGCGGTATCGCATAGGACTGACCGATGAGGTTTCTCAGGCATTGTAACTGGCCAGCGAATCGTACATAAACGGCGTGTATTAAACAAGATGGCGATGAAACCACCCCGCATGGCGCAGATCGCGACGGATCGCTTCGCGTGAAAACTGATCGCGGCTCTCACCCGGCCACCTTGACCTGCGGCGGACTCAGGAAGACAATCCAACTGGATGGATGCTAACCGCGAAAGAAAAAGGAGGTGCATCGACAGTTGAAAAATGCCTCGGCGACCGAGTGAGTTTCAGATGATTTTCCCTGCTATTATTTTTCCATTTATCCGGCCCAAGCCGCTCGTTCGGTCATTTTGTTGCGCTTCGCCTGGTCCGTCTTGCCTTGTGACGGGGCGGAGGGATCGAAACGGTTGCCGCAGCGGCGATGTGAGTTGCAACGTCCCCGACGATGTCCGGCACATTTGCCGGCAACTCGGCGACAAACACACCGCCGCGTGCAAAACTGGTTACTCAGGTCAGGGGTTGCAAACGACAGGCGATCTGTCGTGTGTCGTGACCTGACGATGCGCACGCAATCGAAGCCAACGTGTGTGGAAGACAACACGATTTGCGCAACAGCCACGGCAACCTCGTTGCCGTGGCTGTTGTTTTTCGGGGAGTGCAGCACCGGGTACATCTGTGGTGCTGCCGCAACGCGCCGGAATGGTTGACATGTATCTCCCCGATTCTCCTGCCCAGCCACATCATTGCGGTGAGGCTATCTTCTTCGCCCCCGATGGAGAAGTAATGGCAAGCAGCCAGCGGGCGTTGCGGCTCGGCCCGTGCGTCAGCCTGAATCCGTCAGTCGCTGCCGGATCGCTTGCACAGCGCACATCGTCAGCGAGTTGAGGGCCGGATCAAGTGGCAACGGCTGAGACGAAACCTTCGCAATCACAATCGCGTTCTGCCGATCGACAAACAGGTTTTGCCCATGGATGCCCAAGCCGAACAGTAACGGATCTGCGCCGTCCATCACGTAGCATTGGGACCGATAGCGGATCGGCAAACCGGGGAAATATTCTGCGAACGATCCCCGGGCCCATGCCCGGGCACTCCCCCCGTTCAGGATGTCGTCGATCCAAAAGCGTGGAATAATTTGACGGTCACCCCCCCGACCATCCTGAACGAGCAGTTGCCCAAGGCGGGCCAGATCGCGGGCGGTGGCACAAATTCCCCCGGCAGCCCGAGGTGCGCCGAGCCGGTCGACGGTGATGTAGGCGCTCCGTTCTGCCCCCAGGGGCCGCCAGAGGTGCTCGCTCAACAAGTCCGCGAAACGCCGACCGGTCGTGCGCTCGATAATCCATGCCAAAAGATCGCTGTTGGGCGAGACATAGTGAAATCGTTGGCCATGTTGCCCGTCTCTCTCCGTTAATGACTGATAAAAGGACCGCAAATCCAACGCCGGCTCTCCCGGTCCCAAAGGGTTCCAGTTCGTTGCCTTCCGGTATTCGATCACGGGACCCGAATCTGCCAGATAGTCTTCATCGAACAAAATCCCTGCCCTCATATCGAGCAGGTTGCGCACGGTCGCACCCACATAGGCTGTCCCTGCCAATTCGGGTACGTGGTCGGTGACCAAGCGTTCGGGATCAAGCACCCCGTCCGCCGCCAGGATCCCTGCCAGAAGTCCCAGTAAGGACTTTGACACCGACATGAGGATATGGGGTACGTGCCGCGTCAGACCATTGGAGTAGGTTTCGTAAATCACCTTTCCTTTGTGGAGGATCACCAACCCGTCGGAATAGGTCTGTCGCAGAAAATCGTGCCAGCTGATTTTCCGGTGATCGATTCCAGGGACCTCCAACTCGGTGAACATGTCGTCGGCGGACTCTAGTTGCCAGACGTTCTCCGGGTCGTTGGAAACATCCGCAGACGGAACAATTTCCCGGACGTGATGGAAAGCCCACACATTGAATGGAGGGGTACGCCAATTGGCAAGCGTGGCTTGCTGTTTCGGGCCTGGTGGGAAACCGTGCATTACATCGACCATGATGTTCGCCTCAGTTCACTCACCGCACCCGGGAACGTAAAACTTTGAACCCCGGTAAAAATGGCACCCAAATACCCCTGCCATCTTTTGCAGCCCCGATTCCCTGGATTCGAGAAAGACATCATCACCCAGTTCGATTTCCGGCCAATGGTACACAGAACTTGGAACGGTAACGAGCCGGCAGGAGCAGGCCTTCTTTTTTCTGCCCCCTTTCGGCTGGCAAACTTTGCCTTTCTGCCTGACCTTCCATGCAACCACAAATTCGCACAAAAGCCGAATCACTTGAACGAGACTGTACATGCTGTTGGCCTGGGTCGGCTTGACGATATTGCGCGATGCGAGATGTGAAACGATTCTAAAACTGGGAGTACGCTGCGATCGACTACGACGAGAAGGGCGTGACGGAATCTTTGTGCCTGCCGCAACGCGCCGGGGGCTTACAAACACTTCACGATGATGTGGCGCAGCGCGTCTTTGGCCGCGATGTGGGTGACGTCGAACTCCTTGTCCGCGACGGCGCGATAAACCGGCTCGCGCTCAGCGAGTACGTGGCTGATTTCTTCGATACCGCCGCCCAGGTTCGTCAGGTTCGGCCGGCGCGTTGCCGACATCGTGTCGGTCTGAATGCGATGTAGCAGTTCGGCCGGCTCACAGCGCAAATAAATTCGGACCGTGTCGGCCGCCTGTTTGATGGCCTGCCGCGCTTCGGGTTGCATGAGTGTGCCGCCACCGAGGCCGATGACCATATCCAGACGCTGTACAAGTTCTTTGGTGACCTGAACCTCCGCGTCGCGCCAGACCGCCTCGCCTCGCTCCTCAAACACCTCGGTAATCGAATCGGAATCCAGCTTTTTGAGCGCTACGTCGTCGATGTCGACAAAGGTTTTCCACAGGTGCTCGGCCAGCATCTTGCCTACCGTGGTCTTGCCGCACGCACGATAGCCGATCAGGATGATGTTCATGGCGACAAGAATAACGAATTGCACATGTAACGCATGCGGGCAGTGGCCCGCGGGCTTTAAGGGGCGGTGTTACGATAGGCGTCGTCATGGATGATCCCGCCGCCGCGAACCATCACCTGCACCGCCTGCGACAGTGGCGTGCGAAGTACAAGC
>NZCH01000132.1 GCA_002688155.1 Phycisphaerae bacterium
CGCGGGTCGGTCGCCAGGTCTTCGACGTACACCACTTCACCGGCAAGTGCCTGTTTGTACAGTTCGGCCTGCGCAACCAGCACAGGCCCCTTGCTCAAGTAGTGCTGCGACAGATTGCACACGCTCTTGAGCAGCAGCTCAGACCCGTCGGAGTTGAGCAGGCGAATGCTCGCGGCCTTGACCTGCATGACCTGCGATGCCGACTCCGCGGCCGCGTCAAGCACCTCCTGCACCTCACGCTTACCCGACAGCAGACGAGCCAGTTGATACATCGCCGACAGCTCATCCACGCGGTGACGCAGGTGATATTCCTGGTAACACAGCCGTGTGATGTGGTTGGCCATCAGATACAACAGTTCTACGGCCGCGGACTGGTCGGTCGCGAACGCGTCGCGCGCCGCCTCGAACAGCGACCTCGCCGCGTCGGCCGCGACGCCCAGTCGCGCTGCAAGCGCAAGAAACTGCTGCTCATCCGTCGGCGCCGCGACCTGCGTCTGCACACGATTGATCTCGATCGTGCCCAGATGCTGGTTTTCGATGATGATCGGGGCCGCCAGCGTCCCGGCACCGATCAGGTCTTCGTCCGTGATCAGCGCGTGCATGAACTGGCGGTGCTCATCGTACCGCCGCGCCTCCTCGGGCGGTGTGAGCGGTTGGCCTTTGGCGTCGCGGATCGTCGTCTCCAACCGGGTCACCGCGGCGAACGATTCCTGGATTTCGCAGATCGTCTGCAGGTCCAGAAAGTCGGTCAGCGTCAGCACGGGCGCTGCGGGGCTCAGCGGAACGGCGTGGGTCACGGTGGCCGACGGTGGCGTCGTCGATTTTGGGTCGGATGCGTTGGTCATGAATCTGTTTCGCCGCAACTATTTCGCCGCGCGTACCGGATCCCCCCGCGCATTGCGGGGCAAAGTCGCACCATGGTCTTTGATTCCGGCGCCGTGTTGTTTCCACACGAGGCGACCGGCAGGGAGCATGCGTGTTCTCCGAACCCGCACGACGCAGACGCGTGATTCTAGGCGGGCCGATCGGCCCAGATGATAGAGACGCTACAGAATTTCCACCACCTTGAAACGTTTTTCGCCGCGCGGCAGGTCGACTTTGATTTCCTCGCCCACGCGCGATTTCATCAATGCTTCACCCATTGGGCTCGTTGTTGTCACTTCGATCTCATCAGCATCAAAATTACCGCTGGCGTCGCCCACGAGTTTGTACAGGTCATCGCTGTCGTCCGACAGGTCCAGAAGGCGCACCACCGAGCCCAGGAACACAATATCTTCCGGGATATCGGCGTCATCGGCGACCGTGGCGCTGGCGACGCGCTGTTGGAGCCTGCGAATCTCGGCCTCGTTTAAACCCTGGTCGTCACGCGCGGCGTGGTAGTCCGCGTTTTCCTTCAAATCGCCCAGTGCCCGTGCGGTTGCGATACGCTGCGTGATTTCCGGTCGGCGGTCAATCAGATCCTGCAACCGCACCTCCAGACGCTCTTTCTCTTCTTGTGTGATGATTTCCATTGCAGACTCTTGTGATTAATGGCCCACGCCGGCCGAACACGGCCACCAACATCGGCCAAGGCGCTTCGATTCGGTTACAAACACAGTGTAAAGGATAAACGGTCCGCACCATTCACTCAACGGGCCACCGCGCGCCCACGGTGCGACTCTCCAAGATCGGGTGTCAGGTGGCAGAAAAGCCACGTCCTGCAAACGCACGTTCGGTAGTTGTATTCAATCAGGCTGCGATTTTATTTTACGATCAGCCGGCGACGCATTCGGCGTGGCCGTCGCGATTAAGCCAATGACGGCAAGAGCCGCGAATCCCGCGACGGTGCCGACGTGCCACGTCCAGGGCACCGCGGAGAACTTGGATCTGGACTCGGTCATCGCCCAGACGATGTCGAGCGGACTTAACCTCATGGTCCACACGCCCGCAGGATCCGTCGGTGTGCCGGCGCTGACGACCGCCCTTAGCAGTGGCTCGCCGAGCAACACCACCAGGCAGGCCAGCATCACCGCAGACCGTACCATGCCGGATCGCGCGCGGCTGCCCCAACCCACGAGCACCGCGATCACCAGCCCCCACGCCGCGAGCGTCGCATTGACCCACCACGCCTGTGACATGCTCCAACCCGCGTTAAGTTTCAATGGCCAAACCACCGTCTGATACACCGCGATCAGCGTCAGCCAGTCGAACACCGCGCGCCACGCCAGCAGCCGCGCGGGGTTGGCGATATCAGGCGCGAGTCGGTCATAGTGGTCCTGACTCAGCCGAAGCGCAGGCCAAAGCAGCAGCAGGCCGTACATCGACGCGAAAACCATCCATCGCGCGGAGTTGACCTCCGAATGTGACGGCAAGATCACCGCCCAGCTTCCCAGCAACCACAGGCACCACACGATCGTCAGTCCGCGCGGCACGATATGAAACGTCGCAGCGCGGCGATCAGAAGGCGACGTAATCGGCGACGTGTGATCCGACCTGGCAGCGTCTAACGGCGGTGCATTATTGTCGGTGGGCGTGGTGGTCATGCGGTGTGCACTGCCATTATCCACGCGGTGAATCGAGAGGCCAATGTCTCACGCGAGATCACCTGTCTAATCTGAATTCGGATCAAACGCCGCGTCTCGCGTCTGGTAGACAAAAACGCGCGCTCCGAACAGGTCAACGACACGGCCTCCGGCGTCAATGTTGCCGTAACGCTCGTAAACCTTTGCAAGACGTGAGCGCTTCGTCGTCCAGTGCGGTTCGATCATCTGCTCCTGCTTTGGCGGCAGGCCCCAGCGCACCATGCCGTTACGCGTTCGCAGCACGATGCGCGTGCGACCCCGGGCATCGCGATGCGACACGTCGATCGCTTCAATCTGCCCGGCATACGGTTCGCCCGACAGGCACTGCGCCAGCAGCAGCCCGTCCTTCAGGTCGTCACCGGGCCATGCCTGACCCGGTGGCGCCGGCGGCAGCGCGACGCCTTCAATCATGGGCGTCTTCAACCGTTGCGCCTGATGCGGCAGGTACAGGCCCGGCAGCCGAACGCTGTCGCGGTCGATCAGGTGGTATCCCTGTCCCGCCTGTACGACCGCAACCGGCCGACGGTATGACGCGTGCACGAACAGCCTGCCGTCGCCGTGCCGCCGGACACTTGTGAGGTTCTCGACCCACGGATTCCCTGCGAGCATCTCATGAGCTCGGTCCACACCCTTGCGCGACAGCGGGTTCGACGCCAGGTCGCCATCTGCGATAAATGCCGCGGCTGTGCGCTCGCGAAGTTCTCCGGCCAGCCCCGGGCTCATCCATGACGGCGCGTCCTCGATCACGACCTGATCGGCGTGAACGGGCGTGGCGCGAGCGTCGGCAACGTACTGTGTCAAGTACTCACGCGCGAACCACCAGCCGCAGAAGACCGCGACAATGGCCAGTACCGCCACGCACCCCTTGACCGCCGTCAACGTGTGCTCAAACCGCCAGTTCGCAAACACGCCGTCGCGAACCCACTGGCTCGCACGGTGGCGCCAGGTCGCCTTGGCACTGCGAGACCGGCATTTCTTTTTTTTGGTGAGAAACCAGCCCATGCTTGAACCACTACATCGGCAAGCGCGGTGCGCCGCGGCCCAGAAAAAGGCCGCCATTATTGGACGTGCGGTGACGCGGCAGAACGATCCGCGCGAAAATGGCTCCGATGCCCGGGTTTACGTCCGCATCGCCAGCCGCACCAGCTGGTCCACGAGTTTTGGCATGGGCAAACCGTCGCGCGCCGCCGCCTTCGGCAGCAGCGAATGCGTCGTGAACCCGGGAATCGTGTTCACTTCCAGAATCCACGGCTGATCGCGCTCGTCAACAATAAAATCCACGCGACTCAGATGCCGACAGCCCAGTGCGCGGTGCGCTTCGATCGCCAGTCGTTGCACGTAGCGCAGCGTCGTCGCGGACAGGCCGATGTCGTCGGCGTCAAACTGATAATGCGTGTCGCCACGCTTGTATTTGGCGTCATAATCGTAAAATGTGGTGGCGGGCACGATATGGATCACGGGCAGCGCGTGGGGCAGATCCGTGCCCGGCCGGCCGATCACACTGACCGTCAACTCCTTGCCGGCCACGAATTTTTCAACCATCAACTCATCACGATGACCGCGCAGATTCCGCCGTGCGTTGTTGATGTCTGAGGCCGTGCGGCAAATGTACAAATCAATGCTCGACCCCTCGCGCGGCGGCTTGATCACCAGTGGCGGCTGCAGGATACGTCGTTGGCCGGTGCGCAGCAGTTCGAATGCCGGCGTCGGCAGGCCCTGCTCTTCGAACACCGCTTTCGCGCGGTGCTTGTCCATGCACAACCTCGCCGACCGGGCACCAGCCCCGACGAACTTGAGGCCGCGCTGTTCGAGTACGCGCTGCAACGCCCCGCCTTCGCCCCACGACCCGTGCATTACCGGAAAGACGCACTGCCCGTTCCAACGTTTAAAGTCGTCGAGCGCCCCGGGCTCACGCGGGCCCACATCACGCTGCGTCACATCGTGCCCTGCCTCGAGCAGCGCGTCTGTGACCTGGCTTGCGGACGCGTACGACACATCACGCTCACGATCGGGCCCGCCGGTCAGCACCATCACTTTCAGTCGCTTGTCAGCCACGTTCCACCAATCAGCAACATCGGCGATGCGATCATCGCCGGATCAAAAGGACGTTCGGGTGCGCCGCGGAAGCACCGCAGGCGCATACGTTGGCGAACCGACCCTTCGCGGATACCGGGCCCGGGAACATCGCAGGTCCTGGGCCCGGGGCAGCCAGATGAAAAACCGTACGATCAGCAGCACGGTGCCGAATCGATAGTTGAAAAATCATCACCGGTGATAATGTACTTTGACATCCGTGTCGCGTTTGCGCACGACCTGCAGGACCAGGAACCGAATGGCCAGCACGACCACGCAGAAACCGCCGCCATTTCCCCATTAATCCCCCATTCCTGCAGGCGACCTGTCAACCACGTCACGAACTGTTTCATGCGACCAATGCATCGCATGCCCGATCCGGTGCGAGGCGATCACACGTGCGGCCGCGTCGGGGTATGATCTGTGACATGCTGGACATCAAAACTGGTCAGGAAACGGTCGAAGTATCGATCATGCGTTTGCCCGGCGCTGAGGATGTGCCGCTGCCGAGCTATCAGACCGACCATGCGGCGGGCATGGACCTGCACGCCGCTGTGACAGCCGACACGGTGGTAACGCCCGGCGAGATCGCGCGGATCCCCTGCGGGTTCGCCCTGGCGGTGCCCGTAGGTTACGAAGCGCAGGTGCGCCCGCGCTCAGGCCTGGCGGCGCGCAACGGTGTGACCATGATCAACGGGCCCGGCACCATCGACGCGGACTATCGCGGACAGGTCAAAGTCCCGCTAATCAACCACGGTAATGAACCGTTCACCATTACGCGCGGTATGCGCATTGCACAGATGCTCATCACTCCCGTGCCGCGCGTGCAGTGGCAACCCGTCGACGAACTGCCCGAAACCAGGCGCGGGGACGGCGGGTTTGGTCATACCGGGCATTAACGGGTCATCCGCGTCTAGCATCCGCCCTGCATTTCTTTGACCGCCCGGACTGCAATACGCCGATGTTTCGCTTCGACGGCGCTACCTTTGCGCGCCCGATAACCGTGAGCAATGCGCATGAGCAACGACTACACCGAACACGGCGAAGAACTCGAAGCCGACGAGCCAACACCGTTGTTGCGGCGCACGAGATATGTGGCGTGGCTGCTGCTGGCGGGGATGTGGGTAATCACGGTCGCGGCGTTCGTGAGTTACGACCCGGCGGACGCGCCTGGTCACACGATCGCACCGGCGAACGACCCGCCGGCCAACTGGGTCGGTGCGGCGGGTGCGATCCTCGCGCACGAGCTTTACCTCATGTTCGGGCCGGGCGTTTGGATCGCGGTGGCGGGCGCGGGTGTGTACATGGCCGCTCGCGCTATCGGGCGCACGGTCACGCAGACAGTGCTGCGCGCCGCAGGCATCGTCGTGATGATGGTCGCGACGAGTTCGCTGATCGCGCTGTGGCGGCCCGTCGGTGACGCATGGAACACGCTGCTGCCCGGCGACGTTGGACCACAGGGAGCCGGCGGTCTGATCGCGATTTACCTGAACACCCAATTCGCGCCGGTGCTGGGCGCGTTTGGCATGTTCGTCGTTCTGGTGATCGTTCTCTGGGTTGGCGCGGTGATCACCGCCGACCAGTGGGCGATGGCGTTGCCGCACGGCGTGGGCCGACTGGGAGTGTTGCTGGCACAGTTTGTGCGGCCGGCGGTTGCATTGGCTGGACCGGCGCAGGCGGACAACGCGACGCAGATCCCCGCGAGCGGGCGCAGTCAAATTCCCGTGCGAGGCCGAAACTCAGATCGCCTCCGTCGCCGGCAACCGATTGAGGATGACGAGACCGCCGATCAGGTTCACGATGCGCCGCCGGGCTTGGGAAAACGCATGCTCAGCAAACTCAAACGCCGCCGCGCCGATGAGAAGCCTGACACTGATGTCCAAGACATCACCCACCCCGACGACACCGCCGCAGGTAAACACACGCCTGAGCCTCTGGACCAGGATGCGCCCGATGACGGCGATCACGGCACGCCGGACACAGACATCGCACCCGACGACGACACCGACCACTCGCACGCAGACTCGTCACGGCCGAGGTTCACGCCCGAACAGTTACGCGCCAAGATCAAAGAGTTGCCGATTCACTTTGCCCAACTGACCGCCGGGAAAGTAAATCCGAACGCGGCTTTGACGCGGGATCCTGACTTCTCGGGCTACCGGTTCCCCGAACTGCACCTGCTCGAGGACCCGGAAAGCAATTTTTCGGACGCACAGATGCGCATCGTGCGAGAGCAGGCGGTCAGCCTCGAATCCGCGCTGCAGCAGTACAACATCGACGGCGAAGTCGTAGGCATCGATTCGGGACCGGTCATCACGCTATTTGAAGTGCGCCTGGCGCTGGGCACGAAGGTCGCCCGTATCAATGCGGTGGCGAGCGATCTGGCGCGTGCGCTCAAATCACAGAACATTCGCATCGTACCGAACATGGTCGGCAAGGACACCGTCGGCATCGAAGTGCCCAACATAAAGAAGGAGCGCGTCCGGCTCAAGGAATTGATGACTGCCAACCCCGAAGCCGCGCGGAAGATGCGTCTGCCGATGTTCCTGGGCAAGGACGCGTCAGGCCAGTCGCTCGTCGCGGACCTGGCAACCATGCCACATATGCTCATCGCCGGCACGACCGGCTCAGGCAAGAGTGTGTGTATGAACGCGATCATCATGTCGTTTCTGTTCGCGCGCCGCCCGGACGAACTCAAGCTCGTGCTGGTCGATCCGAAGATGGTTGAGATGGCGATGTTCAAGGACATCCCGCACCTGATGTGCCCGGTGGTGACGGAAATGACCCGCGCCGCGGCGATCCTTGAGTGGGCGACGACGAAGATGGACGAGCGTTACGCGCTGCTCGCCGAAGCAAGTGTCCGCGACATCGCCAGCTACAACGCGCTGGAATGGGACCAACTCAAGGATCGCTTTGACCCGCAATCCGAGGCTGAGGAAGCCGCCATCCCGCGTAAGCTGCCGTACCTCGTATTCATTATTGATGAGCTGGCGGACCTGATGATGACCGCCAAGGAGGTCGAAGGCGATATCGTGCGCCTGGCGCAGAAATCACGCGCGGTGGGAATGCACCTGATTCTCGCGACGCAGCGCCCGCAGGCGAACGTGGTGACGGGGCTGATCAAGTCGAACATGCCGTGCCGCGTGTCGTTCAAGGTCGCGTCGGGCATGGACAGTCGCATCGTACTCGACCAGAAAGGCGCAGAACTGCTTTTGGGTCAGGGCGACATGCTGTACCTGTCGCCACGAACGAGCAAGACGCAGCGGTCGCAAGGCACCCTGGTCGAGGATTCAGAAATTCGCACCGTGACGCGTTTCATCAAGGACGTCTCGACGCCCAGTTACGAACCACAGCTCATGCAGATCAAGCAGCCCACAGGGCTCGAGGACGGCGAAGAGCATGACCCGCTGTTTGAAGATGCCGTACGTGTCGTGCTTGAAACACAGCGTGGCAGCGTGTCGCTGTTACAGCGGCGGTTGACGGTCGGATACAGCCGGGCGTCGCGCATGATCGAACAGATGGAAGCGATGGGCCTGCTGGGCTCACACAAGAACGCGCAAGCGCGTGAAGTCACCATGACGCACGACGAATACGAAGCGCTCAAGGAGCAGGCGGAGGCTGACGCACGCGCCGTCGAGGTCAATGGTATGGACGAAGCACAGACCAACGGCGTCGATGGGCAGGACAGGACGAATTCGGTCACTACGAACGTAGACGCCGAAGATGACCCGGAACCCGACGATTACGCGGACGAATCGGAAACAGATCAGATCGCGGACGAGTCAGACAAATACGATCCCGAATACGACGAAGAGGAAGAAGTCGAGGACGCCGACAGCGACGACGATGTCGAGGAAGATGAACAGGAGGACGACGAAGAGGAAGAAAACGACTCCCCCTGGGACGCCGACGGTGACGAGCAAGCGGATGAGCAGGTGGACGAGAGCGATGACGAAGATAAATAGGAAGGCGACGAAATCTGACGCGGACGCGGACGAGCGTTCCCAGTGCTGGTCAGCATGATTTGGTCATCATTAAGGCGCAGCGCCAAGGGCCGAAGATGCAGGTCGCATTCAACAGAATCCCCGAGGCGAACGGATGAATGACACTGAGCGCTATCTCTTTGACGTGCAGGGCTACCTGCATATTCCGGGCTTGCTCACGCAAGACGAAACGGCGCGGCTGCACGACGCGGCGAGGTGTCTTGAGCACAGCGCGCTGGCGTGTTGCGCCGGGCCGTTGCAGTGGCATGCGGCATTGCACAATGAATACGACTATTGGCGTCATCCCGAGCACGGATACTTTGTAACCAAACAGTCAGATGGCGGCGAGACACTGATGGTCGAGGACTTCTGGCTCGAACCCGATGCATTCGACTTTCTGATAGGCCACGGGCCGACCATGCGCTACGTCCGTCGCATCGTGCAGGGGCGCATTTCGATCAATAACTCGGAATTGCGTATTCGCTATCCCGGCAACCGCACGAGCATGCACATGGGTTTCCCGCACGGGCACGGGCCAATGTACGCGTATCGCGTGCTCGGCAATGAAATCAATTGCATGATGGTACGTATGGTTTACTTCTTGCAAGACGTACCGGACAACGGTGGGCCGATGTGTTTCATTCCGGGCTCGCACAAGGGTCACTTTTCGTTGCCGGACGGCATCGACGACATGCACGATGAGCCGGGCCTGGTCGTAACCCCGTGCAGGGCCGGCGACGGCATTCTGTTCACCGAAGCGTGTCGGCACGGAGGCGTACCCGTTCGCAACGACGTGACGCGTTACACGTTGCATGTCGGTTACGGGCCGTACTTTCTCAGATCGCAGAACATTTCGACGCAGAACGAATCCGTCAATGTGACCGACGCCCTGCTTGCGCGGCTGACACCCGAACAGTGTGAACTTCTTGTGTGTCCGATTCGTCAGCCGCTCACGGATTCGCAAACCGTGAGCGGACCCATGATGCACGCTTGATTTACGGCGGCCTTGTGCTCGCGTCGTCGACCGTGACGGGGGGAGAAAATAACAGTGCCATCTCAAGAAACAGTGCCGCCTCAAAGAGTTGGAAAGCGATCTGGCCACCTGTGAGCGCCGGCCGGGTCCAGGAAAACCCGTCGTCCCAGGAGTAGGACTTGTACATCCTTCCCATCCCCGAACGAAGATGCATGAGCAGCCTGCCGTCCCGCAGTTCCACCACGATCGGCTCCTCCAGGCCCCAGACAGCACGATTCACGCTGATGAAAAGCTCGCTGAGGCTGCGCTTCCAGGTCTTACCTTCGTCATCGGAGATGTACACGAAGCTGTAGGAGAACGTCGGGGAGGGGACGCCATTGCGCGGATGATAGTCTTCCGCCTCGCCGACGGTCAGTGGGCTGATCCAGCGGAAGGCCGGCGCCAGCAGCCGGCTCGAGAATATCGAGTTTGAAAAAACGTTCAACATCCAGCGGTGTGCCCGGGACAATCTCGTTCATCTTGCCATTCCACTCTGTGTCGCGCGTTTAATGGTTTCTCCTTCTTAGGACTTTTGTATAGCGCCAGGGCGTTCATACAGCAATGTCAGATCACGAGGAGCCCCGCCTGGTTCCAAGAGAGTCAGGATGGGTATGGATGTGGCAGAGGCCTGTTGGGCGCTTGCCGCCAGCTCGATCGTCTGCTCACCGCAGGCACTGCACGTTTAATCCCACAATGAACCGTGCAGCAGCTTTCTCGGTGGAAACGCTCGTGATGCGCGCCTCCGTCATCGAGGTGCGGTTCTGACAGGCATGATCCGGATCTCAGCCAATGTTTAGCACCCGATCGGGGATCGCTCTGGTAAACCCAGTCACGGCGTCGTGTCCTTGAGCGGCAAACTCACCCTGAACCCGCGGTCTTGCCAGGCGTTGCCCGGGGCGACATGGAAACGCGCCATGCTGCCCATGGCGGTGGAAGGGAACCAGTCAGGCGTCTTCCTGTGAACGCCCGGGCCGGTGCTCCACGACCCGCCGCGCAGCGGCTTGGTCTGCGATTTTGGATCCCGTCGAATCGAGCCGTCGGCCGGGGCGTCCTCGTACCGGTAAATGTAATCGTCGGCACACCACTCCCACACGTTGCCGTGCATGTCGTACAGTCCCCACTGGTTGGGCAGCTTCGTCGCCACCGGGTGGGTGAGGTGACCGGCGGCCAGGTCCGCCCAGGCGTAGTCATGAAGGTTCTGTTCGTCGTCCCCGAAGGAGTAATTGGTGGTTGTGCCGGCGCGGCAGGCGCACTCCCACAGCGCTTCGCTGGGAAGTTCCAGGCCCGCCCAGTCACAAAACGCCATTGCGTTGTGCCAACCCACCCAGACGACGGGATACTCATCTTCCGGGGACATGACGCTTTTGTCTTTGAAGTGCAAGAGGTACAGGTCATACGCAGGATCGACGTCAGCTTCGCCGTCGTAATCGGGCTTCGCCTGCATGAACCGGCGATACTGGCCGTTGGTGACCTCGGTCTTGCCCATGTAAAAGGGCTGGGAGATCGTCACCTGGTGCGCCGGCAAGACATTTGACGCGGCGAAGCGATCGTCGGTGCCCATCACGAACGTGCCGCTGGAAATGAGGATCAGCTCGATGCCGGTCTTCTCGTGGATGACGCGGTCGGCGTAACCTTCGGGGCCCGGCTTGGCGTTGTCAGCAGCGACGCAGCCGGGGGGCGTCTTGAGCGACTCGGCGCCGGTGATCGTACAGGGGATCGCGGCGAATATCAGCAGGATCGTCGTCAAGGTCCTCATGGTATCCTCTCGAACTTCAGGGCAATCATGCCGTGCGGGGGTATCTCCACCGCGTCGCCGACGATGCCGCCCGCAGTTTGCTTCAGCGGTTTGGCGCCGTTGTCCGCGGTCCACTCGGTGATCTGCAATCGCTTCGATGCGTCGAGCCCGGCGATCTCGGCGAGGTCGGTTTTCCAGGTGAACTGGCGCGGCTGGTCCTCGTAGTTGACGAAGAAAATGCCGACGCTGCCGTCGGGCGCCCGCCACGCCGTGCCTTCAACGCCCGGCGCCTTGAACGGGCCGTCGGCCGACTTCATCGTCAGGATGGGTATGTCTCCTGCGACCTTGGGGGGGCGCAGCATTTCGCCGTACCCGAGGTACGGCCGGGCGAACTCGTGAGTGCAGCGCAGGAGGTCGCGGTACCACTCGATTGTCTCCGGCCGCGAGTCGGGAAACCCAAGCGTGCCGGGGAGCTGGCTGATACGGCCGTAGAGCCACTGGCGGCTGAGCGGGATCTTCCCCTGCTCCATCCAGTGCATGCCGCCGAAAAGCTGGGTGTAGTCGTGATAGACCACCTGCCAGACGGGCGCGTCGTCCGTGATTCCGACATAGGCCGCATCAAGCACATCGATTCCGAACTCGGCCAGGTCCTCCGCGCAGAGCATGGCCTGGGGATCGATCTTGTGCACTTCGTCCCGCACCTGCCGGAACAGATCGTGCACGCCCCGCCCCCAGTAATCTCCCCCGCCCAGCGCGTGGCCGTGGGTCGGGTTGAAGCAGTCATTCATGTGTGTCGAGAAGTAGTCGAAATAGATGCCGCCCGTACGATAGCGCTGGACGAATTCGACCGACACGTCGGTCAACTTGTCGCGCCAGATCTTCGAGGCCGGGCACATCGCAATATTTTCTTCGGACGGTTCAAGTTCGGCCCAGAGCACGCTCTCGCCGTCCTCGCCCAGCATGGCGCCTTTCTCTTTGGCTCCTCTGCGGCGATAGCCTTCCGACGCGCCGTTCCACATCCATCCCATGACGTAGGGCACGACGCGCGCCCCGCGGTCGCGCAGTTCACCGACCACCCGCTGGTAGTTGACCGAACCGGGCTTGGGCGGGAAGTACTCCGGCCCGGCGTCGTGGATGGTCCATCCATTGAAGTGGCCATAGTCGTGCGTGACGGTGATGGGGAAATCGAACAGGTCACGCTTGATGAACTCGCGTTGCTGGGACAGCGGATCGCCCATGTGGCCAAAGGCCCAGTAGTCGATGTTCAAAAACCACTTCGGATAATCCTCGCGCTGGTGCATGGGGCCTTTGGCGCACCACGGCGCGGTGACGGCCCATCGGCGATAGATGCGCGCCGCGTCGTACCAGTCACCCTGAAACGGACCCAGCACGCAGTCACCGGGCGATTCATAGTGCGTCACAAGCTCGGAGCCGCCCCAGTCGAGCACGGGGTGCGAAACGGCGTAGCTGAGCGTCTGCGTGTCGGCGTCCGGCGTCCAGCTAAAGTCCTTCCAGGCTGTCGTTGGGTCGTGGTCGCCGAAATAGAGTCCCCGCCCGCCGCCCAGCAGCGCCGCGAGCTGCATGTTGTATTCGATGCAGTACTTCATCTTCAGCGGCTTGCCCGTGACCAGCGGTGACGGCCGCGTAAACCCCGATCGGAACGCAAACAGCACGCGGTCGTCGGCTGCGTTCTCGGCCAGCGGGAGGATGCCGTGAACGACGGGGAAGGTCACATGGAGCAGTCCTTCGTCATCATGCAGCGTGCGCACGTTGATTTGCGATCGGGCAAGCGTCTCGTCGGCGGCCAGGCGGGTCACGACCTGAACCGACACGTCGCCGCCCCACACGAAGGAAGCGACGGCCTCGCCTTGCTCGACCGTGGTGGTGACTATGCAGGGACGCCCCGCATTCTCATACGTGCGTTTCTGTTTCTTCTCACCGTGCTTCACGTCGACGCGCCACATGCGGGCCCTGTCGACATCCACCTGGAGCAGCCATTTGCCGCTGGCCCTGTCATAGATGCTAAGGAGTCCCGCCCCGTCCTCGGGTTTCGTCCAGACGTAGGTGACCGATTCGTTTCCGATGTAGGGATGGCCGTCGAGCATTCCCGCTTTCACGCCCGGGGATTCGGTAACCTGCCTGGCCTTGTGGGCGATATGGCGCGAATCGGCGACGGCATAGGAATATTGCGCGACAAGGGCACTTAACAAAACGGCACACACAACAGCGGTCCTGACCCACATTGCCATCAACAGCTCTCCTTTGATTCGACTGTCAGAATAACTCCACTGCGAAGAAAGAACGTGCCGACACTTCGCATTTGGCCTTTGCCCGGTCCTGTCAACGCGAGACCCGCAAGGGACCAGCGCCCTGTAGCATACAGCGTGCGGCCCCAGCCGGTAAACATCTTCTCCGAGATTTCCCATATGGCGTCATCCCGGGGCCGTCGTGGGATTGCAAACGTCAGTACCCCCTCCTCTCGAGCCTATGTCAACCGACATGCGGTATCGTCTCCTGTCGATCGAGGGGAGGCGGGTGAGTCTGGATGCCGGGTTGGGCGACTTGTTGGAACGCGCCGGCGTGCAGGCGATGCACGATGTCGGTGATGGTGGTGTCGTCGCATCCTGTTTGCCGATTTTGGGTTCTCGAATTTGGCGGTAACGTGCACACGTTGTGGGTCCGGGGATGGACTGGCGGCGGGCTGTTGGGGTCGCACATCCACATTGAGGGACTTAAATAGCAACCCGGGCACGGGCAGGGGCACGGCGAATGCCGGCGTGATCCAGCCGGCGTTGCCGAACGAGCAGCCATGGCCGACGTCATTGCGGTCGATGACGACGACGTTCAAGTCGCGCTTCGCCAGTTCGTAGGTGGTGGCGGCGCCGACGACCACGACGTCAGCTCGTTGCGCGTGTGATCGGACATCGATGCAGCAATGTTTTCCTGTCAGATCGCGCTGAGTCAACGATCGACGAAGAACGGCTGTGTCCAGGCGAACGTTTCGCCGTCGCCCCAGCACTCGAATCGTACATATGTTGCGTCGTCAGGCACGTCGCACTCGATGGTCGCGTTGTCGGCCGTGTGGAACCGCCGGCCGAGGTCCGACAGTGCGATGATCCGCCGCGCATTGTCGGTCGTGATGCGGATACGGGTGCCGTCTACCTGGATGCTGTTAATCATCACACCCGTGGAGGGATAGAACCGGCCATGCTGCAACGCGTCAACGACGCCCGCGGCGGAGTTGTCCGTGACGTACACCGTGTTCCAGCCCAGGCCGGTGTCGCCCTGCGCCGCGTGGCTGTCGTCGTGTGCGAAACCCCACAACCGCCGGCCGGACGCGAGCAGCATGTCCCACTTGTTGGTCGCGTAGGGGCTGCCCTGCAGCCTGCTGATTACGCCGTTGTAGACCTCTATGCCCAGGTAGCCTTGCCACTCTCGCAGCGATGCGAGCGGACAATGATCAAACGCTTCCTGCCAGTTCGGATGCGCCGCGACGCAGAAACCCTGCGACTGGTTGATGGCGTCGATGACGAGTTGTCGCGGGCCGTGCGGCTCGACGAGGCGGTCCGCGCCCACATGGAGCATGTGCGGGCCGTTACGCGTGACTTCATTGCCGGGGATCAGCAGCAGGTCACCGGCATCGAGCGTGGCATGGTCATCGGGCGAGGTGAAGATGTCATGATCGGAGATCATGAGGAAGCCGTGGCCGCGCCCGGCGTAGTCGTCGACGACGGCTTGCGGTTCGCGCTCCCCGTCGCTTCGGGTGGTGTGCGCGTGCAAGTTACCGCACAGCCATTGGCCGCCAGTGAGATCTTGATAAGGGTGTGTCAGGGGCATGCGCAGATCGTAGCGACAAGGCGCGAGCTTGTCGCATCACGAGTCATGCCGGCCACCGGGCGGATGGTTGCGGCTGAGCGTGGACATCGAGTATGCTAAGAACATGGCTCGTTCGGACGTCAAATTATCGCAGCGCGGGTGGGAGGATTGTATATGAGCGCAGGGATTCACGTATACGAGCATGATGTCGTCGTGGTCGGCGGAGGCGGCGCGGGCCTGCGTGCGGCGATTGCCATTGCCCAGAAGGACCCGACGTTGTCGGTGGCGATGGTGTCGAAGGTGTACCCCATGCGGAGCCACACGGTCGCGGCCGAGGGCGGCGCGGCGGCGGTCATCAAACCCAATGACAGCCTCGAAGACCACATCTACGACACGATCAGCGGTGCCGATTGGCTGGCGGATCAGGACGCCGTTGAGCTGTTCGTCAATGAAGCGCCCAGCGAAATGATTCAGCTCGAGCATTGGGGCTGCCCGTGGAGCCGCGACCCCGACGGCTCGGTGGCGGTTCGGCCGTTCGGCGGCATGAAGATCGAGCGGACGTGGTTCGCGGCCGACAAGACCGGCTTCCACATGCTCCACGCGTTGTTTCAGACGACGCTCAAGTACAACAACATCACGCGTTACGACGAGCATTTCGCGTCGCGGTTGCTGGTCGATGACGGTCGCTGCTGCGGTTGCGCGGCCATCGAGATGTGTTCGGGCCAGGTGCGTGCGATTATGGGCAAGTCGGTGATCATGAGCACCGGCGGCGCGGGCAATGTGTTTCCATTTACGACCAACGGCGCGATCAAGACGGGCGACGGTATGGCCATGGCGTACCGCGCGGGTGCGGCACTTAAGGACATGGAGTTTGTTCAGTATCACCCGACCGGCCTGCCGGGCACCGGCATCCTCATCACTGAGGCGTCGCGAGGCGAGGGCGGCATACTCGTCAACAAGCACGGGGATCGCTACCTGCGCCACTACGATCTGGGCGAGGCATTGGATGTGAACGATCCGAATCACCCGCAGAAGCGCACTATGGAGTTAGGCCCGCGCGACAAGCTCAGCCAATGCTTCGTGTATGAGATGCAAAAGGGCAATACGATCGAAACGAAGTACGGCCACGCGGTGAACCTGGACCTGCGTCACCTGGGCGAGAAGAAGATCGACAAGAAGATCCCGTTCGTGCGTGAGTTGTCGATGAACTACGCG